>JAQUEZ010000248.1 GCA_028684915.1 Desulfobulbus sp.
TGGCCATGACGGTAAGAAGCTAGTGTGTCCAATGAATCCAAAGGGAATCATGACAAAGTATGGCGCGACCTGCTTTCGTAACATGTTGATATTACGAGGCCCAACTGAATTTTGTGGCCATAGCTTTTTTGATAATTTTACATGTTATAAATTTTTTAAAAAAAGACAAAATGCATTATAGTGAACACTAAACTCAAATAAGTTAGGAAATTTTGGTCTTGGTTTATAAAGTACTTCATTGAATTTTAAAACGGGATGACAACCATAGCCAAGAACATTCTCTTTTGAGTTTATAAACAGGAAAATAGGTTCTATGAATAACCTGACAATGGATCTTTTTCTATCAGGTGATTTTATCAAAACAACAGTCTGCCCAGTTAAGTCCCTAAATTCACCTCGCCCTTTATACTCTTCACACCCTTTAAAATAATATACTTTTTCAGGTGTAAGACCTGGTATGTGAGTACCTGGTTGGATTTTTTTAATTTTATTTAATAGTTGATTCTTGTTCATTTCGTCAAGTTTGGTTAGAGGCGCCGAACGTGGAATTCACCGGAAACCGCGTAGTGTGCAGTTTCCGGTGAAATGACTGGACTGGTTATAAGATTTATGATTACGATTCGTATCGTTTATACAGGTATTTTAGATAATAGTTTTCGTGATGGATGATTTTTGTTTTTATTATATCCAACGGCTAAATGTAGAACTGGTTGGAAATAAGGAGGAATTGACCAATGAAAATTTTTATCTTTATTTATTTCCATTGAAAGTAAATGTGGCTTTTCTTCGTAGCGAAAATATTCAGGCTTTCTATCAAAGATCTATGGGTAAACATTCATTACCCGGCTACGGCTCGGTAGCTCATGGGAACCGCCTAGTGCGGACCCGCATGCTAGGTGGTGTGGGGGCTGGGAGAGAGATTCCCTCGGCTACCCGATTGGGCCATCTTGTCAATCTTGTCAAGGTTGCCGAGTGCCATCTGTATCAATGAATCGCAACGTTTCATTGGCAACAGGTCCAATGCAAAATGAGAGGCCAGATAGCAGAAGACAAAGGCAAAGGTGGGATCGCTGAATTCATCTGGAGACTGTTCCGCACTGGATACATATGATGCCAGCGCGCCCTCCGTTGCAAGCTTCCGCCTCTTTTCTGTGGCCTTGAGCCCTCGTCGCTTCAGACTGACAAGTGGCCCAAGATGAAATAGGTCTTCCTTGGCATTGCCAAATGGCACGGATTCAAGGGCATCAGCATAGGCTTCAGCGATATCGGTTAGCCAGGCATTATCGGTTTCGGGAATCATATAGCGTTTCTGTGCAAGCGGGTCCGCCTATCGGCCCAACGTTCGAAGTGAGGGGCGATGCGCGGCTTTATCGCGCAGCGTCTCCTCTACTGCATGGTGTACGCTCGGCATGGGCGTGAACTTATGGGGCGCAAGTCCCCTGTACGTAGAATCCAATCACTGCCTTTTGGCAGCGATACCAAAGTACTAGCCGGCGGCAAGGGCGTCTCCGCGAGGAGGGGTCTGAAGGAAGCCCGAGCGCAAAGCTATGAGCCGACGGACAGAAACAGCATATGAGGACGAGTCACCGGGCAAGTCAGCACCACATGACGAAGTCCCACGGGTTCAGGTGATACGGTAAATGCTGCGGTTGTGTAGCGACAGTTCTCGTTCTTATCCGGGGAGATCTGCTCCACATGCGTTTCGTAAAGAAAAGCGCGGTTTCCGGTAACGGTCTCCGTGATGGAGCAGAAGTCAGCAGAGGCCATAGTAGACAGGTCGTCACCACTGATGGCAGTGTGGTGGCTGGAAACAAGCCCGGCATAGAGAGCCGGGAAGACTTACCCTGTCGAAGGGCCGAACTTGAAGAGGGGGATGTCATTCCTCATGAGCTCCATATCGCGTTGAACCCGACCGGGCGAGCGAACACAATGGGCGCGTCATGGGAATTAAGCTCACCAAGATAGTCGCGGTTACTGCCGTCTTTTCAAAGAACTGAAGCTATCGATTGACCGGCCACGGCCCGTCTCTCTTTGGGAACCGCCTGGTGCGGACCCGCATGCCAGGTGGTGTGGAGGCCGGGGGAGAAAAACCCCCGGCTATCCGATTAGGCATTTGCTGTTGTTAGCAGATGGCATCATATGCAAAACTTGAAGGGGAAATCTCCTCGCCATTAGCAAAACGAGGAAACTCTGCACCCTCGTACATACCAAACTCATCACTAAAATGCTCAAATTCTATGACAAATGGCACGGGTGCAGGATATTCGAATGTTTCTTTTAACCTTATTTCGTCAACATAATGGAGTAAGTACTCTTTAGTTACAGGGTGCTCTCTGCTATTAACTTTGCAGTAATGTTTCCGTACAAAATCATAAAAAGATAATTTATCAGGGATTTTTTTATGATGCTTATCAAATGACGATTTTATAATTTCTGATAGCAAGCTCGCAAGTTGAAAGCATGATTTTAGAAATGCTGGCAAAACCACATCCGGCTTTATATTGTCTTTAGCCTCGTAAAGGAAATGATTTGGTGGATATGATATGAATAATACTCTCGAAGAAATTTTAAAAGCGAGAACGCTGCACAAATATGGCTCCTCGCTGTTTCAAGTGGGTAGGCTCTTGATTCTTTGGGGGGAGACTTGGTAAAAGCTGCACCATGAAAGATCTCGAACTATTCCAGCTGGCCCTTGGCTTGAAACCACCGTGGCAGGTTTCATCGTTAGAATTCAATCCCGAACAAAAGCGCCTTGATATCAAGATCGATTTTCAAAAAGGGAGCACCTTTCTCTGCCCTGAATGCGGCCACCTCGACCTGAAAGCGCACGACACCGTTGAAAAAAGCTGGCGCCATTTGAACTTCTTCCAGCACGAGGCCTACCTAACTGCCAGGGTGCCCAGGATAGATTGCCCAAAGTGCGGGGTACGTATGATTGACAACCTGCCATGGGCTCGTCGGGACAGTGGTTTCACGCTCTTTTTTGAAGCAATGATCATGACCTTGGTTAAATCCATGCCGGTCAAAACCTTGGCAGCTTTCGTTGGTGAGCACGACACTCGACTTTGGCGTATTTTGCATCACTACGTCGATCAGGGGCGTGATCAAGTCGACCATTCCACCGTCAAGCACGTTGGCGTCGATGAGACTTCCAGCAAGAAGGGGCACAACTATGTAAGTCTCTTTGTCGACCTTGAAAAATCTCGCATCCTCTATGCCACTGAAGGCAAGGATGCCTCAACAGTGAAACGATTTCAAGAGGATTTGTTAGCACACAACGGTACCACAGAAGCAATTACAGAATTCTGCAGTGACATGTCTCCGGCCTTCATCAAAGGGGTTAAGGAAGCTTTTCCGACAGCTCACCTGACGTTTGATAAATTTCACATTATGAAAATCATCAACGAAGCTGTTGACGAGGTGCGTCGCCAGGAGCAAAAAGAGAGACCTGAGTTGACAAAAACACGCTATATCTGGCTAAAGAATCAAAATAATTTGACAACAGCACAGCTCAAAACCCTTGAAGATTTGCAGGTCAAAAAACTGAATTTAAAAACTTCTCGTGCCTACCACATCCGTCTCAACTTTCAAGATTTCTTTACCCAACCCAATGAGTCCGCAGAACTTTTCCTGAAAAAATGGTATTTCTGGGCTACCCATAGCCGTTTGCAGCCCATCAAAGATGCCGCATATACAATTAAACGCCACTGGGACGGAGTACTCCGCTGGTTTCATGCCAAAATCAACAACGGTATGCTGGAAGGATTCAACAGCCTCGTCCAAGCAGCAAAGGCCAGGGCGCGAGGGTATCGCACCACCCGCAATCTCATCGCCATGATATATCTCATTGGTGGAAAGCTGAATTTTGGCTTACCCACTTGAAACAGCGAGGAGCCACAAATATTATGATCTATTATCTTTGGCTTTGCTGATACAAAGTTCGACCTAAATACGTTAAGTAATTTCGTGTGTGTTATTTCAGATAATTTATCAATATTTTCATTCGGCAGTAAGTACACACAGCTCAGAAACCCATGAAATAATGAGTAATAACTTAGAAAGTAGAATGACGTCCATGAATGAGACTCTTTTGCAATCAAAGATTCTTGATACATTGCAGACGCAGAGAATATTTCTTTAAGCGCCTTATGTACCCTGATATTCCATAAGAAATTCTCCTCTGGTGGGCTGCTTTTGAAATGCTTGGAGTATTTTGATTTCCATGAATCGATATACTTCCTTTGGGCGCTCGATATAGGCACCATTTTATTCAACTGGTCAAAGTTTGATGTCACATATTCCGTATAATCTTCAAGTGCCAAGATGTACTCCTCTTCACCGATGCCTAATCGCGGAGCTGACTTCAGCTCCGCGATTCATGGCGACGCAGTCGCCATGAACAAGTAATTATGTAGTTTCTCGATAACAAGCACAGCTTTGTACACAAGCTCACCAACGCTCCCGTGGCATCGGGGTACCCGGTCGGCAAAAGGTTATGATCAAAAAAGGCTGTAACCAATCGAATTCAAGTGGTTTTTATTTTTTTCAGATAAAACACCTTGACCGAATTTATGTCAATCTTTTATCTTTTGATTGCTTGATAACAACCACATTTCGCCTATTATACAGTTTCTGTTTATCCCTATGAGACCTTTACCGCCAAAGCTGCTCCGAGCCTACCAGGAACAGCTGAGCGCATCCGACATAGACCGTAAACAACATGCCTATTACCTGAAGTGGTTTCGCTAATATTATGATTTTTGCCTGAAATATTCACTTAAGAGAACCAGCCCTGAAACACGTGCATCTTTTCGTGCAAAATTAACCAGTAAGGGTCAGGCCGACGATCTTGTACGTCAGGCTGATTAGGCAGTGGAACTTTACATGCAACTGGCCGGGAACTTGCCGGCAATGGAGGCCAAGAATATACCGCCAGCAACCGGGGACCTTTCCTGTCAAGAAACGCTGAAAAATGATCTTGGCACGGACCAGATATGTTCGACAGAGGAGAGGTTAATACAGGGGGGATTAGCTCAACCAGACGGTACGAGGAAAGAGTCTCGTCTCCATGCCATTAGTGACAGGGGCAAAATAGCCAGCCCAACCGCTGCCACAGGAACTGACTGGACTCAACTCTATGATGACTTGCACTCTGCTATCCAGGTGTGCCATTACTCGCCCAAAACATTGCGTTCCTACCGGTCATGGATTCGGCAATTCCAAACTTTTGTCAAGAGCAAGGATGCATCGTTCATAGGAGTGGATGATGTAAAAGGATTTCTCACCTGGCTGGCCGTTGAACGGCATGTTTCGGCATCCAGTCAGAACCTCGCCTTCAACAGCCTGCTCTTTTTTTTCCGCAATGTATTGGGAAAGGAATTCGGTACAATTGAAGGAGTAGTACGTGCAAAAAAACGGCCGTACATTCCGGTTGTTCTTGACCGAACCGAAGTCGACCGGGTTGTCGACGAACTGTCTCACCCATACAGCCTGATTGTTAAACTGCTCTATGGTTGTGGTCTTCGTCTATTCGAATGCCTGCAATTACGAATACAATGCTTTAACTTCAGCGCTGGAATACTGACGATACATGATGGCAAGGGAAAAAAAGATAGAACCGTGCCCATTCCTGAAATATTGGTTCCAGAGTTGAAAGAACAGATGGGCAGAGTGGGGGAACAGCACCAACAGGATGTAGAAGCGGATTACGACGGTGTTTTTTTAGTCAACGCTTTGGAGCTTAAATATAAGAATGCGGCCAAGGAATTGATCTGGCAATGGATGTTTCCGGCCCAAAAGTTGACGCAGGTCAAAGAAAGCCAGGAATTGAGGCGTTATCTCTCCACCCTTCCTTGGTGCAAAAGGCGATTCGCACGGCAGTGCAAAAAAACAAAATACCAAAAAGAGTTACAGCTCACACCTTCCGGCACAGCTTTGCCAGTCATCTCTTGCAGGCCAATTATGACATCCGCACCATCCAGGAACTGCTTGGCCATTCCAATGTGAGGACGACGATGATCTATACCCACACAGTTCGCAGTCGAACCCTGAAAGAAGCTAAGAGCCCACTGGATTTTTAAGGGGTATGGCTTGCTCACGGAGGTAAATAAACCAGGACAAAGTCAGCAACTCCAATAACCGCTGAGCTAACCTTTTTCCTGGCACCCTTGGCCATGCGTGCAAGATCCGAGCTTGAGGTTATTCCTGATTATCCTTGGGCGGCAGAGTCAAGACCTTTCCAATTTACATTGACGGAGCCCAGAAAACGTGTGCGCTTTCTTTGCCTGGTGTGCTCGTTCTGTGTCGGCGCGATCCGGAGGCTTTTAAGTTCGGCTACCATGTTTTGTGGTCTCAGACAACAATTAACCCATTGTTCTTACACGGATAAATGCGAATGCTCCAGGTAGAGCGAGAGAAGGGGCCGGGGGGGCTCATACGTATTCAGCCTGCGGGTCGCGTAATTGCAACTTCGTAAAATACCAACCCAAGGAGATGAATATGATTATTGTAGTTTCGTACTCTCTCCGGCACGTCCCTTGTTCCGGAGTTTTCACCTTTGAGACACGGTCGCGGGGGCGTATTGATGCCAACAAATCAGGAGCACATTATGAAAATAAACATTTTGACCGCCATTGTCATGGGGGTAACGCTTTTCTCTCTTACGGGCTGTTATTGGCCAGGTCCCTGGCACGATAGGCACCACCATGATCGAGGAGATGGCGGGAGGTATGAACGGCACGATAATCGGGACGGTTACGGCCACGACAGAGGCGACCATTACTACCGAAGGTAAGACTGTTCTTCGGTCTACGGACATTTTAACCATACAGGAGGGTATTCATGGAAATCAAAGAAGATGGCGTCCTAAAAAACGTCGATCTACTGGGTCGCAGCTTTTTTTCCGACGCTCGACATACCTTCTGTATGCCTTCGAGCCGGGAAAAACACTGCTCTTTGTAAATCTGTGTTTTTACTTAGCCCTTTTTTAGAGTGTGATGGACTTTTTACGAGTCCATCAAAGAAGAGTTTGGCAACCTGATCGACAGGCTAAGAACCGAAAGAGACAACATTAAGCTGAAGACGCATCTAGCCACCATGGACGCAAAGGAAGGTGAGCGATCACTGGGCACCGAACCTGCGGTATTATCGGCCTGTTTACGTACTGGTGTACGCTGCACAGGCCGATGCCTTGCACATCCGGCACCCTGCGCAATCGCTTAGAGGTCCGTTGATAAACGGTGCTTTTGGGGCTCCCCCCTGATCGGTTGTGCGCCAGGCAAAGCTCTGGTGCTCCTGGTGGCTGCAATGCCACCCGCGGTAATTGCCTGTTCACCGCGAAATCGCCGGTTCGGCGTGTAGGGGTGACCCGAAACGTCAAGCAGAACCGGAAAAGGCCGTACGGTCAGATAGAGTGCAGGCCGTAACTTTTGTAAACTCGATTCGGCCTCGTTACAGGAGTGGCGACGGCGACCCTCCAACTGAAAGGGGAAGCCTGCTATCGGCACGGGAGGAGAACAGGAGCCTCGTGTCTTGTCGCCCGGGGTGTTTGGAGATGGCATGTACTCAAGGGAGCGCCAGGGAACCTGGGAGACCCGGCGGGTCGGACAGGGCAGCAAGTAGCCCGAGTTCAAATGCAGGCAGGGAATACATAACCTGCTCCGCAGACCCGGCCGGGAGTCGGACCTGCCCATAGTAGTGGAGAAGCGGGGTAACTCCCGTGGAGCGAAGGGGCAGGACTTTGATCGTGTTTCTCTCAATGGAGGAAGTCCCGCTTGGAATACCATGCAATTGCTCCCACTACGGTAAAGAGGGCAGGGCAGGAGGAGTTTGGCCTGAGCCCGAATGTCTCTCTCCTGCGTAAGAAACTGGGCCATAAGGCCAAGCAAGAACCGGAGTTTCGATTCTATGCGCTGTACGACCGGGTATATCGCCCGGATGTGCTGCAAAGTGCCTGGAATCGGGTGTATGCCAATCGTGGCGCGGCCGGGGTGGACGGAGTGAGTCTGCAATCCATCAAAGAAGGTCCGGGAGGAGTGTCCGGCCTGCTGGATGCAGTCCAGCGGCAACTGCAGGGCAAGACCTATCGGCCCATGGCTGTAAAACGGGTGTATATCCCGAAGGCAAACGGGAAAATGCGACCGCTTGGCATCCCGACCGTCAAGGATCGGGTTGTACAACAGGCGGTGTTGCTGATCCTGGAGCCAATTTTCGAGGCGGACTTCGAGGACTGCTCGTACGGATTCCGGCCGGGCCGCAAAGCCCATGACGCCGTTGGCGAGATTCAACGGACGATCAAGGCGGGGTTTTGTGCAGTCCTTGATGCGGACTTGAGCAGCTATTTTGACACGATAGACCATGACAAGCTGATGCAGTGTGTGGAGCGTCGAATAGCGGATCGATCCGTACTGAAGTTGATCAGGATGTGGCTGGAAAGTGAGATCGTGGAAGAAAACGGTACTGGTGGCCGCAAGGTCAGCCGTTCCCGCAAAGGGACTCCGCAGGGCGGGGTCATTTCTCCTCTGCTGGCCAATATCTTTCTCCATGAATTTGACAAGTGCTTTCACAGCTCGGAAGGCCCCCGCACCTTTGCCAATGCCAGGCTTGTCAGGTACGCTGACGACTGGGTGATTATGGCCCGCTCTATCGGGCCACGCATTCAC
>JAQUEZ010000055.1 GCA_028684915.1 Desulfobulbus sp.
GATAGTCGGTGAAGCACCCAGCAAAACGTTGAAGGATGGTGGTGCGTTGCTCAACTTCCCGCAGCAACAATCCCCCGCCATCGGAAGTGATGGTCCCGCCGCAGAAATCTGCAACTATTTCTCTTTTTCCCAGGGCTTGAAATGCATTAAACTTTTTTGTACACTCTGTTTTCATAAGGTCACCCGGGTTGCATCACTTATCGTGCTGTAATCACGATAATTATGCAACATTTGTGGCCTTTTTGCTTTATATATGTGTGAGAAATGCGGGCTAACAGCTGGACCCCAAATCCCGCGATGATATCCCACAGATTCTACACGGCCTCCAGCACATCTACACCACGCCTGAACTGCACAGGCCGATATTTGTTCTCCTCGAAAAGGTGTTGTCCGAGCGTCAAATTGATGGAAAAACTCTCAAGGCCGCCCCCCATAACAGTCGTCCCGGTATGTCACAATGGCAGATTCTGGTATTGGGTGTGCTCAGATTGGGGCTCAATGCCGACTATGATCGCATCCAGGAGTCGGCCAACGCACACAAGACCCTCCGGCAAATGCTCGGGCACAGCGACTGGTTGGGGTGACGCCTGCTGAACGCAGGCTGGCATCAAGTGATGGGCGAAAAAGGAAACACCCTCAGCGGCGAACCACATAATCCAGCGAAATAAAGCGAAACAGCCGTATCATCAGCAGGCTGATCAGCAATGCAGCCGGTAGCCGCACCCCGATAACCACCCAATAGTTGGCGCCAAAGAGGACAAAGAGGAACACATCCTCGATGATCGAGTGGCAAATCATGAGGAATGTGCCGATATACAATATATTTTCCCGGGTTAAGCTGCCGCGGTTAGCCTCACGAAGCAAAATACCTGCACCATAGGTAATGCCGAGCAATTGACCGGCAATAATGGAAAAGGAGGTGTTGACCTTTGCCAGATGTGCCTGAAGAAATCGGGTGGATTTGAGCAGATCCATGGCAACGATAATCAAGCTGATCAGGCCAATGATTTCCACTGAGAGCACAAGGGCCTTGCCAAGAGAATGGAGCAGCATCTCAGAAAAACGGGTGGAGTGAGGTATGCTCATCGCATGGTGGAGGGTTGTCGTAGTAAACCAGGAGGCAGGCATGAACAGCACCGGAATAACAATAAGACAGGCGCCAATTCCCCGCAGCAGTACCGAATAGAGCGAGGAGATCCCCAACTTGGCCATGATGGCACTCTCCACCAGCATGGAATGGCAGATACCGAGAAAAACGGCAAGAATCGTCCACTGATAGGGGGAGAGGCCCAAGGGGGCGGCAAAGGCTATCGCCGCATAGATATTGATAAATACCCCTCCGGCCAACGACACGGCAGCCTCTGGTGGTAGATCAAGCAGTGAAGTAAAGGGGGCAAAGAGAAAGCCCAGATATTTCAACAGATCGAAATAGAGCAGGATATCAGCAAGGATATAAAACGGAACCACATATTTGAGGATCAGCAAGCCGCTGGTCACGGACGATCGCAGGCTTTCCCCTAAAAGCTGTTTCAAAATATCCTCTCGCTCTCCAACAACCGAAATACCGCTCACACACCACCCGAAAAGAGGCCCCTCCTCTCCGGACGTTTTGAGGTCAATGGATATAGCGCGTATTGGGCAGGAGAACCAGATTCAATTGATAGGCAGTTTGATAAAAAAGGTCGTGCCTTTACCTACGGTCGATTCCAGGTTGATTTCGCCATGGTGTTTTTCATAGATGATATTACGGGTGATGGCTAACCCCTGTCCCGAACCGTGACCGATGTCCTTGGTGGTAAAAAAGGGATCGAAAATACGTTGGCGCACGCCTTCGGGGATACCGCCGCCGGTATCGGAAACGGCAATGGTCACCCATTGGTTGTCGCTGCCGCTGCTAATCCGGATCAGGCCCATTGTGCTGTCTTTTTCCTTTTCCCTTTTATCGCCAATGGTATGAGCTGCGTTGACCACCAAATTGACGATCACCTGACCAATATCCCCGGGGTAGACCTTAATCGTGGGAAGCTCACCCAAGTCCAATTCCAAGTTGGCCACATACTTATAGGCGTTCTGGCAAACTACAAGCGAATTACTGATGATTTCGTTGAGATCCGAGGGCCGCTTACTCTCGCCGTCACCTGAATGGGCAAATCCTTTCAAACCAAGGACCAGCTTTGTGACCCGGTCAACTCCGTTTTTGGTCTGTTCAAAGGCTTTGGGTGTTTCGTCCTCGAGGTATTCAATATCCGCGTCCTCTTCCAGGCGGTTGATTTCAGCCACTAGGGAGGCCGTATCGCCGGTGCCTGTTTCCAGGGCTTCTTTGAGTTGGTTATAGGTGGCCAGCAAGCGAAGGATATCCTGGAAACTCTCCTGCAAAAAGGAAAGATTGGATCCGATAAACTGAATGGGTGTATTGATTTCGTGGGCAATACCAGCGGCGAGTACACCGATGGATTCCAGTTTCATACTATGGATGCGGCTTGCCTCTTTAAGCCGCTGTTCGGTGAGATTGCGGAAAATCAGTACCGCACCGATAATTTCATTATCTTCGCCACGGGTTGGACAGACGATAAAATCCGCAGAAAAACTGACCCCATCCTTTTGCCAAAACACATCGCCATCAACATGGTGGGAGGAACCATCTTCGATTGCGGCAAACAGGGGGCAAAAATCCCAAGGATATTCACTGCCATCGTCCTGACTGTGATGGATGGTTTCATGGAGGTGTTGACCGACCAATTCTTCCGCGGTCCGGCCCAGGGCTGCAAGCGCAGCAGGATTGGCTTCCACCACCGTCCCTTCACGGTCAACCATGATAACAGAGCCGTTGACCCAATCAAGCATCATCTCGTTTTGGTAATTGACTTGCTTCAACGTCTCAAGAAGAACGTCGACTTTCTTCTGCAGATAACCGCAATCCAAACTCTCTTCAGGCACCTTCCACCTCTCGGCTATAACATTTTTTGACGGAAATCACCGTTGCGCCAGCATCTGATCACAATCCATCTTTGTTAATGGCGTCGTAAAAAACTTGGTAGGCGATCACGGGGCACCGAATCTGCGGTGTTATCGGCCTGTTTACGTACAGGTGTACGCTGGCCGATGCCTTGCACCTCCGGCACCCTGCAATCGCTTACAGATCCGTTGATAAACAGTGATTTTGGGGCTCCCCCCTGATCGGTTACAAAACTTCGATCTACTGCGTCGCAGCGTTTTTCTCGACACTCGATATTCCTGATGTATGCCTTCGCGCCCAAAAAAACACTATTTCTTGTATATCGGTGTTTTTACTTAGCCATCTCTTAGATGGAATGGACTTTTTACGAGTCCACCATCTTTTAAAATTATGCTATTCGGCTGAAGAAAGATCAACGCAATTGTCGAGAATTTATCTCATTTCTGTCGGCTATCATACGCAACCGGCATGGTATTTTAACCCGTAACCGTCGCCATTACCGGAGAAATACGTTGGACGACAGGTGCGGCAACAGAAGGCGGCAGCCGCAGGGGGACCAATTGTTCGATGGTGAAGGTGCGTACGCCAAAATCTTCATCCAGATAGCCGGAAAGAAGAAAGGGCCCACCGGAGAGGAGCAGATGGCAATGACGGGTGTATCCTCGGGAAAAAAGGGTGCACTCCATTAAACCGGTTTCATCTTCAAAGCTGAGGAACTCCATGGGCTGGCCCTTCTTGGTGCTCACCACCTTGCCGGTGATCAGCCAGCCTATGAATCGCAGTCGATGCCGGGCCGTTACCGCAATCAGCGGCTGGTTGAAAAGTGCCTGGGCGGTAAGCGCCTGGTAACGCCGACGTTCCTCGGTAAAGAGGGTGATCGGGTGGCAATCGCAGAGAAATCCAAGCACCCGATATTGGTTACGGAGCCGTTGACGCTCCTCTTCCGTCGGCAGCGGTGGCGGAGTGGGATCGAGGGGGAAGAGTGTATTGGTGTTTTTTCTTCCCTTGAACCAGGCGGCGAGTAACCAGATCAACACCCCTCGATTGGCTGCCGCTTTCGGCTGCAGCGTATCCAGGGCACCGGCATGGACCAAGGCTTCAGCTTCATCGTGGGCCGGTGCGACTCGACCCAAAAAATCAAACGCCGAGACAAAGGGACCGCGCTCACGTACTCGACTCATGCGCTCCAAAGTTGTCTTGCTCAGGCCGGAGACAGCCATCAATCCGGCACGAAGCTCTCTCCCCTGCCCCAGCCAATGGATACCGCTGTGATTGACATCCGGTGCCAGGATCGTCAAGCCGAGACGTCTGGCCTCGGAAACATAGGCAAAGCTTGAGTAAAAACCGCCCTGATTGGAGATGACCGCCGCCATGAACTCGGCCGGAAAATGGGTTTTGAGATAGGCGGCCTGAAAGGAGACCCGGGCATAACTGGCGGAATGGGGTTTACAAAACGAGTAGCCGTCAAAGCTCATCATCATGGCCCAGATCCGTTCAGCCACCTCGCTTCCCGCGCCACGCTCAACGGCTGCATCCAAAAAACGCTGGCGGTAATCGCGTAGTTGCCGCTGTTTATCTTTTTTCGACATGATCTTGCGCAGCCGGTCGGCATCGGCATGGGAAAACCCAAATTGCACCGCCACCCGCGACACATCCTCCTGATAGACCATGATGCCATAGGTATCATCAAGCACCCCGGCCACCAGGGGATGCAGCGGCTGCCAGTCGCCGCCGTGCAGACGTCGCAGATATTCGCGAATAAACTCGTTGGCTGCTGGTCGGATGATCGAGGAATGGATCACTAAATGTTCGAAGTCGCCCTGACGGGCACGCTGCTGCAAAAGACGGGTGGCCGGGCTTTCAATATAAAAACAACCCATGGTCTTGCCCTGGGCCACGGTGCAGCGAGTTTGCGGGTCATCTTCTGGCAACCACCGCGCCTCATCGATTTTTTTCCCTCCTGCCCTGACCTGGGCTAGCGCATCCCGAATCACCCCCAGGCTGCGGTTGCCGAGCAAATCTATTTTGACCAAACCGGCCTCCTCAGCGCCATCCTTTTCCCAATGGATGATCGGCACGCCTTTGGCCGCCTGCTGTACCGGAACATAGTCGCAGACCGGATCCGGGGTTATGACCACCCCACCGGGGTGAACCGAAAGATAGCGGGGAATACCGCTGATTTGAGCCGCCAACTGGAGGATTAATGGCCAGGGCCCGGTGAGATCGGTACCGCGCAGTTGGGGCAGGTCGACCAACTCTTCGAGGAAATCCTCACCATCGGTATTCGAACGCCAGGTCCAGGGTATTTTTTTGGTAACCCGGCTGATTTCACCCTCGGGCAGGCCAAAGACCTTGGCGGTCTCACGGATTGCAGCTCGTGGCTGCAGGGCGACATGGTTAGCTACCATGGCCGCTCGACAGCCGAAGTTATCCAACACCGACCGCAGAATCCGATCGCGCTCATCCCAGGCAAAGTCAACATCAATATCCGGAGGATCGGTGCGGCCCGGATTGAGAAAACGCTCGAAGTAGAGGTTGTGGCGGATGGGACAAACATTAGTGATATGGAGGCAATAGGCCACAAGAGAGGCCGCCCCTGAACCGCGACCACAGGTACGGGCCACCGGGCCGACAATGTCGTGCACCACGAGAAAATAGGTGGCAAATCCCATGGAACCGATAACTGCCAGCTCGTGCTCCAATCGCTTGACGACGGCAGTGGGTAGCGGATATCCGTAACGTTTTTCAGCACCACGATAGGCGCGTGTGTGCAGCTCATCCCCTGCGTCCAGCCCCGGCCAGGGCGGCATAATCAACCCCTGGTATGGACTCTGCAAACTACAGCTCTCGGCCACCTGCGCAGCTGCGCGCAGGCACTCCGGCCAGATCTGAAATCGATCCTGCCACTGTCCGATTGAAGGCAACATGGCCTTGCTCTGCAATTCTCCTGCAGCCAGCCGATCAAGTGAACCATTGACGTCAATGGCTCGTAACAACCGGTGCAGGGCCTCATCTCCGGGAGTGAGAAAAAAACTATCCTGCACCGCGACCGCAGCTATCCCCAGTTTGCCGGCCTGCAGTCGGAGAGTAGAGTTGTGCTGATTCGGGAGGCCAACCAACCCGGCGACGACATCGGCCCCGATCTCCCGACACTGTTTGAGCAGGGGAACATCCGTTGCCAGCACGACCAGCCCCTCATGGTGAGCGGCCAACCCGGTGGCCAAGGTAAAGGCAGGCTGCCGGTGGCGATCGGTGAGCAGACGGCAGAGATTGCGGTAGCCGGTCTGGTCCTTGACTAGGGCAAACAGCCGTTGCCCATGTTCAAGCCGGAGTTCAGCGCCGATGATCGGCCTCAACCCTTCCTCCCTACAGGCATTGAGGAAAAACCAAAGCCCATAGAGATTGTTACAGTCGGTGAGCGCTAGGGTGGTGTAGCCAAGTTTTCGTGCGTAGCGGCATAGTCCACGGGGGCTGGCCGTGCCCCGCATCAACGAATAGGAGGAGTGCAAACCGAGGGCAACCATCATTTAAGACCCTTTATAGACGTGAAGCCGTAACAAGCATCTGTGAGCCGCGCAGGATCTTCTCCCCGCCGCAACGAAGCCGAATCGCATCCATGGCCTGACTGAGCTGCCGGTCGCGCTCTTGGGTGCGATGGGCATTCTGATTGAGAGGAAACAGGGAGAGCTGCTGTACCGGATGCTGCAGTTGCAGCACATGTAAAGAGAGCCTACGCAAACGCACCCGCCTCTGCCAGGCTCGATAGAGCGCACTCAGTGCCAGCCGCTGCAGCCCGGAATCGTCATCCACCAGCTGCGGCGATGCCATCTGACGGGACGTGGACACACCATCGGTATACTGAAGGCAGACACCGACTCGCCGACATCCCAAGCGCCTACGGCGCAGGCTCGCTCCGGCTTGCTCTACCAGGTTGGCCAGCGTAGCACGAACGACATTTTGCTGGTTGCTGTCCGGGGTCAACAGGTGATGCCAGATATTTTCTTCCCTGTTCTGGGTTGCTGGCAACACTGGCGTTGTATCGATTCCCCGTAAGCTCTGATAAAGAAACCGGGCTCGCTGATCGCAGAGTAGGCTCAACTCCTGTACCGAGAGGACTGTGGCCTGTTCGACCCGACGGATATTGACATGCCGCAAGCGCTGCAAATCAGCCCCGGCAATACCGGGCAGAAGTTCCAGAGGCAATGGAGCAAGAAAGGAGGTGGCCTCCTCGGTGAGAATATATTCGCCCCGGGGTTTGACCAGACGACTGGCCACCTTGGCCAGGAGTTTGTTGGTGGCCACCGACCAAATGGGATCAAGGTCGAGTGATCGGAGCATGCTGAGCCGTAACTTTCGTCCTATATCCTGCGGCGGACCGAAGAGGCGCCCGACCCCGCTGACATCCAGATAAAAATGGCCACCGCCGTTGGAATGCTCCACTAAAGGGGTGTAGGGCAGGATCTGTTGCAGACAGCTCTCCATTGCCCGGCGATACTGCTCGGGTCGGGGCGGAAGAATCAAGGCTGAGCGACAGCAACGCCGGGCAACGGCAAGATCCATTCCCTTACGTACCCCCTCGCCATAGGCCTCATCGCTCATGTCGTGGACCACGGCCCGAGATGCAGGCTCGGCAATAATCAGCGCCCTGGTTTTCAGACTCCTGTCGAGCAACCGCTCCACAGCCACACTGAAATCGGCAATATTGAGATGAATAATCCTTCGTTCCATAAAGAGCATCTTTAACTAAATGTACAGTCAATGTAAAGCTAAACTGTACATCTGAAACATCTCATCAAACGCATAAAAAAAAGCTCGTCACATCCGAGGATGTGACGAGCTTTTTTCAACGCATTCAGCAGGAATGCCAACTACTCTAGGCAGCTTTGGTATCCGAATTTTGTACTTTTTTCACCTTTTGCTTTTCGATCTTCTTGGGGACAAGACCGTTGGCCATGAAGGCGGTACACTGTTTGCGTTTTTCAAAGGGGCAGTCGGTGATGTTCCAGCATGGGGTGTATTGGAGAAGTTTTTTTACCGCTGCAATCGACACCCCGTGCTGATGGATCATCTCCCGGAGGCATTCAATCCATTTGATGTCGTTCATGGTGAAGTACCGCCATTTCCCTTTACGGATGGGAGTGATCAAACCTTCTTCTTCGTAGATTCGCAAGGTCCGAGGATGCACACCCAGCATCTGCGCAGCAACTCCGATGGTGAATATTGCTTTTTGTTCATCAACCATTGTTTCCCCCATCGAGTGAATCCGTGATCAGCACCAAGAGGAGCCGGTCAAGAACGTGCCCGCTTATCTTTTCAGTGCGCTTCATGATCGGAAAAACTTTTGCCGAAGAAGCGCTCGCCCTGAAGAAAGGCCACGCCGGTAAATCCGATACCACCAAGAGCCACGATCCATTCGAAACCGGAGGGGGTATAGTTCAGGTAGGTCGGCAGGTTGTCATAGCCCAGGTACTGGGGAACAATCTGGCCGCCAATAACCATGTCAAGACGAGACATAAACATACCAACCAGAACCATCAAAGCGGCTGTAGAAAGAGCAGCAACACTCTTCAAGCGGCTCAGGAGCAGCAACACGGCCGGAGCAGCCAAACCGACACCAACCTCAAGAGCCCAGAAATTGAAGGATAACGGGCCAGCATAGAGGGCATTGGCAGCGACCTTTCCATCACTGACGCCACCGACATAGAAGGATGCCATGCGCCAGAAGGTAGCAACCGCAACCAAGATCAGCATCAGAAGCATAACCTTGCCTGCAGCCTGGACGCCCTCGGTTACATGCTGTTCCATTTTTTTGCCGCGGATGACGTAGGCATAGTGGGTGAAAAGGATGGATGCAGCCGCTCCGGAAAGGAATGCACAGGCCAGAAAATATACCGGTAATTGGGCGCCGTACCAGAAAGGACGGGCAGCTAGGGTGGCAAAAACACCACCAAGACAGGTGTTGGCGGCAACCTCGGCCAAGGCGCCGAGAATACCAAGAGCCAGAGCCAGGGTATAATGACGGGTGAGGATGAGCCAGAACTCAAGCAGGATAAAACCCAGAGCCAAACCGTACAGGGTTCCCATCCACCAAATATTGGAGGTAATATTGGGGGAGATGACGTTATAGATGGCCATACGCCAGGGATTTTCAATCTCCATGCCGATAACGACAAAGGCGCTGAGAATGGTGATCAGAGAGATCCAGACCATACGATTGGCCAGCGGGGCCAGCTTGTTGCCGCCGAAAACGTGACTGATCGCCGCCAGCAGGCAAAGCCCGGTGGAGGTGATAGCGAAGAAGGCATAGGTGGAGATCAACAGCCCCCAGGGCACCTCGCGGGTATTGTTAAAGATGTGTTCATGCCCGATAAAAAATCCCGCCAAACCCACCCCAACCCCGGCCAGCAGCAGTAACCCGAACAGGCCGGACAGAGTTTTTACCAGAGGATTGGCTACCTCCGGTTCAGCAGTTGCTGTCAGTAAAAATCCATTTGCCATGATCCTAACCTCCTTGCGTGTTGAAATACGTGTGTGAAAAAAATTATAACCGTGCCGGCTCGATCATCTTTTCCCTGTTTTCTTCGCTAGCCAGAGACCCCAGACCGATAAGAACAACCACGGCTGAAAATGGTCCCATGAGCAGGAAGAGCACAAAGGTGAGACAGAACCAGAAAGACTCGACGATGTGGGCCAGATGTATCCGAACCCAGGAAGACAGAGAACGACCGCCATCGTTTTCTATCCGGTTGGCCTGGTTGTGCGGTAACGTATTCATTGTTATCCCCTTTTCGCTGTTCGCTGGTTGGAGCATTTTTCTTGCTCTCAATATCGCAAGGGATGTGCCATAGAGAAAACTTCCTGGTCGATTTCCGGGAAATTCCAGGCAACGAATTGATGTTGCGATTATTTTTTTATATGCAAGAGCTGATGTTTAAGTTTTTATTAACACTCAAGTTGACAATATAATTGCAACCATGACGCTAAATTAGCCCGAAGCGCCCAAGCCGACCCGATCAATATTCGCCCGAGGCGACAACCTGGGGGAAAAAGACTCAGGTGCATTATCTAGCTAAAAAATTGGAAGAAAAAGATGAATTCCCTTTCAATGCTCGCCGAAAGCATCACGATGATATTTTCTGGAAATCTGCATAGAGGGCCATAACCCTCAATACTTACACAGGATAATACATCACAAAATTAGCACGTTACACCAACAGATAAAGAGTGGGACTCATAATGCGCCGAAACGAGCGATAGAAACGATAGACGGCGAGAAATTACCCCCTATGTAACGGAAGAAAATCAGGAGGACTGCAGTCTTAACCTAGGGATAACCCATCAAAACAGATAGGAAAAAGAGGGCGAAACAAAAAAGTCAGCGGGGAAAAGGAGAGGAGCGAGACTCCTAACAATAGAAGGTGTCAGGTTCTCTTGACAATGAGGCGCAGGGAGAGGAATGAAAAAACTGGGACAGAGCCAAGCTCTGCCCCAGGTGGCGGGCATAAATCAGTGCTTCTTTTTACCGTGGCCAGCTTCAGCGCCCTCGGTAGCGGCGGCAAACTTGCGCTCAAACCCTTTCACACCGATGTGGCAGGTAGTACAACGGGTGTTGGAGGCAAAGGCATCGGAACCGTTGTGGCACACACCGCAATACTTGCCAGCATACAGTGCTTCCATGGTGAATTTGTCCGGATGCTCTTCTGCCGCACCCTTTCTCATCTCAAACTCCCGATCATGGCAACTGGAGCAATCAAGCCCCATCTCCACATGCTCTTTGTGCTCGAAGATAACCGATTTCACTGGAATATTGAACACGACTGTATCTGGCTGTTTCATATCGCTGCCATGGCAAACCTTACAGGTCTCAGGACCGGTAGTATTGAAGGCAGTGGAGCCATCGTGGCAGGAACCACAATACTTACCCGCTTCAAGCGATGCCATGTTGTAATCACCCTTTGCCTTGGCTGAACCACGTTTGCGATCAAACAAATCCGGATGGCAGCTGTCGCAGCTTAAGCCAGCGGTGACGACGTGGGATTTATGGCTAAACATCTGCCGAATCGGCTCGACAGCAACAACCTGAGTGTTACCGTAGGATGCAAGCTGTTTTTGCGGAGCCTCCGAAACGGCAGCCGGCTCATTGGCCCAGATATCAGCGGCACACAATACTCCCGCAGCAAATAAGGCGCCAAGGAGTGCAGATCTTTTTACTTTTGCATTCATAGTCCTTTCTCCTTTGACGACTTAGGCGTTCATATAATAGACGTTAGGCAGAGCGCCGGTCTCGGGACGCAGTACCCAAACCGTGGTCTCCGGCTGATGAACCAGTTTGTAGACCTCGCTGTTGGGGTCGCTGATATCACCGAACACCCTCACTTTGGCAGGGCAGGCCTCGACACAGGCAGTATCTTTTTTACCCTTGGAAAGACGGGTGTCAAAACAGAAGTTACACTTGTCAACCGCCCGTACTTCCTCGTTGAAATAGCGGGCATTGTACGGACAGGCAGCCATGCAGGTTTTACAACCGATACATTTCTTGGAGTCCATAACAACGATACCTGTGGTTTTATCCTTGTAGGTGGCCACAGTCGGACAAACGCGCACGCAGGGCGGCTCGTTACACTGGTTACAAAGGACCGGCATGAAGATGGTTTCATTCTGTTTGGGACCGATTTCTCGGGTCCGCTCGAGAATAATGGTCCGATAACCGTACGAGGGAACATGATTGGTTTTAACGCAGGCATCCATGCACCGCTCACAGTCGACACAGAGATTTTGCCGCATAACCATGCTGTAATGAGGGCTGTACGGGTATTTTTCGTTTTTCGGCATGGCGCCAATCGCACTTTCAGCATTGCGGACAGAGGTCAGCGACAGTATCGTTCCCCCCATGAACAATCCGGTGATGGCAAGTCCGGCACGCAAAAAGGTACGGCGCTCAAGCGATGGCAGATGCTCCACCCCTTCATTTTTTAATTTTTCCAGCTCATTAATGTTCATTCCACACCCTCAGAATAATAGTAACGAAGACGACATCGGCACTAAGTGCTACAATGTGTTGTTATGGCACGAGAAAAAGTAGCCGAGAATGAATAGCCCCTCATTAATTCGAAATTGCAACGAGCGAACATAACCCAAAACCGTTAGAAGAGCAAGTTTTCAAATATATGGTATAGTAACGGCACTTTTCCCTCACCCTTGCCTGTGGGACATTTAATCAATTTTCCATGTTGCCTAAAGGCCAGCCGCATAATGTCCATCCCCAGCGCTCTTATTTTTCACCAGGGGCAGCGTTGACGACTCATTCCCTTTGCCCGGCTTAAATTCTATGACCCTCAATACCTCCCATATACCCACAATGTTCCGTAACACCCTGACAGTCTTTTTCATCGATCCCCATTGCCGTATCATTGGAATCAATAAAAACGCTGAGATGCTCACCGGCTATAGTCTGGGCGAACTTTTTGGCAAATCGTTGGACGAGATCCTGCTTTTCAAGGAAGCGACCATCAATCTGGCTGAACTTTTCACCCAACTTGTATGGGAAGATACCCAAACCCGCCAATCCCTGCTCTTACCCAACAAGAAAGGTTCATCTCCCGTTGAAGTGCTCGCCACAGTCACCCCGTTGTGGGGCCAGGACCGAGGAATCTCCGGTGCCCTAGTCACCCTCGACAGCAACAACGCCACCCTCTATCACCAGTTACTGCTTGATTCGGTTTCCGAAGGCGTGCTCACTGTCAACCGAGATATGGAGATCATCTCCTTTAATCGCTCCGCAGAGCGAATCACCGGCTGGGCAATAGACGACGTGCTGGGCAAAAAATGCCAGGATGTTTTTCCTGATGAGCTGTGCGAAAACGGCTGCATGATTCGCTCAACCGTGGAACAGGAAAAGTCCTTTACCCGGCAGACCGTGTTCATGACCAACCGGGAGGGGCGCCTGTTTCCCTTGTCACTGACCTCATCCCCGCTCTACGACCTTAACGGCAAGGTAATAGGTGGCGTCCAGACCTTCCACGATTGCTCCGACAGCCTCAACAATGCGCTCATACTGGCCTCGGTGGCCGACGGTGTTTTTACCATCGACCGTAACCGAATCATCACCTCGTTCAACCGGGCTGCGGAATCGATCACCGGCTGGAAGCAGGAGGAGGTCATCGGCAAGCCCTGCAGTGAAATATTTCACTCCAGTATATGCGGCAGCGAATGCATGCTCGTCAAGGCGATCGACAGCAATAGCATGTATATCGATCGCTCGATTTTTATTAAAAACAAAGCTGGCGATTCGGTCCCAGTGACCATCAGCTCCTCACCGCTGCTTGATGATTTTGGCAACATCATCGGCGGCATTGAGACCTTCCGTGATAATACTTCCTCTATTCGCGAAAGCCTGATTCTTGATTCCATTGCCGACGGCGTATTCACGGTTGACCGCAACTGGCGCATCACCTCGTTCAATCGGGCTGCCGAGGAAATAACCGGCTGGGTCCGGGAGGACGCCATGGGCAAATCCTGCTCGGATATCTTTCACTCAAGCATCTGCGGGAAAAACTGCGCTATTGCCGAAAGCCTCTATAAGGGTGCTCCGGCGTCCAACCGCTCGATTACCATCCGCAATAGCCAGGGGGCCAAGGTGCCAATCAGTATCAGTGCAGCCCCTTTAACGGACCATGAAGGAAATATCATTGGCGGTGTTGAAACCTTTCGCGACCTGACGGCCATCACTACCCTGCGGCAGCAACTGAGTCAGAAGTACACCTTTGATGCCATCATTTCCAAATCGACCTCCATGCAGCGGTTATTCTCCATCATGCCGGACATTGCCCGCAGCCCGAGCACAGTGCTCATCCTAGGCGAGAGCGGTACCGGCAAGGAGCTGGTGGCAAGAGCGCTCTATAATGCCAGTGAACGCAAGGACAAACCCTTTGTGGTGGTCAACTGCGCGGCCCTACCCGAAACCTTGCTTGAATCTGAGCTCTTTGGCTACAAGGCAGGTGCCTTTACCGATGCACGCAAGGATAAACTTGGCCGATTTGCCGCAGCCGAGGGAGGCACCCTCTTTCTCGACGAGATCGGTGATATACCTGGCAGCGTGCAGGTAAAACTGCTGCGGGTGCTGCAGGAGAAGGTGTATGAACCCCTGGGATCAAACACCCCGGTCAAAGCAGATGTGCGCATTATTACTGCAACTAACCGCAATCTCCAGGCACTGGTCAAAGATGGCAGTTTTCGCGATGACCTCTTCTATCGGCTCAATGTGGTCAAGATCAGCCTACCGCCACTTAGGGAGCGCAAAGAAGACATTCCCCTGCTAATCGAGCATTTTATCAAAAAATACTCCGCTCAGCAGGGCAAAGACATCGTTGGCATCGCAGGCGGCGCGCTGTCTTTGCTGATGCGCTATGATTTCCCAGGTAATATCAGGGAACTTGAAAATATTGTCGAGTATTCGTTTATTCTTTGTGAAGGCGGCTATATTCAGCCGCAGCATCTTCCCGAGCCCTTTGTCACTGGTTTTGAGGAGGTCGTTTCAGGTGCATCCCGGGACAGCGGTCCCCAAAGTTTGGAGGATATTGAAAAGCAGGCGATTATGCTCAGTCTTGAGCGCAACCGCTGGCGTAAAATGGTCACCTGCCGCGAACTTGGCATCTCCAAAGACACCCTACGCCGCAAAATTGAACGTTACGGCATAATCAACTCTGCGCAAAATTGCGAAGACTCCGAGGGATAGCCGAATAAAAAAAGGCATGGAAGTATTATTTCCATGCCCCTTGTGTCATCAGTGAAGACGATACGTTTGTGAACGCTAAAGCCCTTCGAAAATCAATCGCCTTCTTTCCCAAAAATGCTTTACGCTCATAACAAAAATCTTATTTTTGATGGCTGCGTAAAAACTTCGATCTACAGAGTAGCGCGTTTTTCCCGACGCTCGACATATCTTACGTATACCTTCGAGCCGAAAAAACACTATTCCTTGTATATCTGTGTTTTTACCTAGCCATCTCTTAGAGTGTGATGGACTTTTTACAAGTCCATCATCTTTGGCAACTAAACAACCCGCTCCAGGGTTTCCTTGCCGTCTTTCCTGCAAGAGCTCAACCTGAAGATTGGTGCTTTTTTTTTTGCCCGGGCTTGGTTCGGTTCTGCACATCAGCTTCTTTTGCCTGCAGGCGAGCCGCGACATCTCCAACTGGATGCAAAGTCTTGGGTACGCATCGGTCGACCCTCGCCAAACAGTGCCGATACACTTCCGACGGGCACCCAGCCACCTCCCAACAGGGAATATACTCCAACAGTTTCTTTAACCCCGGAATGCTGATTCCCTCTTCATGAATGAAGGTTCGCAGGCAGGTGATCCACTGAATATCATCGGCAGAAAACATCCTTCTGCTGCCGATCATTTTGGGCTCAATCAAGCCTTCCTGCTCATATATCCGTAAAGTTCTCGGATGAACATTGAGCAGTTTCGCCGCAACTCCTATGGGATAAATAGGCACATCGGAGCGAATTGCCTGTATCTCAGTTTTCTTTCTTGCCATACCGGCCTCCTGTCTCTGCGGGGTGCCGGAGTAGAACAACCCAAATCCTTGCGGTTACCCTACCATTCGACACGAATTCCATTAATGATCTTCGGACAGATGACCGCGGAACAACCGCTCTCCCATCATGAACAGAATGCCGCAGAAAGTGAATCCGGAAAGCGTGACCATCCACTCGTGCAGTGTCGGCGCATAAGGGAGGATCTGCGGTAGATTCACAATGTTCATCGCATGGAACCCAGGAATAATCTGCCCCACAACAACCAGGTCATAGCGCATGACAAAAATACCGATAATACTCGCTAAAGAACCTATGGCCATGGCAGTGAGGTTTTTGGCCCGAACAGCAAGAATAATCAGGAAGGGAAGAACCAGGCCCATACCAATTTCGCCATACCAGAAATTCTTGGCATAGGGCCCGTTGATCATAGCCATGATAGCCTCGTATTTTCCCGGAGGATGTCCGGATATTCCGGAGATCAGTTTCCAGGTAGTGAAAAACATGATGACCATGTAAAGCAAGGCGCCAAGTTTAGCCACTGCGCGCAGAGATTCTTCCAATTTTTCACTCATTTTCCAGCCATTGATCTTGTAGCCGAGCCAATGAAAGAAAATGACGGTGGCGCAACCAGACATCATGGCCGAAGTGATAAAATAAATTGGCATGTACGGTCCATGCCAGAACTCGCGACCGTTGAGCAGTCCAAAAACCGCACCAAGGTTGGAATGGGCGGCAACACCGGCAATCACCCCAATCAATCCGCACATTCCGGCAATTTTATGTTTCCCAGCCTGAAGCAGCGCAAATTCGATCAGCATACAGAACAGATAAGCGCCGTATAGGGTCCCCATCCACCAGATATTTGACGTCAAATTCGGGGAGATAATGTTGTACACCGCCATTCGCCATGGATTTTCAATCTCAAAAGCGATAACAAGGAAACCGGCAACAATGGTCGAAATAGCGAGGTAAACGGATCTTTTAGCGATCGGTTTAAATGCTTCGAAACCAAACACGTGTCCAATTGAAGAAACCAGACACAAGCCGGTTGAGGTAACAACAAAAAATACATAGGCGCCAAGCATGAGCCCCCAGGGAACCTCGCGAGTTACACCATAGACATGCTCATGACCGGCAAAAAAGGCGTGAATACCAAATGCAATCCCAACAAGAGTGAGTATTCCAAGCAATCCGATGGTGTTGTTATACAACCCGGAACGACTCCCTTCGAGCCCACCTTCCTGGGGCAACACTTTGGCTACAATATTTTCCATGGTAGCGCTTCCTCCATTGAAGAGAACGGCAACCCCTACCGATCTCTATTCGACATTGATAGTGATATTAATAATGACCAGTAACTACTTTTTTCCAAACATTTAGGGTAAGTCGCTTTCTTCCCTGACGGCCTGAAGAACTGGCTTAATTCTCAGATCGAACAGCGTATGGAGAACAGCACCACCCAACCAGACAACGAAAAATACGATGGCTTCCATTTTCTTCTCCTTGCCCTTTTAACGGACAATCTTGACAAACTCGACTAACTTGAAAAGCAATAGACCATGCCTATGGGCCAAATACGGCGTCAGGCACAAGAAGTCGTTTTCACGGTTGGTTGCGAGAATGACAATGTTCTTCCCCGGAATGTATTGGCGGATAAATTCCGGTTGTTTTATTGAGTGCAACCTCCTTTTTTAGGAAGGCCAGGTCACGCTGCAGCACGTACCAAGCGATCGATCACTTTTGGCTTTTTATCTTGAGCACTAAAAGCTGTCAATAAAAACTCACCTCAATTGTTAATTAATTTGCAAATAACACGCTCATAATTCGCCCACAAATCAAGCTTGCGGATTTTTATTAAATTATTATTTCAACTTATCGTGCCACCAAAAATGGTTACCATTCTGTAACAGCATATAAATAAAACAAATTTTCAACTCAGACCAAACACTCTCACCCTAAAAATAACATGACGCAAAACGAGCATAAAATAATTACAGCGGCTAAAAATAAGCCCAAACCATGCCATATCGATTCGAAACAAATGACAGGGAGATATTAATTCATAAAAATACACAATAAAGACAAGCAGTTATAAATTACAATGCAACCTCGAGCTGCGTTGTAATTGGAATAAATCATGCATATTTATCAACTAGCCACTCGCAAAATTTCAGAAAACGAGCGGGCTTCCCCCCTCCCCTCCAAGGTGGCGGCCTTGGAGGGGGCTCCTTCTATCTCCCTTCCAGCTTTACCTTTTTTTGAATGTATGGTAGCTCCATTACCAAGTGACGTATTTTCTATACATCGGTTAATTTGAGCACCATTGAAATATATTACATAAAAACAGTAAATTATCCTTCAACCCTGTCGACTTTGCACATTTTCCCAAGATCGACTTATTTTGCGTCCATTTTTCTCAAAGCGTCCCGACAAGCAATAATTTCATCAATTAAGCAAACAACGACAGCCTGAAAAAAAATAAAATCCAAGAAGTTACGCATTACGAACACAGCAAGTTACGAATATTGGAACGTCATTTCCAAGCGTATATTGCGAGAACGACATTCATTGACATTTATTTGTCAACTTTTTTTTACAGGAGAGTACTGTGCAGAAATTTTATAAAAATCTTTCGATTTGGCTGATTATTGCCCTTGCTGCTCTTTTCCTCTTACACTACTGCCAAAAATCCCCTGATAGTTACCATTCCATTGCCTATACTGATTTCCTCCATAAAATTGACAGCGGTTTTCTCACCAAGGTGAGAACCGTTGAGAATACGGTTTATTGGGAAACCAGCGATGGCGAGATGTTTAAAACCGTGGTTCCGCCAACAAGCGACGCCTTAAACCATCTTTTACAAAAAAAGATCACGATACTGGCCGAAGAGCCTCCGAAAACACCGTGGTTCATGCAAACGCTGTTAATGTGGCTTCCTATCCTACTCTTTGCCTTTCTCTGGTTTTTCTACTTCCAAAAAAATGGGAACCAAGGAGGCGGAGGTGGCCGCGCAATGGCTTTTGGCAAAAGCCGGGCACGTCTTATTAATCCAGAGGAATCCAAAGTTAAACTTGCTGATGTGGCAGGTATTGACGAAGCGAAGGAAGAGATCGAGGAGGTGGTGGACTTCCTGAAAAACCCTGCTCGATTTGTCGAGGCCGGGGCAAAGATCCCCAGCGGTGTGTTGCTTTACGGTGAACCAGGTACCGGAAAAACCTTGCTGGCCAAAGCCATTGCCGGTGAAGCCGGGGTCCCCTTTTTCTCCATCAGCGGTTCCAATTTCGTGGAAATGTATGTCGGCATCGGAGCCTCACGAGTTCGAGATCTCTTCAATGAAGGCAAAAAGAAAGCACCATGCATTATTTTTATTGATGAAATAGATGCGGTTGGTCGACATCGAAGCTCGGGAGCAGGGACCGGAGGAAACGATGAACGAGAACAAACACTCAACCAGTTACTGGTTGAGATGGACGGATTCGAGGCCAATGATCATGTTATTGTCGTTGCGGCTACCAACCGACAGGATATCCTTGATCCGGCTCTGCTGCGGCCAGGACGTTTTGATCGCCAGGTCATGGTCCCCTTACCCGACGTTGGCGGTCGTGAAAAAATCCTCAAAGTACATGCACGCAACGCTAAAATCGCTCCAGATGTGAACTGGCAGATTCTCGCCAAAGGAACACCCGGATTTTCCGGTGCCCAACTGGCCAGCCTGGTTAATGAAGCAGCACTGCTGATGGCCCGGCAACAAAAAACACATATGAACATGGAAACGCTGGAAGCGGCCAAAGACAAGGTCATGATGGGTGCCGAACGACGGAGCATGATCATCACCGAACGTGAAAAACGAATAACCGCCTGCCATGAGGCAGGGCACGCTCTTGTTGCATGGATATTGCCCGGCGCCGACCCAGTACACAAAGTCACTATCATTCCCCGTGGGCGCGCATTGGGACTCACCATGCAGTTACCTGAGGAAGAACGAAACTCCCATGACCGCCATTACCTGATTAACACACTCTGCACCCTGCTAGGCGGGAGGATTGCCGAGGAATTGGTATTCAACCAAATGACCACGGGGGCCGGCAATGATATTGAACGTGTATCGGATATTGCACGGAAAATGGTTTGCGAATGGGGAATGAGCGAGGCTGTGGGGCCGATGACCTTTCGTGCGACCAATCCGCTCAGTGGCCAACCTACACAAATTATCAGCGAGCAAACCGCAGTACTCATCGATACAGAAGTGAAAAAATTGGTCCAAGCCGCCTATGATCAATCGCGTGAAATCTTAATCGAGCACCGCACGCATCTCGATGCCATCACCCAGGCCCTTCTCGAAAGGGAAACTCTATCTGGCACAGATATAAAAAAAATCGTCTCAGGATAACCGAATCCTCTTCTTGTATAGAGACGGTCTATGGCAAAATCACCCCAATATCACCGAAATGGAGGGGGATGCAGAAAAAATTTCAGGCGCTAAAAAACCGCTTCATATAATTTACCATCTGACGTATACTCCTGATACTTGAACAAGTTTCATTTGCAATAGGTTAAATTTGGGCTCTCACTTAACAGTCGAGAATGGAAGCATCCATTTCGCTCCCTTGGGCCCAATTTTAATCTGCTTCCCATTCCTTTGCTCTACACAAAATCTAGCCTGCTCGTTTAAGCACGAACGACTGAGATTACTATATTGAATAACGAAACTATTGATCACCACCTGCACCTTAAACTTGCATGCAGGGCATTGGTATCAATGGCGAGGTACTTTCAACCTTGCAGAGATTCAAAGTGTACAAAATGTGGCTGTGCTGAAACTTTTATCCTTTTCCTTTTAAAAATATCTTGACCAGGTACGAGGTAGCATATGAATTATGGAGTTGTTAGCCAGGAACAGCTTGAAAAAATAGATGAAATCCTGACTGAAAAGCTCATAAAAATTGGTGTTGATTGCGTTATCATTATTGATATGGCAGGCAACATTATTACTGCTAAGGACAATGGTACATCAAAGTACGATGTCTATTCCTTTGCTGCCTTAGCTGCCGGCAATTTTGCTACCGTTGACGCCATGGCAAAACTCGTTGGTGAACAAGAGTTTTCGCTTTTGTTTCACAAGGGCTCTGAATGTAATATTCATTTTTCAAAAATTGACGACGAACTTTTGCTCATCACTATGTTCGGCAAAGGAATTTCGCTTGGCTTTTTGCGTCTCAATGTTGTCGAAGCCATTGAGCGAATAAAAAAAATCTGGTCGCGGAAGTAATCCGGCTTGCTCCGGCAGATACTGACAGATTTGTAAAAAGTTAAAAACGAAAAGCCGTGCCTAACAACAAACATCTGTTACGAAGCACGAAACAGCGTTTTCGCGGCTTTTTGCGAGAACGACATTATCGTTCATGGTATACGATGTGATTGAGTAGTGGGAGATCGTCGTGAGTTTTATTAACCTTAGAGAAAAAATCGTCCAAGTCAAGATCGTCTATTACGGACCTGGTCGCGGTGGGAAAACCACCAATCTAGAATATATTAACCGCAAGTTTTCCAAACAGATCCAGTCCGAAATGGTCAGTTTGAAAACCCATGGTGACCGTACGCTTTTTTTTGATTTTCTACCGTTCAATATGGGCCAGATCAAAGGATATGAGCTCAAGATCCAGTTGTATACCGTTCCCGGTCAAGTCAAATACAATGCGACCAGGAAATTGGTCCTCAAGGGGGTGGACGGACTAGTGTTTGTTGCCGATGCTCAGGAACAGATGCGGGAAAAAAATATCCGTTCACTTAACCAACTGCATGAAAACCTGGTGAGTTATAAGGAATCTATCTTTAAAATACCGCTGGTCCTTCAATATAATAAAGTCGACCTTCGTAATCAGGGTATCCCCATATTACCGACCTCGGTTCTTGAAAAAGATTTAAACAGTAAACTGAAGGTGCCCTATTACGAGGCGAGTGCGCTTACCGGATACAATGTTCCTGAAACCTTGAAAAAAATCATTTCCTCAACGGTAATTTCCATCCAGAAAAAACTTATGTAGTGGTCCACACTTTCATGCCACCACACCTGAGCCGGTAGAATGAAAAAAACGCAGCGTGAAACATATACCCTTACCGAAGACTTCGAAGACCTGACCCTCTTTGCTAACGAGTCTTTCGATACCCAGGATGTCGACCTCTTCGAGTTCACCAGTGAGGAATCATCCCCACTGACGCGACTGAAATCGATTATTCTTTCGTTGGACTGGGAGATTAACGATGAGATCCTTCAAGAACTTGCGGATGAGATTGGCAACTTACAATCCATGTGGCAAGGGGACAAGGTTGCCGAGGTATACCTGCAGGGATTAGCAAAAATTGGTAATTATATTCGCACCAAAGGTGCTTATGCTCATCCCAATTCCATAAAACTACTGCTTACTTTTTTCTATAATTTTGAAAAAATTATATCTTCTCCCAACATCACCGGTGACCTGATCACCCATATACTCAAGGGTGATGTTCGTAAATTCAAAATTCTCCAATACCAAATTTCTAAAAGTGAACAAGGTGAAGATATTGATCTTCCCCTGGAAGAATCCCCCGCCCCTGTAACCAGCGAGCAACCTGCGTCTCCACTCTCCGAAGAGACCACCTCAACCCAACTCCTCAAGGCAGCCATCCTTGGACTTGATTGGGAGGTTACCGACGAAAGCCTGCAACAGTTTAGCGACAATCTGTCTACCTGCCATCATGAGATGACCGACAATAGACCGGCGCTGGTTATTCTCCAAGGCCTGCAAGCGCTTGGTGATTATATTTCCGACGAACGGGTCAATTCCCATCCAGATGCATTCACTCTTCTTCATTCTTTCAATGAAGCACTTGAGCAGGTAACAGCCGAGTCCACACTGGATGACAATGAAATCCAGGAACTTTTGGTCGATCGAATCAACCGACTCAATAGTCTGAAGATGGTCATTGCCTCGCCCGGGACGGGTCCGGTTGATGAAGACATGATCGCCGGGGTTGTCGAAGAAATCAGTAGCCCGGCTACCTATTCCGAATCAGATAATTTCCTTAATAACGTTGAAGAGATACCCTCACCTTCATTTTCCTCCCAGGAGGCGCCATTTGTAGATCAGGCACAAGAAGAAGAGGATGCCTTTAGCTTAGGCATTGAAATCGACTCGATTTTCGGCATGGAAGCAAAACCTGCCATGGAAACCGCGAACGAGCAGTACCCCGATGAAATTCTTCCACCTGATGCCATCCACCCTGTGGATGACGAGTTGGCCGACGATCTAATAGGGGCACAGCTCAGTTCCAAACGAGGCTTCGCGCCAGCACTATCCGATGCGGATGAGAGCGCCGGATTCAATGCCGATGATGCCAATATTGACCTACCCGATCGAAATGATCTTGCCGAACAACTCGATTTTCTTTTTGCCGATACCGATACATTGGAAACGCAAGCAGAACCTTCCGATTCTTCTAAAGACGAGGTGCTCGAATTCGGATTTGCTGCTGAAGAACCCATTGCGGCCCTAGCGGATGTGGAATTCCCCCTTCTGGATGATGAAGAAAATCAACAAGCAATTCTTGAGGAGCCCGCCCTCCAGGGGACCATGTTTGATATCGAGAGCAAGCTTGATAGCTTCTTCACCGATGCAATCGAAGAGTCGACCGAGTTAGCCATCCCGAATACGACCGTTGAGAAGATAGAACAATCTCTTTTCTTTGATGAAGCAACTAGCCCGACTGCCGCCCTTTCCGACACTGAGGAACTGGGAGGATTCTCTGAAGAGGATGCGGTTGCCCTACTTGGCCATTCACCGCTTGATGAGATTGAACAAAAACTCGATTTCTTTTTCGGCGATGAACCCGATGAACTTGGAATACCAGCTTCCACCGAGGCTCAAGAACCTGAAGAGGTGGACGGTCCGGCTCCAGCTCTGAGTGGTTTTACTGATGAAATTGCTGAAGAAACACCGGTGGCCGCACTCAGTGGAGAGGAGGAAGGCGGGGAACTCTCAGGTGCCCTAGATGCATTCTTTGATACGGCCACGGAATCTGCCGAGGTAACATTGGGTGCAGACGCAGATGCGGACGACTCACTTACCAAGGCATTGGAGGCCACTCTTGTTGGTGATACCGCGCTTACCCCTGGTGGGGGGGCTACTTTTGCGGGAGACTTAGCTGCATTGGGAGCCATTCTGCCGGGTGCGGTCCGCATGCTTGACCGAACCAAGCTGAAAGAAGCGGATGCAATGCTCAGTGCCCTGCAGCAAGAAAGTCGTTCAGGTAAACACAAAGCCATAGCGCAGTTGCTCCAGTCAGTGGTTGCCATGCTCTCTCGCCTTCCGGCAAAAAGCGAATCCAACACAGAAAAACTGGTCAATTACCTCTATGAGCAACTGCTGCGAGAGAGTCTAGAGTCAACTGTCCTGGTCGCTGCCATCGGACGATTCAGCACCTGGTTACAACAGGCAGGTACATTGATGCCTCTGGTACCGACAGCAAGTGTTGTCGAAGAGAGCGAAACCCAGGATCCGCAGTTCAACTACACCGCCAAGGAACTGTATTTTGAATTGGCTGAACTTCGCCTCTATATGAATGACGAATTTGCCAAACTGAGACACCATCTGCAACATCATCACTGATTGAAGCAACACTACCTTAACCTTCAAAAGCGGGATCGGCACCAAACCGATCCCGCTTTTTTTATTTCCGCGGATCAAATGCCTCGCGTAAGGCCTCACCAATAAAAATAAGTAGGACCAGTGTTCCGACCAGAACGACAAAGGTAGAAAGCGATAGCCACCAGGCCTCGATGTTGGCCTTGCCCTGGGCCAGCAACTCCCCCAGACTCGGTGTTGAAGGCGGAACGCCGAGGCCGAGAAAATCAAGACTGGTCAAAGCCAGGATCGCCCCGGACATGCGAAAAGGTAAAAAGGTGATAACCGGTGTCATGCTGTTGGGCAGCAAATGGCGGTACATAATGGTGAAATTAGTAACCCCCAAAGCCTTTGCCGCCATTACATATTCCATATTTCTCCCTTTAAGAAACTCTGCGCGAACGTAATCGGAGAGTCCCATCCAGCCGAAGATCGACAGCAGGATGAGGAGGAGAAGCATTGAGGGTTTAAAGATGGAGGCAAAAATAATCAGCAGATAGAGCTCGGGCATGGAGCCCCAGAGTTCGATAAATCGCTGGAAGATAAGATCGGTTTTACCGCCAAAATATCCTTGCACCGATCCGGCAACAATACCAAGCAGGGTGCCGACAAGCGTCAACGCTCCACCAAAGAGGATGCTCAGGCGAAATCCATAGATCAGTCGCGCTAAAACATCGCGACCACGATCGTCGGTGCCGAGAAAATTTTCCATTGATGGCGGTGCGGGAACCGGCCGTTCAAGGTTGAGATTGATCGAGTTGAAACTGTGCGGGTTTGGGGGGAAAATCGCGAAATTGTCTTTTCGGTTCAACTGCTCAAGAATGAAAGGGTCGCGGTAGTCGGTTTCGGTTTCAAAGATACCGCCAAAGGTGGTCTCCGGATACATTTTGAGCAGAGGGAAATAGGACGCCCCCTCATAGTGAATATAGAGTGGTTTATCGTTGCTAAGCACCTCGACAAAGAGGCTGAGACCAAACAGGCAGACAAAGAGGAGGAGCGAATAATACCCCCTGCGATTTTTCTTGAATCTCAGCCAACGATTGCGGGCAAGGCTGTTTCCTTTGTTTCCAGGCGCGCCCATGGTTATTGCCGCCCTTCAAAACTGATGCGCGGATCAACCAGTACGTAGGAAAGGTCAGAGAGCAATCGGGATACCAGCCCGATCAGGGTAAAAAAGTAGAGCGTGCCTAAAACCACAGGATAGTCGCGATTCATGACCGATTCATAGGCCAGAAGCCCCATGCCGTCGAGGGAAAAGATGGTCTCGATTAGGAGGCTGCCGGTAAAAAAGGCTGTGATAAAACTGCCGGGAAAGCCGGTGATGATCGGGATAATCGCATTGCGAAACACATGCTTGTACAAAACTTGCTGTTCTTCCAATCCCTTGGCTCGAGCAGTGACCACATACTGCTTGCGGATCTCTTCGAGAAAGGAATTTTTAGTCAGCAGGGTCATGACCGCTAAGCTACCCACCGTGGAAGCGATGATGGGCAGCACCATGTGCCAGAGGTAATCGAGGACCTTGGCCCAAGGGCTGAGTTGGTGCCAGTTGTCGGAGACCAGTCCGCGAAGGGGAAAGATATTCCAGAAACTGCCGCCGCCAAACAAGACAATTAAAACGATACCGAGGACAAAACCCGGGATCGCATACCCAATCAAAATTGCCGAACTGCTCACCACATCGAAGGTTGAACCATCACGCACGGCCTTGGCAATTCCCAAGGGAATACAGACCGAGTACACAATAAGAAAACTCCATAAACCAAGGGACATTGACACCGGCAGTTTGGAGATAACCAAATCAGCAACACTTTTATGGTGGTAATAGGACTGGCCAAAATCAAACACCAGGTAGTGGCGCATCATCTCCACAAAACGCTGCACCGGGGGTTTATCAAAGCCGTAGAGTTTTTTTAGCTGTTCGATGCGCTGCGGATCAAGGCCCTTGTTGCCCTGGTACAAGCTTGTGTTCGCTGCTGCCTCCTTCCCTGCCCCAAACCCGCTCAGCTGGGCCATCATCCGTTCAACCGGCCCACCGGGAACAAATTGCGTGACAATGAAGGTGATCAGCATCACGCCGATCAGGGTGGGAATCATCAGCAACAGCCGTTTGAGAATATAGAGTGCCATAGGCTACTCAATCCCTGCAGATTGCGGTAAAGATGTAAAGTGATCGTCTACCCATCAAGAAATGCGGATTCCGCCGACTCCATCGTTATCGTCCTGCTCCTTACGGCTGCGCGTTGGACGCTCAAAACTTCGTCGGGGAATAGCTTCATCATCAAAGGATGGTTCGCTGCTTATTGGATTGCGACCACTAATCGGCGGACGGTTCCCCGTCAAGCGGCTTTCCTCAACCATGGCCGGAATTTCCCGGCTCACCTGTGGCTCGACCGGGCGTTGCGGAATCCGCTGATTAAGGGGCTCTTGGACCATGGGGCCGGTAACCTCTGCCTCTTCGTCGACCGTCCGTTTCAAAAAAGCCAGCAGACCGTCCTGGAGCAAGGAGACATCAACCAGTTCCCAGGAATCCTGGCCCATCTGGTTAAGTGTCTTTTCCATCTCCTCATCGTCCACATATCGATCCCCAAGCAGGCCATCCTTGGTAAATTCAAACAGGATAGTCCGATATTGCCACACCATTGCATCCTCTCCTTAAAAAGGAAATAACTCAGCGCTGCGGCGATTTGCCCAGACGCATTTTTTTTGCCCTAGATGGGCCATTCGTTCATACCGTGGAATACACGTCACGGACCTCGTCAGCAATGAGGCTGATTCCACGTCGAACATCAGCTTCATCCTGGGAATAGGTGATACGCAAACATTCTTGCGCATGCTGCCAGCCGGGTTTAAGGCCGGGGAAGAAATAATCCCCCGAGACCACTACCACCCCACGCCCCTTAAGGCGTTCATAGAGAATCCGGCTCGAAACCGGCAGCCCAGGAAACCACAACCAGAGAAACATTGCCCCCTCGGGAACATGTACCTTATAGGAAAAACCGTTGAAATACTCATCAATAGCCTGGAGGGCAGCTTCCATCTTCTGCTGGTAAAAGGGTCGAACGACCTCTTGACTGAGCCGAATGATCTCCCCGGATTCAATCATCGCAGTGGTTAGCATGGCGCCAAAGCCGGCGGTAGCCAGGTTGATCACCGCATTCGCGCCGGAGATGCAGCGGATCACCTCTTTCTCGCCTATAATAATACCTGTTCGGGCCGCTGGCAGGCCGAATTTGGAGAGCGACATACACAAAATCAAATGGTCGCCCCAGACAGGAAGCGCCTTGGTGTAGATCATTGCCGGGAAAGGCAAACCATAGGCGTTATCAATAATCAGGGGAATATCGTGCGTCTTTGCCAGTCGGGACAATTCACTGATTTCCGCATCGGTGAGTACATTTCCGGTGGGATTGGTTGGGCGAGAAACGCAGATGGCGCCAATATCCGGCCCGATATGAATCTGCTCAAAGTCGACCCTATATTTAAAAAAATGCTCCCCTATCTCCTCAATTTTTGGCTTTACCGAGGTGAACAGGTCCCCCTCAATCCCTAAATCAGCATAACCGATATATTCAGGTGCCAAAGGAAGGAGAATTTTACGATACCCTCCCACCGGGGTTTTTCCGCCAAAAAGATTGAACAAGAGGAAAAAAGCACTCTGGCTGCCACTGGTCAGGCAGATGTTCTCTTCACTGATCTCCCAACCATACTCACGACGAAATAATGAGGCTAAGGCGCGGCAAAAGCTGCCGTCTCCCCGCGGGGGATCGTAAATACCAACCAGTTTGCGCAATGCCTGCTCATCGGTAATCAGGGATTGCAATCGTAGACGCACCACTTCCTGGATTTGTGGAATATGGCCTGGATTTCCCCCGCCCATCATGATTTTATCGCCATCGGCCATGGCATTGCCGAGATCATCCATCAGTGAGAGGATGCCAGCACCTGCGGAAAATTTTTCACCAAAGGCCGAAAGTTTCATCAAGCCTGCTCCTTGGGATGGTTCATTGGTTTGTCGCGCTGCCTAGGTTGTCCGTACAATACCGTGTCAAACACCTCGGGAAAAATGGGTTTGACCACCCAGTTTAAAAATTTATACTTTACCAGTTTCACCAAAAAATTCCAACTGGATGTCATCATTCACAGCAGGCTTTTAGCGGTTGCTGGCAGGACGTTTAGCTTTTGGGACGAGCCTGAAAAAACTGGCAGGGAGAACCTGAGGTAGCGAACACAACCTGAGAGGGAAAAGAGGCGCTTTTGAATCCATAGGCGCGGCATCCTCGTGGACGAGCCGGTTCGTAGGTGACAAAAAAATTTTTACAGAGCATGCAGTTCGGTGCCTGCACGGAAGTTTTTCTTTCCATGATCGATATCGGGAAGCCTGCGATGCTACACAGAGACGCTCAAACCTGCTTTTTAGGATAATCAAAGAAAACCAAGCTACCGCAACCCGGACCGACTTCCCGCCAGGTGTGCGCTCTACATTCAAGTGCAACAATGCCGCTGGTGGGGATATTCTCAATCAGCAATCCGGAGAGGAAATTGGCCAGCATGGTACTTTCCGGATTATGCCCGACTACCAGCAAAGTGTCCACCTCCGATTTCACCTCCTGGATCAGAGAGACAAGCCATGCAACACTTGCGGCATACTGGCCCAAATTGAAACGTATTTGGTCAAAGGAATATCCAAGTTGTTCGGCATAGCAACGGGCTGTCTCCATAGCCCGAACCGCCGGACTGGCGCAGATCAAATCAGGGCGAATGCCGCGGACGACCAGTCGCCGACCCATCTCCAGGGCATCATTATTGCCCCGTTTGTTGAGAGGACGATCAAAATCACTTAACTCCAAATCCTTCCAGCTCGACTTGGCGTGTCGGCAAATGAGCAACTGCTTCATGATCCGGCCAACTCCGCCCTAATCTCCTGCCATAGATCCTGATACGCCTTGGCAGCCACTGAGCTGGGCAACTCTGCGGTCACCGGCTGACGATAGACCCCCATTCGTTCAATATCTGCGGAGTAGGGTATACTTGCCGCAAGCACCCCACCCTCGCCCTGCATGGACTGCATCACTTCGGAGTGGAGTTTTTTTCGTTTTTCCACCATGGAAAAAAAGATGCGCACTTTCTTGCGTCCCTGACCCATCTCATCCAGAAAGGCAAAGAGTTGTTCAAGCGACAACATGGAGAGCGTGGTGGGTATAACTGGGACCAAAATCCGGTCGGCAGCGTAAAATATATTTTCCGAGAGCAGAGTCAGGTTTGGCGGACAGTCAAGTACGATTTGCTCGTACTCATTAAGCAGTGGTTGCAACACTTTATCCAACCGTTTTTGCGATTTTTTGCAATCATCCAGGGCAATATCGATGTTGCGGTAGGAAAAATCGGCTGGGAGCATATCCAGGCCCGGAAAATCGGTACCGCGGATATTCTGTTCAACATGTTTCCCGCCTTTCAACAATTTTTTGGTACCGAACTTCTCCGGCGAACGAATACGAAAATAGTAAGAGGCCGACCCTTGAGGATCCATATCGAGCAGCAGGGTTTTGCGTTCGGTCGAGGCCAGGTACGCCAGATTGACCGAGGTGGCGGTCTTCCCTACCCCGCCTTTGATGTTATACACCGCAAGCACGCTCATAACGACTCCTGCTGTTTCTTAAAGAGTTGATGGCAAAGATCTGTTGTCTCTGTATCCGAAAACTGGGCAAAAGCTTCCTTGAAATTGCTGCGTAACGCTTGCTGTTCCTGATGTAAACTCTGCATCAACCCGCCAAGGGCTGCGGTGATGACCAGATGCTCCCTGGTCGGTGTCCCCTGATTGAATGTCGTCAGCGCCTGGCGAAGCATGGTTTGCTGTACGGCGAGATCGTTAAAGACGCCTAAAATATCCTGCAACTTTTTCAGATGTTTAACCACGATCTGCAGTTCATCTTTAGCATAGAGGCTACTGAAGAATTCCATAGAATAGCGCAACTTTTTGCACTGAATCCGCAACCGGTGCACCTCGGCATCCGGCGTGGTCGTATCCAGGGTAAACCCGGAGCGCAGGACCCGCTTATAATGCCGGCGGATTATCGGATCAGCCACCTCTTTAACCGGAAGTTCCGCCAGGGAACCGGGATGACGATCTTCCTGCTCGAGGTACCGTTGCCAGTCAGTCAGCAGGGCTGTGATTTTTTTAGCGCGCAGACGACGAACCAATTTCCTTTGTTCGAGCTGCCGCTGCTTGAACAGGTTGGTGAAAAAGAGTTCCAAGCCGGGCTGCAGAACAGGGGGTAACCGATCAAGATATTTTTGACGATCTACCAGGTAGACATCCAGATCGCGTGTTGGTCCGGTTAGTCCCCCCAAAGCGGCAAATTCCTTTTTAAAACGGGCGACCACGGATGCAGGTAGGACTTGTTTCACCAGGCTCAATCCTGAACGAGTCCGTCGAATTGCGACCCGTAAATCATGCAGAAATTCCATGTCCCAATCGGCAACTACCCCGGGGATGTTGGTGCGCATGCTTGCGAGCAGCACGAGATAAATATCGCGCATTGCCTGGCGAGCGGTACATTCAGGGTCAAGTGTCAGATTGAATTTTGAGCTGTAGTCAAGGGGATAGCGACCACTGGAACGGCAGGCCTCTTCGAAACCGATCAATGGCGACACCACCTCGCAGATCCCGTTTTTCGCCAGAATGTCTCTGGCTTGCCCAAGCTCCTGATCATACCCCCGCACGGCAAACAGCCTGGCCAAACGATACCCAATTTTTTGTCCTTCCGGTCGTTGCCGTTCAACAACTAGCCTAACCACGGTTTTTTCATCCTGGTTGAGCAAACGGTACTGGCGGCCCCCCAGGCGAACCGAGGCCATGGGTAAGAGACAACGAATGCCCAATATCGGTTCCAAGGCCTCACGCAGGCGGCCAGGAGGAAAATCACCAGCAAAACAGGGAGGTACCAATGCCCCCCCCTGCTGCAAGGTCACCTCGCTACTGTCTCCATGGTACAGGGTCCAAGAGGCCCCGTGGCTATGGAGCAGGTAATCCTGGCGATAGAGACGCCAGTCAAAGCTATCGACATAGTCAACCTGAGCGCTATATTCCGGCAGGGGTTCGATGGTAAACACCGAATCCAAGGCAGCCAACAGCTGCTCGGTGTCAACCTCGTCGGGAATAAGCCAGGTTTCTGTGCCGTAGGGATTCATCGCCTTGGGTCAGCTCCGATAATCAGCGTTTATTTTCACATAATCATAAGAGAAATCACAGGTGTAGACTTCACCTGCGCAATGACCTTCCCCAAGATCGACGGAGACCGTAAACTCGCGTTGCTTCATCACCTGAGTAGCCGCAGCTTCCACATCCCCACCAACAAAGAGCCCTTTGTCCACCAGTCGTACCTGATCAAAGCTGATAGCCACCTTGTTCGGATCAAAGCTACACTCCGAGCGTCCTAGGGCAGCGATAATCCGCCCCCAGTTGGCATCCTCACCAAAAAAAGCCGTTTTAACCAGCGCGGAATTGGCAATGGTACGGGCAGCCTGCACGGCCTGGGCCTCATCTTGAGCACTAGTGACACGAATGGTGACCAGTTTGGTCGCCCCCTCACCGTCGGCAACAATTTTAAGTGCCAGTTCACGACAAATCTGCTTCAGGGCTTCGCCAAAGCTTGCAGCAGCCGGTGAGGAAGGATCGCTGATCAGCGCATTGCCGGCAGCCCCATTGGCCATGACGAGCACCATATCGTTGGTCGAGGTGTCGCCGTCGACGGTGATACGGTTAAAGCTACGCTCAACCCCGGATTTCAGCAACTGATCAAGAAGCGGTTGGTCGATATGGGCATCGGTGACAATAAAACAGAGCATGGTAGCCATATTGGGCATGATCATGCCGGAGCCCTTGGCCACACCGAGCAAAGACACCTCGACCCCATCAATATCAATCGTGGCCTGGGAGGTCTTGGCAACAAGATCCGTGGTCATGATCGCCCGGGAGAGATCGCCGAAACCTTCTTCGCGAAGCTGGGCCACAAGCGCCGGCATGGCGCGAGCAAAAGGCTCTTGACTGAGCTGCTGTCCTATCACGCCGGTGGAGGCTACCTGCACCAAGGAGGGCTCAATACCCAGCGCTTGAGCAGCAAGGGCGCTGGTGGCGACGGCCAGATCCATTCCTTCCTGACCAGTACAAGCATTGGCATTACCCGAGTTGACCAGCACCGCCTGAGCAAGCCCGGAGCGCAAGCGTTCGATATCAAGCAGCAAGGGCGCCGCTTTGACCTTGCTGGTGGTAAAAACCCCAGCAGTGACCGCAGGGGTCTGCGAAAAAATCATCCCCAGATCAAGCCGACCCGCGTAACGTATACCAGCCTCGACGGCAGCCGCCAAAAAACCTTTCACCTGCATACAACATCCTGTTTGCGCTTGAAGTTATAAGAAATACAGCGTCCTCACTCTACCAGATAGGAGCCAAATTTAAAGGACGAACCGGGCCAAGGGCCGTTTTTCCTTGACCGGGTACCGTATTAGGGGCACTTTAAGATTTTTCTAAATACCAAGTGGGCAAGGCTTACCTTTCCTTGCACAGCCTCAAACATTTTATCTTTACCACAGGCCTTTTTTCATTGATATTCTAACTATTCTCTTTCTCTTCATGTCGGTAACCGTATTTTTTCTTCTCCGCCCTGTGGAGATGGCCTGATGGATGGTTTTGTCTGGGGTCTGACTTCCATGATCTTTCTCCTCGACCTGGCGATCCGCATTGGGCTCTCTTTGCGGGTCATTATGCGCAAACGAGCTCCCAGTGTTTCCATTGCCTGGCTAGTGATTGTGCTGCTTTTCCCCTTTGCCGGTGCCATCACCTACCTGCTCCTCGGCGAAACCAGATTGGGTGAGCGCCGAGCGGCACGCTTGGTCAAGGGGCGTCCCATGATCCGTCAGTGGTCTGCCACGCTTGAGGAGTATCCCCAGGTCGACTGGTCAGGGGTTAACCCGGAATGCCTCCCCTTGGACCGGCAAGTTCTGGCAGCGACCGGCATCCCGACCATGGCTGGAAACCATCTGGAACTCATTGATTGTGCCGAAACCTTTTTCATTCGCTTAATTGATGATATCCGTGAGGCAAAACACAGTTGCTCTCTGGAATTTTATATTCTCAACGAAGGTGGTCATGTCGATCAACTGATTAAAGAGTTGCTGGTCGCCCGGCGTCGCGGAGTCTGCTGCCGTTTGCTGCTCGACAGCATCGGTTCCAAAATATTTCTCCGTAGCACCACTGCCAGAAGGCTTCGTCAGGCGGGTGTCGAGATTGTCGAGGCTCTCCCTGCTGGACTGATCCGGGCCTTGTTTCTCCGTATTGATCTGCGTAACCATCGCAAAATAGCACTCATTGATAAAAAAATAACCTATACCGGCAGCCAAAACCTGGTCGATCCACGCTTTTTTAAACAAAAATCCGGTATTGGCGAATGGGTGGATGTTATGGTTCGCATCACGGGACCGGTAAACGAACTGGTGCAAGCCACTTTTTTCTTTGACTGGCTCTTGGAACAGGGCAAACATATAGGCAACAGCATCGTTAGCGAGGAACTGCGAAAAGTTCCAGCCTGTGGTCAGGCTTTGGTCCAGTTGGCCCCCTCCGGGCCCGGGTACGGCGAGGACACTATCCACAACCTACTCCTAACCACCCTTTATGCGGCAAGGCGGGAAATTGTGCTCACCACCCCCTATTTTGTCCCGGATACGGCCCTGCTCGCGGCCCTTAAATCAGCGGCTGAGCGGGGTGTTGAAGTCCGAATCATTGTGCCTAAACGTAACGATTCCCTGCTGGTACACTATGCCAGCAGGGCCCGATACGATGCACTCACCCAGGCTGGTGTCCGTATCATGGCCTTCACCGGCGGACTGCTCCACGCTAAAACCATCACCGTGGACAATGATTTCTGTCTCTTTGGCTCGGTCAATCTTGACATGCGCAGTTTTTGGCTGAATTTTGAAATGACGCTCTTTGTCTACAATCAGGAGTTCACCAACCAGGTCAGAGCCTTGCAGCAGCAGTACCTGCAACAAACCACGCGCTATGACAGTGAAAAGTTTCAAAACCGCTCCTTTGGCCAACGATTACTTGAAAATATCGCGCTGCTGATCAGCCCACTGTTATAAAATATTTGCGGATTCCAGCCTCGGCGCAGAATCTTAACTTGTCAATTACCGGTATTTTCTTAATGAATATTTTGTTGATCAGTGACATCCACGGCAACTATCCTGCCCTGGCAGCGGTGAGTACGGCGGTGGCTGAGCAGGAATGCAGCCATACTCTCAACTGCGGCGACAGTCTGGTCTATGCCCCTTTTCCCAACGAAACCCTGGATTGGCTGCAAGCTCGCCAGGCCTTTTCCATTCGAGGCAACACCGACGACCGGGTGATCAAACTCTTAAAAGGAAAAAATTTCAAAAAACCCGCCAAAGCAGAGAAAAGGATTATGTACACCTGCACCGCCGCAGTGCTCAGTCCGGAGAACAGAAGCTACC
>JAQUEZ010000249.1 GCA_028684915.1 Desulfobulbus sp.
GTTTCATCACCCCGAGCACAAACTCGTCTCGGGCAAGGTCAATTTCTTTGATGCTCTCAATCGGCACAAGGTGGCCGATCTGGTTCCGTTTGTACCCATCAGGTACGGTCTGCTCCATCGTCATGCCGGCTCCTTTACGCCCGCCTCTTCCATTGCCTTGACGTGCGCAGCATGGCGGGACATTTCTTGATAAAGTTTGATCTTTTCGGCCATTAATTCACCAGCAATCCCAATGCTGGCGAGCTGCTGTGCATCGGGCACGCCCTCGCATTCCGTTATCAGGTCAGAGACCCTGGCCACCTGATCCAGGGCTTCGCAGCATAACCCGTGCACAATCGCCGAATGCGCTGTTTTCCGTTGGAGTTCCTGGGTGATATCCCAGACGTGCTGAAGATTTTCGGAGAGATCGATATTTGACCTTTCCATCCATTTCGTGCAGTGCATCAATGATGCAACCGATCCGCCGATGTCCACCAGCTGCTGCTGGATTTCGACAATTTTTTCACTATCCATGATTTTCTCCTGGTTGCGGCCAGCCGCATCAGGATGTATCCTGAGGCAGAAGCCAATTTCCGTTACGCTTCGGTTGTTCGACCGGTGAATGTTCCCGCATTCACCGGCCATCATCTTTCAGGCACATGCCCGCGCGGCCAGCACGCAAGCGCCGTACCCCATGGTGATTATCGTCACCGGCGTCCAGATCACGCTGGCCGGCAGCAATATCACCCCTGCCAAACCCACCCCCATGGCCGATCTGGGGATCCACCTGTACAAGCTCTCAGGTATCCATACTTTTCTCAGCATGTGGCCTCCTTTGACTGGTTAATCTTCTTCTTTGGGGTCTGTATTGTGGACGCACACCCGGCACTCCTGATACATCCGCACCCGGTGCGGATTGGCCGTGGTGAATGGTTTACGCCTTTCCTCAACACATTCTGGCAAGAGGATGTCGCCCAGCACCGGGCAATCAATCTGCGACTTGCCAAACACCTCTTCAACCCGGATTAAAAAGGTGTCTATTTGCCCGCCATAACCGCCGCTCAAAACCTGCGACACTGTGGCGGAGCTGTATCCCAACCGTCGGCCGACCTTGGCCTGGTTGCCCAAGCTCTCCACGGCCTCGCGAAGCAATCCCAACCGGTCATCATTCGTCACAGTTCACCTCCAGATCGCCACTGCGCCAGCGGATCTTGTTTTGATTTGGATCCCACACCACCTTGGTGAGCTGGATCATCGGCGCTCTCGGGCCGGTGTAGGCGGTGGGCAGCATCAGATAGCTGCCGTCTTTCTCTCGCCTGAGGTACCCAGCATGCCAGAGGTGGCGGGCGTAATCTTCGGCGGTCGACTCCTCAACGTGACAACCGGGCGTTCGCGCGTGGATGGCCAGTTCCTTTGCCGTAAAAGCGCGCATCATCCGCATGGCCTGCCACATATTTTCCCGACCTTGGCCTTGGGTGACCTGTGTTCCGTCTCTGCGCACTCTGGGCGCATCGTGGCCGATGTCGTTAATCAGTCGCCAGCATTTGTCAGCACCTAAGCGGAGTTCTTCTTGAGGTACCCGCTCTATGTATCCGGCAGCTTCCAGACCAATCACGTATTCACGCACAGAATCTGCCTTCATGACTGTCTCTTCTCGCAGATTCTTGATGGTGAACACCTCCTTGGACCGGATCGCCTCCCAAACCGCCTGCCGCGATCCTAGGGCCGTCCGTTTGTGCATCGGCTTACAGGACATTGATGTTCCTCCGCGCCGGGGCCTCTCCGGTAAAGAATTCTTTCGCTCCCCAGTCCTTGGCGCTTACTCGCTCCAGGCCGAGTTCTTTGGCAAACTCCTCAACCCGCGCCAGGTTGACGCAGATCCTGCGGATCGATCCCTTGCCCACCGCGACAATCTTCTCCAGCAGGGCATCCTCAATCTCCAATTCTGGGTGATACAACCGCTTCAAATGCTTCGCGTCCTCGATATCCGCAGGCTGAGCCTGCACCCAGTCGAGGATCCGGCCGTGGAAGCGCTCCCAACGGGTGAGTTTTCCCGGTAATCCCTCTTCGCCGATCAGCAGGATTACGCCACGCGAACCTTCGTAAATGTCGCGGATCAGTTCGACCGCCTTTTTTTCCACCAGCTTGTCCAGTTCGTCGATAATCAACGGCCGGCCGCTCTTCGCCAGCTGCTGGCACACCTGGGCGGTCATCTCCCACATGCTGTGCTGGGGTTCGATCCCCATGTCGTGCAGGATGTTGACCAAAATAGCCTTCTTGGTCCAGCTGTCCTGGCACTGGATGTAATAGGCCCGGTTCGTCAGCCCGACATAGGTTGCTGCGGTCGACTTGCCCCAGCCGCTGGGGCCGTAAAAGCAAATCATCCCCGGCAAGTGCCGTGGCCGTTCCATGGCTCGGGTTAAGGCCATGTCGCACAGGCTGACATTGGCCAGCGGAGCGGTCGTCAGATTCATCCCGCCGTTGCTTTTTTTGCTCATCGCGTGTAACCTCCTTGCATCCTCTTCTCCTTAAAGGGCATGTCAGTGCCCGACTTGAGCCGTGCTCGTAACACGGCTCTTTTTTTATGCCTCGCGCACGCTCAACTGTTCCTCAATCTTGCGGAACGCCCGGAAACTGGTGGTCTGCCGGTATGCCTCGTAAAATCGCATGGCCGTTTCTTCCAGCGCTTCACCGCGCGCAATCTGTGCATCCAGCGCCTGCCAGAGCCGATACTTGCCGCGATCATCGTGCGGGACTTCGAATGCAGGCGCCTGCTGCATTTTCTCGACAAGCTGCTGCTTCGCAGCTTCAACCTTTTTTGCTTCTTGCTTTTGCTGGATCGGGATGATGTCAGCGACCGGCTTGGGCTTCGAAATGATCTCGATTACCCCGCGCTGTTCGTCGTATATTTCTTGCAGGCCCAGCTTCTTGATCTCTGCGCGCCGCTTGGCCCGTTGGTCTGCAGCCCTCTCCATCATTGCTTTGGGGAAGAAGTCGACCAGATTCTTCTCATACAGCGCATAGCAAATCAGTCGGCCTTCATTGTCCCATACCTGCACCTTGCCAGCGTCGGTGGGGAAGTAGGCCACCTGCACATCGCGGCCGTCGTAATGCTCCAAATCCCGGTTGAAATAATGGTTGTTGCCCAGTTGCACCGTGGCTTTGACTACCTTGCGCGTCTCTCGCGGCAACCACAGAATTTCCACCTCCGCCTCGGAGAGCTGGCACGCTGTCGGGTCCCATCCATCGGCAATGTGCCAGGCAAAGCACTCGGCTGGACACATGTGGCGTTTCAAACCGGTTTCTTGATCCTTGATTTTTGGCAAGGAGGTGTGCGGGCGCATGTTGTAGTCGTAAACCGATTCCTGGCAATGGCTCAAAAAATCGCGCCAACTGATCAACAGATCGCTTTTTCCCTGATCCCGCATATCCTTATGCAGGGCGATGTACATATTCCGCTTTGCGCCCTGGTCCATGGTCGAGGCGGTGCAGGTCGGCAGCTGCTTTGCCGCCCTGATCCATAAAGATTTATTGGTCACCTCGATTGTTCCGCGTCCTTCCGGGTTTCCCGGACGGCCTTTCTGGAACATGGTGCCGATCCGCGCGAACAGGCCAGTGGTGTCGTCAATGTTTATCTTGGCCGTGTTGCCGGATCCGCCGTCCGTGTAGGCTACCTGGAAAATCCCGCCGTATTTCTTCTCGTCGTTCACCGTGGCGGCATGCCGGAAAGCCGAAGCCACGGTGAGGGCAGACTCGGCCAGCCCGGCTGACCATCCCATGCACATCTTGGTGGCCACATCGATTACGCCACACACCTCTGGATGGAAAGGGCGGCCATGTACCGGATGCGCCACATACGCCTTGAAGCTGTGGCCGTCGCATTGTCCAATTTCAAAGGGTCGGTAACCGCTGACATCGCGCTTGATGTGCCCCTTCTTGGCCCGATAAGACGATCCGGTGAGTCGCCCCTTGGCCGCATCAAGCTCGGAGCGTTTATTGTGCCACCGCAGCACCTGGTGGTAGCTGGGCATGCGCATTCCTGCGGGCAGGATCTTGGCCATCTGTTCCATCGCCTCGGGGATGGTCGGACCCATGGGCACGTTGTAGCATTTCACGAAAAACCCGGCCCACTCCGGCACAACCTCTTTCTCCATGGATTTCGGAGCAAGCGCGCTGATTCCGTATCGCTTCACCGCGCGGTTCCAGCTCAACACCAGGGACCGGGACAGCGTCCTGGATTCGCCCTTGCGGGCGTTGGCCCGGGCCACGCATTGCATCAGATTTTCCGGGAGATCGTTGTTCTTGGCCATGCTTACCATGGCTTCAATTGCCGCGTTTGTTCCGTTGATCTTCTGCAGTTTCTCAAACTCTCTGTACAGGGCCAGCCGGGCATGAAAGATGGTGCGTTGCCATTCCTTCAGGTCGGTCAATTTCATATCCACTTTCTCGCGGACGACCAGCTCCTTGTCTTTGCTGATGGCGGGGACTGGAGCATGCTTGAAATGCAGCGCCGCCTGGGTCTCTGAGGGAAGTGAGGTGATGCTGTATTCCTTTCCTCCGCCCTGGCCGTTGTGCCATTTTGCGAGCCATTTCTCTCTTTTTGCGCGGCGGACAACGGCACTTGGAGATGTCGGCATCCCGTTGACTCCCGCCAATTCAAGAGCGGTGAACCACCGTTTCATGCGGCCCTCATCATATCGTTGGGCAGATTCAGGTGTTTTTCAGGGCAACCTCTGTCAATCAGCCAATTCAGCACCTTACGATTGTTTTCGTGGCCGGAAAGCGTATCCCACACGGTCTTGCTGGATTTGAAGTGGAGAGCGCGTTGAATATCCACAGCTCGCAATCCGTTGCGCTTCATCCACACCTCAATTTCGACCTTATTGCGCTTCAATGTGCTCTTGCCCCTCATGCCTGGATGGAATTGCTCTCCAGCAACGCATCGTCAAAGGCAGCGTCGCGTTCACGTTGCGTCTCGTATTCACCGTACACCAGCCAGGTGCCGTCCTCGCGCAACTGCTCGATTACCAGCTCGCCACCAGTACGCAGCACCGACCATCCAGCAGCTATCAGCTTCTCCAAGTTCTGCCGGCGATAATTGGCGGTGATCTTTTTGTCACGCATGGTCTGGTTTCCGCAGTCTCCAACTATCTGCGCTAACTCCACCAAGTGATCGAATACCACCTCGCGGGCCGTCTCTTTCCATCCTGACCGTTGTTCCTCTTCCACCTGCTCCAGGAGGGTTTCCCAGGCGGCGGTAAAGGCATCTGATTTTCGGTGATGGTCCTTTTTTTTCCGGTCATTCAGCGCTTTTCTCAGCCCAGCAGCAATTCCATCCCCTCCGGGGGAGGAAGAACCACCCTTGAGCGCCTTCACCGCATTTTTCACAGCTTTGGCGGTCACCTTTGCTTGTACATTGGCGCTGCCGAGCAATCGTTTGCTGTCAACCAGCTGCCCCCACACCTGCACTTGCTCTTCAGGCGCTAATCGGGCCAGCTCACGGGCCTGGGCTTCGTTGGCTGGCAGCAACTCCCAGTCAACGGTGCCGTCCGCTTTGACACCAATTGGTGTCAAATTCTCGATTACCTTGGCGGCGGAAATCTGCCGATCCGCATGCTGATGCGACATGTCGAAGATCTCCCGGCAATATCCTTCCCAGGTGCGGCCAGCATCGTTGCGATACAACTTGCTGTCCCGAATCTCGATCATCGCCAATCCGACCGCATACCAAGCCTTCAGGTTCTCGCGGATGGTGGCTTCCAGCTCGCCTAAGCGGCTTTGTTCAACAGGCGATAACGGTTTTTCTTCGATAATCAATTCCATGATGTCCCTTAGATTTCGGCTTTCAATTTCTTCATAATGGCCTGCTTCTGCTTCACTTCCTGGTCAAGTTCAGCCAGTTGCAGCAGCTTGGCCCGTTTCTCGTCAATGACGCGCCAACCCAATGGCGCGACCATCACCTGCATCGGTTCGATGCTGTTTACGGCGGCGCAGAATACCGGCAAACCCTTGGCGGGTATCACCCGCTCTTTATCCTCAGGGTTCAGCCACTTCTCCAGGGTGTCCATGGTCAGGTTAGGCCCGGTTCCCTTTACCAGCCGCACGCCGTAACGGTCGGCCATCTGGTTGATCCGGTCGCATAATTCTTCGCGTGATAGCCCGGTTTCCTTGGCCGCATGCGCCATGGATGTCTTCAGATCGCGCAACACATTGAGCGTCGGGGCGGTGCTGAAAAGACCGAGCTGAGTGGCCATCAAGTGCGCTCCTCAAAAAGTCGCTCTGCTACGGCCAGGGCCTGCACAAGCGTGTAAAATCTGTATTTGTAGCCTTTCATTCCAATCCATCGCCCATCAACGCGCAGCCGGTAATACTGTTGCCAGTACTCTCGGGTGCTCAGTGGTGGATGTGGATACATGGTCTTGCGGTGCAAATTCCAATTGCACTGCCACTGCACAGCTCGAAAAAGCTCAATTCTCAGTGGTTTTTTGCCCTGCGTGGAGGCATTCTGTCCGATCCACACAAGGTCGGGAATGCGTAACTCACTCATAAAAACAACCATTTGCCATTGTAAAAAATACCCCTTGTGCTACTCTGGCTGTCAAGCCACCACAACTGTTGAACCATTTCACACAAGGAGGAAAACATGCGCGCCACAAAAGAACTTCCTCGTGAAGAGACCTTCATTGACTGCACGGGCGTTTCTCGCCGTTTTTTAATTGAACGCGTGCACCCTTCTGAGCACGAGTTCCACCTTAGAGCGACAGAACTCATTGATGGCAATGGACTCTCCAGGTACATCTTTGAGGTCTCTTCCTTTTCGAACCAAGATGCCTGCGGAAAGCTGCACCGTAAAATATCATCTGGGCTTGCCTTGAAATACATCCGGTCCACGCCTGCTTATGGGGTAGCTTTAACGCACGACCGGATGCGCGGACGTATCGTTGCTGGTGGATTCGTCGTTGATGGCCGGTTTGTGGACCATGAGTCGTTCGAAGCGCTCTTGAACAAGTCCCAGGGACTCCAGTTCGAATTCGTTCTCTCCAGCCCGACAGAGTAACTTTTCCTTATTCCCATCGAATACGCGTTGCAGGCGAACGTATCTTCCCATGTAACATTCGAGATCCTCAGAAAAGCATTCCTCGTCATTCCACATAACCCGGCATCCTGGCAGGACAACCCTCGTTGCCTCGTCAACGACAACGAGGATGTCCGGATTCATCCTTTTCCCCTCTGAAAAAGGATGAATCGCATTGAAGCGATGCCCTTCGCAGATTGACTTGTGAAGTTCTTGAATTCCACCGTCCGCCATACCCCACCTCCACTGTCTGATTAAATTTTGAGTCGGACATTGAAGGAACCTTCAATGCCGTGTTACTATCAACTTGCATCCCCACTTTGCGGGAAGCGTTGAGTTAACTTAGATCAAACATAATTAACTGTCAATCACTTTTTGCGCGTCAGACTTCTCTCGTTGTTCGCTTTGGCTTATTTTTGTTTTATCTGATTGAATTTTCGTTTCAAATACCGAAGTATGACGCCATTTCTTCAGGTCATACTTCGGTCATACTTCTCAAGAACGAACTATGACCGAACATGATTGATCAAAATCAATTTGAAGAGTCCTGGGAAAGGGTCGAAAAGTTAACTGGCTGGAAGAAACACAAGGAGCTGGCAGACTTTCTTGGCATCTCAGGATCCTCAGTATCAGGAACCAAAAGTCGTGGAAACTTTCCCCTCGAATGGGCCTACAAGATCGCCGCCGACTTTGGTGGAAGCACTGATTGGATAATAGACGGGAAGGGGCCTATGCGGCCTGGAATGGATCAAGAGCAGCTATCCCGCCCGGCCTACAAAGAGGTTGAGCGCATGGATCCGCCGCAATCATGCACCGTGGATGCAGCTGGCCGCATATCAATTCCACGCTGGCAAAACCCAGACCCGGAGATGTTTGATTACGTGCCTTTGGCTGAGGCGCAATTGTCCGCAGGTGGCGGTTGTTTTGTGCTTTCTGAAGAGATGGAAGGCTACTACGCTTTCAGGAAGAATTGGTTGAGCAGGGTGGCGTCAAGCGCCAAGAATTTGGTACTCATGCGTGTCCAGGGGGATTCGATGCACCCAACCATTCAGGACGGCGACACCGTGATGATAGACACCGGGCGTGTATCTATAAAAGAGGGGATGCTCTACGCACTGCGCTTCAACTCAACCATCATGGTTAAGCGCCTCGCCTTTCGCACTGGCGGCCGAATCCAAATCATCTCCGACAACCGCCAGGAATACGATCCATTCGAGGCCGACGTCAAAGACTTACACCTCATCGGCGAGATTATCTTCTTTTGTCGATCCTTCGTGCCAGATTAAAAGAAGAACCTCTCGACCGAGAGGTTCTGAATCACCTTTATCTTCTGACGAGTAGCAAAATCGAATGGAAAAGTAGAAGCCGTAGGGTATACTGAACTTGAAGAAAAAGTAGAAGAGTCTACCATCGAACATCCTTTCCATGACAAAGATTATTATAACCCAGATAGAGTTAGTTTTCGTCAGGCATTCGAAGATTTGGCAGTACGCGCCTATAGGGCAGTCGTAAATAAAAATGGGCGGCAATAAATCTTTTTTTTATATATATCAAAATGTTGCCTCAAGCATCAAACTGTACTGGTCCAGTTATG
>JAQUEZ010000056.1 GCA_028684915.1 Desulfobulbus sp.
ACTTGGCCATGACGGTAAGAAGCTAGTGTGTCCAATGAATCCAAAGGGAATCATGACAAAGTATGGCGCGACCTGCTTTCGTAACATGTTGATATTACGAGGCCCAACTGAATTTTGTGGCCATAGGTGCAGCATGTTCCGTCCTCCATCTGTCGTTTTGATAGGAAGTAAAAAGCCCTGAATGCGGAGGAACCAAGGAGATCTCTCACATACGTTCGAGATGACATCGGGGCGGTGGTGGTGGGTTGGTTTTCGAAGCGGCTGGTGCATGGTGCGTTACACAATAGAATAGGTTACACCGCGACAATCCTTTGTTTCAATTGAACAATTTCAACAATAAAATGACATCACCCCCATAATCTCATGAGTATTACCAAAAAAAAATTATTAATCATCTACCATTCCCAGGGTGGAACCATGGAGCGGTTGGCGCGAAGATTTGCCCTCGGCGCCCGCCACGAGGAAGATGTGGAAACCATCTTTAAACCGGCTGCCGAAGCCGACCAGAACGACCTGCTCCAATGCCAAGGCATCGCCATTGGTTCACCGGAATATTTCGGCACCATGGCCGGGATGATCAAGGATTTCTTTGACCGCACCTATGAGAGCGCCCGGGAGAAAACCATCGGTCTGCCCTTTGTGCTCTTTGTCTGTGCGGGAAACGATGGCCGGGGCGCGGTCACCCAAATCGAACGGATCGCCACCGGCTACAAATGGCGTCAGGCCTTGGAACACCTGCGCATTGTCGGTGAACCGACGAAGGATGATTTGGAGAAAATCGAAGAGTTAGGGCACACCATGGCTGCCGGCGTAGGCATGGGTATTTTTTAACTGGATGGCTTTGTCACTCGGTCTCCCCCCAAGACTCGATGACCTGTCAAATTCGAGGATTTCCCCGTTTTAGCTACCGTTCACACAACCAGTAAAATCCAAACCGTGGAATTACCAGACTGTTTTTAAAAATATCCGGGCGTTCACCACGGTATAAATCGACCAGAGGACGATACTGCCCACCCCATTGACCAAGTTCATCTAAATTCAGATGCTGGGGTTTATCGCTGAAATTGGCCACAACAAGAACCCGCTCGTTTGATTTGTGCAGGTGATAACGCCCGAAGACGAAAAGATACGGATTTTCGACATCGAGCAGTTCCCGATTGTTAAAGTCGGCAAAAACATCAATCTCTTTGCGCACGGAGATCATGCGCTTGATCTCGCTAAAGACTTTGTACTCCACCGTTCCCGGCGTGTTTCTGCGTTCTGCTTTTTCCCAATCAATGGATGGCCGGTGCACCCAACGAGTATCGCTCTTTTTATAGGGATCCTCTCGATAGGAATCATCGTTTAAGGAACCAAGGGCATCACCGTAATACAGCAGCGGGATGCCACCAAAAGACATGATCATGCTATGAAGCAGAATGATCAGTTTTATTGCATCGTCAATAGCATCGTCGTCTTTAGTTTCCAGTGCATACTCAAGGCCGACCAGGGAGGCTAAGGATCCGGAAAGACGACTGTCACCGGTCTTGGGATTCTGGCCGAAAGGTAGACCACGGGCGTGAGAGTTCTCATAATTACCCGTGAAGTAATCAACCAAAAATTTCCGATGCTGGACAGGATCATATCCGCAGAGGAGGATGCTTCTGTCGTCAAAGCCGAATCCAATATCGTCGTGACAGCGGATATAGTTCAACCAGGTCGCCCGATCGAGTTTCACCGGCAGATTTTTGATTCCCTGATTCAATAGCCGCGCGTTTTTGGTGGCGACCGCATCCCAGAGCAGGGCCATATAGGTGGCGTTGTAGGCAATTTCGCATTCTTTGGCAATAACCGCATCCTCGCCAAAGTATTTGATCACTTCAAGAGGAGCAACAATGGCTTCTGCAATGAACACGGTCCCTGGTGCGGTCACCTGGCAACAGTCTTTGAAAAGTTGCAAAATCAGATGGGCTTCCCGCTCGTTCTGACAGGTGCTGCCGATTTTTTTCCACAGAAAGGCCACCGCATCCAATCGAAGGACATCAGCGCCCTGATTGGCCCAGAAGAGGATGATATTGATCATTTCAATAAAAACCGATGGGTTGCTGTAATTGAGGTCCCACTGGTAATCATTGAACACGGTCATCACCCAACGCTGCATCTCTTCGTTCCAGGTGAAATTCCCCGGCGCATTTTCCGGAAAAACCTCAGGCATGCTCTGCTCGAACATGTCCGGAACATTACGATTTTCAAAGCAGTAATAATAGTCCTGATACTTCTTTTCCCCGGCCCTGGCCTGGGCCGCCCAATAATGCTGGTTGGAGGTATGATTGACAACGACATCAAGCACTAGCAGGATATCACGTTGACGCATCTCCTGCGCTAATTGCCGAAGGTCCTCCAACGTACCGACCTCCGGATTGATCTCGCGAAAATCGCTAATTGCATAGCCGCCATCGCTGCTCCCCTCAGGGCATTGCATAATCGGCATGACGTGGACCATATTGATGCCCAAATCCTGAAAATAATGCAACCGATCCTGGAGTCCCTGCAAGGAACCAGCAAACCCTTTGCAATAGAGCGCCATGCCCACCCATTGCTGACTGAGAAACCAGTTGTAGTCTTTTTCACGTGCCAAATCGAGCTCACGCAGTTCCAGCGGTCGCTTGATATACTGAGAGGCCATGGTTTCAACCAGCTTTTGCGCCTGTGCTTCAAAATCGTCGCGATCACCATAGAGGCGTTGAAACAAGGAGTGGATACCGTAAAAATTTGCGCCTAAGCGGGTGTAGAAATGGCGGAGGTCCTGCTTTGAAATCTCCGGTTTAATACGGTTGAGAATATCGTTGAGCAGTGTATGAGAGACCTGTTCGTACATAAGAAAACCTTCTTAAAAAGTGAATTACACAGCCCTTGTTTTGCTGATCAATCGAGGTGATCGGTTACCAATCGAGAGTATTCAATGCATCCATGAACGCCTGATAAAAGCTGGGATCGGTTGTTATCGCCCCCCGCAGGCCAATCACCTTGCCTGCAAAATACTGGGCGCGGCGTACGGTTTGAGCAATTGGCCACCCGGCCCGCAGTCCATGAATAAACACGGCACTGAACGCATCACCGGCCCCGACGGTATCCATAACCTGGCTGGCTGGCTCCGCCCCAAAAACGTGCATTTCGCCAGACATTTCCCTGACCAGAGCACCCTGTTCGCCACGGGTGACAATCAACTGCTCAAGAGCACACTCGGCCTGCAACGCCGCCATCTGCTGCTGGATATCTGTCCCCGTAGGTGCGAGTAACTGCAATTCATGTTCATTCATCTTGGCCCAGTGCGCGTTGTGCAACAAACTGAGGACCACCTCCCGCTGCCACCATGGCGTTCGCAGATTAACATCGAGAAATATCTGCAGTTTTTTTCTTTGTGTGAGCTCGTGCAATGCCTGGAATGAAGACGGGTGACGCAAGGCAAGCGTCCCATGATACAGCATCCCACCTTCGACGAGATCATCGGGGAGCTTGGCTGCATCGATAAAATCATAGGCACTATCGGCAATGATATCATAGCTCGGTTCATTATTGACGATACGTACCTCAACCCGTCCGGTTGGATGCTTGGTATCAATCTGGACAGCGCTATTCTCCATTCCCCAGCTGTCCATGGCCTGCACGATCCTGGAACCGGAGGCATCTTCCCCTATTCTGGAGATAAAGAGGGGGTGATCGCCGAGCGCCTGCAGGTGCCAGGCTACATTGAACGGGGCGCCCCCCAGGATCTGCTCCCCGGTTGGAAAACAATCAAAAAGCACTTCACCGAAAATTGAGAGTTCTGCTCGCTTGTTCATTATTGTCGTTATTAGACGTCGAGGCGGAAACGATGTTCCACGCGTTGTAGGTTACCGTCGAGCTTTTTACAAAAGGAAAAATGATGGCGCCGTAAACACTTTGATATCCTGCGTCGCAGCTTTTTTCCCCGCGATCACAGATCCAGTGCACGGACGATTTCCGGGGCGAAAAACGCCATACCCTGCAGAACCCCGGCAGCATAATTTCCGCCTAAAGGGGGAATATCTGACTGTGCCAGATACAGGCTCTCGCGGACACCGTTTTGTTGCGCAAGGTTCAGCGCCTGTTCTTTGGTCGCGGTGTCCGCATTGGCCACCAGAATGGAACGGATCGAGCTCCCCATAACCATCAGATCGTTGCCGCTATCCCCAGCAAACAAAATTTCGTCTTGATGGTAGCCCAAATACCAGGCTAAAAATTCGATACCATGCAGTTTGGTCGCATTTCGGGGCAGCACATCCAAGAGGCCGATCTGTTGCGGTTCGTCGATACTCCAGATCAGACTGGCATCAACGCCGAGCTGGGCCAAACAATGGCCAACCCGGCCCATGACGCGCTCTTGATCCGCATCCAAGCCCAAATAAAAGCTTACTTTAAACGCATTTTGTTTAGAGACTTCTTGCAAGGTCAGTTCTTGAATATCATCCAGCGCCTCTTTGAGTTGAGCGTGGTTCTTTCCAGCCCAATCAGGGGCGATCTGCTCCTGCCAAGAGACAAGTTCCCGCCACTGCCCCTTGTTGTGTTCATAGATCCTGGTACCGACATCGGTAATCGCGTATGCCGGTATGGGCAGTTGATATTCTGCAATAGCCTGCTCGGTCAAATGCAGATCACGCCCGGTCACGTAGACCAGGCTGAGCTGGGGCAAAGTGCACAGCTGTTGAAACAGCTCCCGCGCACGCGGATGTTCGGGTTGGTGACCGTTTGGGATGAGGGTTCGATCCATATCGGTGCAGAGCAGCAACCTATTCATGGCCTTTGTCTCCGATGGCCCGCGGATTCTTGCATTCGCCGAAAAAATCGTAGAACTCGATGGCCTCAAGAATTCCGGCGGCATAGGACTGCCGGGAAAAATAGATCCGTTCTATATCCTCCAACTGTGAGACTTCCTCATGATGGCGATTAGCCACGACCGCCGCCAGGGTATTCCCGCGCATCATATCCTCGTCGGCTCCTGAACCGCCTGCAACGAACACCTTGTCCAGCTCGAGCCGCAGCTGCTGCACCACATAACGCAAAGCCATGCCCTTGGAAGCCCGCAGCGGCAGAATATCCAAAAACTGGCCAAAGGCGGTTTGCATAAAAACGGCCTGTTCTTCCCGGTAGAGGATCTGTTTGATCTCTTCGATATCGGCAATTTCCGGATCAATGTAATAGCTGAGCTTAAAACGGCTCTGCTCAGAGGCCTTTTGCAATTTAAGGCCGGGAAGATCGGTGAGCAGGGCTTTAACGATGCGTGGCGTCCACTGATGGTCGATATGTTTTGCCCAGGCCGTATCATAGGTGAGTTTGGGCGCATGAAAGATCTCGGTTCCACTACTGGTGATCAGCACATCCGGTTCCGGAATATGATGTTTTTTCATCAGTTTCAAGGTGGAATCAAAACGCCTTCCCGTGGCGATGATAAAGTAACTGCTCGTTCGCTGCCACCTGAGCTGTTCAAGCAACTGTTCAAGCGATTTATCATCACCGATCAAGTTCAGGTCAAGATCGCTGACGATGGCCCGATCACAGTACAGATGCTGGCGCCGCCGTACTTGTTTACGCGACAGCCGCTCCGAGCGATCGACGATCGGCTTGACGATCTCTATATACCGCTGGGCATGCGCATCCCAGGAATAATGTTCCCGTACGCCCTGCAGGCCATTAGCTGAACACTGGTGCCAGATATCCCGGTCTACCAGCAGTTTGACGATGGCATCGGCTATGGTTTGGGACTCCAGCGGATTGATGAGAAAACCGTTTTGGCAGTTATGAATGATATCTTTAGGCCCGCCGTCTTCGGTGGCCACGATGGGCATGCCGCTGGCTGCCGCCTCGATTAAAGTCAAACCAAAGGGTTCGGTGAGCCCCGGATTGACAAAAACACCGCCGGAGTTGGCGGCGATTCGATAAATCAGCGGCACCTGGTCCCTACGGTGGTGCTTAGGCATGGTCACTTTGCTGTAGAGATCATAGCGATCAATCGCAATCAACAACTCGCGAAAAACCTCCTGCGCCCCTTCATCAAGCTCATCGATATCATCACGGTTACCGGCAATGATGACCAGGTTGGCTAACTCCTGTAGGCGTTCGCTCTGGCCAAAGGCCTCAACCAGCGCGGTGATGTTTTTACGCTGATCGGGTCGAGAAAGGGCCAGGATGATCGGTTTTTGCGGATCTTTAAGATGGGTTGTCAGCGAGTGAAACAGGGCGCTTTCTTTTTCGTCCCCGACAGGCGGTTTGAACTGATTGAGATTGGTCCCCGGAGGAATAACCCGCATCTGCTCCGGCTGATAGTAATCATAGAGTTCGTACTGTTCGGCAATTTCTTGATGGGTACTGGTGATCACTCGTTCCGCAGTGGAAAGAGTTTGCTCTTCCGCTTCAATCCGGCGGCTCATGTTGAACCGAGTTTCGATTTCATCGGCATTAAGGCCACTTGCCAGCAGACGACTCCGCTTTACCCGCCCAAGGGAATGACCGGTGTGAATAAGGGGAATGCCGAGTTGATTGGCCAGAAACGACCCCACATAACCGGCATCGGCGTAATGACTGTGGAGAATATCGGGGAAAGAATTGTTTTCCTGGAAAAAGTTAACCAGATTATCGGCAAAAAAATCGAGATGGTCCCACAACTGTTCCTTGGGGAGATACTGTTCAGGCCCGGCGTCAATGCGAACAATCCGCAGATTGTCACCAAGAATTTCCAGGGGTTGCGCATAGTCGGTGGAGACACCAGCATCAACCACTCGTTGGGTGACCAAGTCGACCCTGGCTATGCCTTGTTGCTTGGCTAATGCCTGGGCAAGTTCGACAACATAAAGTGTCTGGCCGCCGGTATCGGCATCGCGACCGAGCTCGAGATTCCGTCCGCGAATCAATCCATGAATACTTAATAATACAACGTAGATTCCTTGTTCATTTTTATTCATCAATTCCTCTTTGATCTTCAGTTTCCACTCAACATTGAGCAAAAAATGACAGTTATTCTAATAGGAAGTGAAATATGACGGCCTAGTAAAAGTCAAAATCCAAGAAGTTATGCAGCAGAGTTCTCGAGAGCTTTCACGAGAACGACAAATATTAAGAATTTTTATTTGGAGTTGTGACGAATGGTTTTCCGCCCTTTGGAGTTTTACAAGACCATCGTATTTGCGCCAATGTTCAGCAGCGGAGCGTGGTAAAAATGAAAAGCGTAAAATGTTCACATCTGATAACAGGCGCAGCACACAATACAATTCTATATAAGTACAACAGGTTATGTGTATAGTCAACCCCCATGAGAGTGGCTCACCGCCATAACAGATCGAATTTATTAAAATTTTCAAACAAAAAAAACAGCATGAAAATTGCCGTCATGCTGTTCATTCACAAGGGAAAGGAGCTGTTTTTTAAGAAAAGAATGAGAAATTCCCACGGAGATGCAATAAAACCCGCCGGAGCAAATCAATATTGGAGGATCGGAAGCAGCCGCGTGGAGGTTGAAGAGGAATGACGGGATCACCTCATTGCCCCTGTTTACTCATGGTGGACTCGTAAAAAGTCCATCACACTCTAAGAGATGGCTAAGTAAAAACACAGATATACAATGAGTAGTGTTTTTTTGGCGTGAAGGCATACATCAGGTATGTCGAGTGTCGAGAAAAACGCTGCGACGCAGAAAATCGAAGTTTTTACGACGCCATCAATCATGGTAGATCATTTTCCTGGTCATGCCTCCATCAACGACAAAGGACTGACCGGTGATAAAACCAGCTTCCGCTGAGAGCAGATAGGCCACCAGCGATGCCACATCCTCGGCCTGTCCCACTCGCCCAACCGGATGTTGCAGGTGATCCTCGGCGCCCAGATGCACTGGATTGCAACGCGACTGTTTCTGCAAACCACTGACATCGATCCAGCCAGGCAGCACCGCATTGACCCGCACCTGATGGGCGAGGCTCATGGCTAGGGCATGGGTGAGGCTGACCAAGCCCCCCTTTGAGGCCGAGTAGGCTTCGGTATCAGCCTCCGACTGCAAAGCTCGAGTGGAGGCGATGTTAACGATGCCCCCCTTTGTCTTCACCAAATGCGGAACAGTATATTTGACCATGAGAAAGGCGCCGGTAAGGTTGACCCGAAGCACCTGCTCCCAGGCGGTCAGCGACAGCTCGCTCACCGCAATACGCTTGGGGTTGGTGATGCCCGCGTTGTTCACCAGACCATCGATATGGCCGAATCGTAACATGGCCGCATCGATACAAGCCCGTACCGATTCCTCATCGCCGACATCGGCATGAAAAAAAGCACAGTGCTCCGCTTTGCCCAGCAGGTGCAAGAGTTCCTCACCGGCCTCCTGGTCATTGTCGACAATAGCCACTGCCGTTTTCCTGGTCAGCAAATATTCGACAATGCCCCGGCCGATCCCCTGGGCGCCACCGGTGACAATCACGGTTTGCATTCCCTTTCTCCTCATGTTCCGCTCAGTTCCAAAGGGCACAGAAAAAACCTCCGCCACACAGTGCCGGAGGGTAAACAACATCATTGGTCGCTGGACATTTATTTATTTGCCAAGGCCTCGAGGGTTACCAGCACATCCACATCCTTGCCGATCAACCCCATTTTGTAGAATTTGCCACTACCGACCTTGAGCGCCAACCGATCCAGGATGATATGGCCGTTAAAGCCGATTACCTCTTTCCCCTTGGCGGCTGGATGATCTTTGATCCCATTGAAGGTGAGCGGCAGAGTCAGATCATGAGCCTCGCCTTTAACCGTCAGCGTCCCGGCTACGTTGTAGACGCCATTACCGCCATCGGTGATAGCTTTTGAAGTAAAGGTGATCAGGGCAAACTTGCCGCTATCAAAAAAGTCCGGGGAAAGAAGGTGTTTGTCCCGTTTGGGCTCACCTGTATCAACTGAATCGACTTTGAGGGTAAAGGCAAACCGACTCTGCTCAAGCTGCGTGGGATCAAAGGCGATCTCGGTCTGCACCTCCTTGAATCGTCCATGGACCTTGGAAAAGATGTGATCGATACTGAAATAGACATTGGAGTGCACGGTATCAACATCCCAGGTGCGGGCCGCAGCCATGGCTCCGGGCACAAGCAAGGTCAACAGAGCAAAACTAAGAATCAGCGAACGGAAATAGTGCATACTCTCCTCCATCAGGCAGTTGTTGTATTGGTAGGCGTTTTCCGGCCACGCCGTATCCACGCCGAGGCCGAACCGAACACGGTGCATATAACTACAGTGTGTAGCCCTATCCGCGGCAATCCTGCGGAAAAAGATTCACTGACAAAAAGGACATGCAGGGCAAGAAGCAGGAGTATTAAGTAGCCCAGGGGGCGATGTACCGCTCGCCAATGTTGGTAGTTGAGCTGTAACCGAGTTCGATAGTGTGACAGCCCCACCGTTGTCAGCAGGGTGAACAGGGTCAAGGCCCCCACCATCTCCGGCCAATACTCCCAGCCGAAAGGCAGGTTGGAGAGCCCCTCCGGCGCCAAAATCAAGAGAACATGGACCATGGCACCAGCAGCCACCAGCAGACCGTTGGCACGATGCCAACGCAGCAACTTTGCCGCACCAAAGGCCCGATCCATGAACCTAGGCCGCAGGGCCAAAAGGATCTGCAGCACCACCAGGTTCAAGGTCAGCAAACCGGCAATCTGTCCCGCCTGAAGCATGAGTTTATCAAGACCCATCTTATACCACAGGGTTTCTGTCGGATAAAAAATAGGCACCGACAGGGTTGCTGCGGCAAAAAGGATGACCCCACCAAAAATCGGCAGTTTGCCGCCTTTTGGTGCAGATTGGGAGGTATGAATATCGGTGTGTTGCATGATATCCCCTTGTCGGAAATTTATTAAGCCTCTGCCGATGGAAATAATGCGGTGTTGGCCAGATGCGGGAATCATCGCCCTTGACTGCAACTGTTTTCATTGTTTAATGGCAAATCAAGCACACAAATCAGCAATCGATTTTTGATGGACTCGTAATAAGTCCATCACTCTCTAAGAGTTGGCTAAGTAACAACGCAGATATACAAGGAATAGTGTTTTTTCGGCGCGAAGGCATACATCAGGTATGTCGAATATCGAGAAGCCGGTGAGAAAATCACCGGCCTCTACCACCTTGCCCGCCAGAATCTCGGCCTGACCATTCCCCCCACTTTCTTGGCGCCGCTGATCCGGATTTGGTTGAGCTGTGGGGACTTCCGCCCCAGTGTCACCACTGGATCTGGATTCTAACCCACCCGGACTTACGCTCTACCGCCCGTATCAAGGCCTTTATGCAGTTCATGTATCAACAGACCAGGGAGGCTTCTCTCCCCGACTGACCTCAACCTGTGGAGCTGTCAATGAACCTGCCCGAATTGCTACAAATCTCCGGCTATTACTGGCGCACCTGCACCCTGCATGCGGGGGTAAAGATGGATCTCTTTTCGCCACTGGCCCAGGAACCGATGCGAACAGAGGATCTGGCACGCCTGCGTCATGCAGACCTGCGAGGTTTGCAAATGCTGCTGGACGCCCTCTGTGCCATGGAGTTGCTTGAAAAAATGGACCACCGGTTTCGCTGTACAGAGTTCAGCGCCACCTATCTGGCCAAAGAATCGCCCCAATACATGGGCCATATCATCATGCACCACCATTACCTGGTTGAGGGTTGGAATAAACTCGATCAGGCAGTACAGAAGGGCACTCCGGTACGGAGAAGTTCTTCCCATGACACCGATGGTCGGGAACGGGAAAGTTTTCTCATGGGGATGTTCAACCTGGCCAATCAACTGGCGCCAAAACTGGCGGAACAGTTGGACTTGGCTGGCAAAAAGCGACTGCTTGACCTGGCTGGCGGCCCGGGCACCTATGCAATCCATTTCTGCAATAAATACCCGCAGCTGGAAGCCGTTGTCGTTGACCTGCCCACCACCCGGCCCTTTGCCGAAGCAACCATTGGACGCTTTGGCCTCAATGATCGAATCCGCTTTCTCGCTGGCGATGTGCTTGCAGAGCCCTACGGCTCTGGTTTTGATGTGGTTTGGATTTCTCACCTGCTCCACAGCCTGGCGCCGACGACCTGCCAGGCAGTGGTCGACAAGGCCACAGCAGCGCTTACCCGGGGTGGGCAAATACTGATTCAGGAGTTTATCCTGGAAAATGATCGAACCGCGCCCCTGCATCCGGCATTATTTTCGCTTAACATGCTTTTAGGGACCAAAGAAGGACAGGCATACTCTGAGGGGGATCTGGCCACAATGCTCAGCCGGGCTGGACTGGTTGAGGTGCAGAGGCTACCAATCACCTTGCCCAACGGGGCGGGAATCATGCGCGGGGTTAAAGGGTAAAAGGCCGCGGGAGTGTTTTAAAATGCGTTGCCACGCAAGCTGGTCTTTGCCAGGGAGATACCCCCAAAAAAAAATTTCAGCCCCAAACACCGGCTACGGGGACACCGCACCGGCGGCAGTGACCTTTTTCCAAGTCTTGGATCCGGCTATTGAATCCCTGACGACGAATGAGCAGGCTGTTGCAGCCGGGGCAATAGGTGTCTTCCCCACCCGCCCCAGCCACATTGCCGGTGTAGACGAAACGCAACCCCTGACTTAACCCGATCTCCCGGGCCTTGACTAACGTCTCAGCTGGGGTACTCGGCCTATCAAGCATCTGGTACGTGGGGTGGAATCCGCTCACATGCCAAGGGATATCGACGGACACGGAACGCAAAAAACGGGCAATGGAACGGAGCTCGCTTTCACTGTCATTAAGCGTGGGAATAACCAAAGTAGTCACCTCAACCAACACGCCCAACTCATAAAAAAGGCGGATATTCTCCAAAACCGGTTCCAGGCGAGCCTTGCAGATTTTCTGATAAAATGCACTATTGAAGGCTTTGAGATCAATATTGATCCCGTCCAGAACCGGCGCCAGATGCCGCACGACCTCCGGGGTCATGTAGCCGTTGCTGACAAAGATATTCTTGATTCCCCGCTTCCTGGCAAGACGACAGCAGTCGTAGGCGAACTCATAAAAGATGGTCGGCTCGACATAGGTATAACTGAGGGTGGCGCATCCGGCCTGCTCCGCCTGATCGACCACCGTGGCCGGACTGCGGCCAACCCCAGAAATCTGCCCATGATGCACGAGCGGGTATTGGGAGATCTGGTAATTCTGGCAGTGGCTGCACTGAAAATTACAGCCCACGGTAGAAATGGAGTAAGAACGGCTGCCCGGGAGCAGATGAAACATCGGTTTTTTTTCGACCGGATCGATACTCTCCGCCACCAGTCGTCCGTACACCAGGGAAAAGAGCCGCCCTTCCCGGTTTTCCCGTACTCCGCACCGTCCCCGCTTGCCGGCAGGAATCCGGCAGCGATGATGGCAGAGTTGACAGACAACCGCCTTTGCCTCTGCGGGTTGATAAAAGAGTGCCTCGTGCATGGGTGCCTCCCGGAACCTTCGAGTGTTCCGTCCCTGTTCAGGTTAACTGTTATTGGAGAGCATGGTCTGCAGGTTGGTTTTTTGGTGGGTCAACTCCAGCTTTCTGCGGATATTTTTTCGGTGAATGCTGATCGTACCCGGCGCAAGATGCATAATCTCGGCGATTTCCTTGGTCCGTTTGCCCTGTTTTACCAGATTGGCCACTTGGATCTCAGCCGGGGTCAACCGGTTCAGTTTAGAGGACAGGTTACTGGCAAAAGGCGAGGTGAGTTCGTTGATGTTGGTGGCAAGGATGTCGAGCAGGGTACGCTGTTCATCGCTGAGATTGGTATTGCGCAGCCGATCCAAGAGCGGTTCCACCAGATGGGAGGTATTCGAGACCACCTGATCGGCAAGAATTTTGCGGTCCTCTTCCCGTTTTTTCAAAAGCACGGTCAAGGCAACGTTTGATTCATACAGTTCGGTGGTGCGCGAGGCCACCCGGCGCTCCAACTCGTTATTCAAAATCTGCAGCTGTTCCTGGATCTGGATCAGCTCGGAGATGTCGCGAAATCCACCGACCAACTTGGTGAACTCGCCGTTCTCTTTGCAGAAGGGATGGATGGAAACCACTGCTGGAAACTGGTCCCCTGATTTGCGCACAAGGGTCATATTCATCGACTGCATGGGCTCGCCCATTCGCCATCGACCCATTTGGGAGAGTAGCAACGAGGGACCGTCATGGGGACAGATCAGAGCCAACGACTTTCCCAGAACCTCATCTTGGCGATGGCCAAAGAGTTGTTCCGCACCGGCACTGAAGATATCGATCCGGGCATCATCCCGATCCAGGGTGCAGACGATCAGGCCGATACTCTGCAGAGCCTTATAGATGGATGCCAGGTTCTCCGCCTGCTCCCTGAGTCGCATATTTGCCGCTTCCAGCTCGCAGGTTCGTTGCTGGACCAGTTCCTCCAGATGGTAGCGATAATGCTCAAGCTCAATGGAGTTCCGCCGCGACTCGGTCACATCCATCATCGCGATCCTGCACTGCCGCCGACCCAAAACATTTTCAAAGGCCGCACCTTCCAGGTAGAGGTGGCGCTGCCCTCCTTCCCCGTCCGGTATGAGAATCTCGCCGGTGGCCTTCTGTTCATCGGAATAAATCCGAGCAAAAAAAATTTCCAGGTCAGAGAGTGATTCCGGAGCAACGAATCTCTCGATCGGCCGGTTTAAGAGTCGGCTCCGGTCAACACCAAGCAGCAAGGCTCCAGCAAGGTTGCTTTCCTGCACCTCGCCCTTTTGGTCCACGGTGCAGTAACCGACCGGGGCAAAATCATAAAGCTGGTAATATTTTTCCAGGCCTGCCTCTACCTCGGCACGGGCCAAGCGCAACTCTTCATTTTGTTGCTCAAGCTCCAGACGTTGATTCTGCAGTTCCTTGAGTAGACGTCGGGAACCCGTGGTGTTCGCATCGCTGGATATGTTGTGATCCGGCATATCTCCCCCCTCCGTGGTTGCGGCGCAAAGCCATACCCCTATAGGGTCCAGGGTGGTCGCTGTTACACTACGATACAATAGACAACCAGTTCCGCACACATTTTTTTTCTTTTAAAACAGTACGTTCCCCCTCATCCCCTTTTCAAAAAAGATGGATGCGTAAATAGTTGATCCCCCTCTAAGAGATGGCTAAGGAAAAACGCTGCGCCCCAGGAGATCGAAGTTTTTACGCCGCCATCAATTATCACAAGGACGATCCACATAACGGGAGTACGAATAGTTTCCGTATTGATCATAGTAATTGTATGTATCGCGGCAGACTCGCTGTGGCGGTGCGGGTTGGGTGTAAACCGATTCCATCTGCGACAAAGCGACTATTCCCAGCACCCCACCGACAATTGCCAGGGGAATCCAAGCATCGCGGTTATCGTGGTGAGAGGAATGACGATCATAGTGGGGAGCGTGACGGGGACCATCATACCCGTATGAGGGTGGTGGCGGACCATAACCGTACCCCTGGCGCGCAAACCCGGCTGCGGGAAAAAGCAAAACCAACAGGATGACAACAAATATTCTGCGCATGAAAACACCTCGCAAATATGATTACCTCGGAGAAAAACCCTAAAGAGCAACGGAGGAAGGTGAAAAGGAAAGGCTAGGGGTTCTCACGAGAACGACAAAATTGGCCGATATCGCAGCACAACATATACAATAATTCTTTTGACCATGGTACGCTAGGTCATCGCTTGGTATGCGATACGAATCATCCAGAGACTCTTCAATAGGTATACAATCCATGCAGCAGATATTCACCGTTCTCTCCAACCTGGCCATCAGTTGCTGGCTGGGTGGAGCAGCCCTGTTTACCTTTATCCTTACCCCTCAACTCTTCGCCGCGTGTTCCCGTGATATGGCAGGCATGATTGTCGGCCTGCTCTTTCCCGGTTATTTTCGCTGGGGTCTGGCTTGTGGCGCAGTGGCGCTGCTCTGCCGTCTGGTCGTGCGGGGACGGTTTACCCTGGCCACTGTCCTCATATTGCTGGCCATGTTGCTATTTACCGCCACCCAGGCCTTTGTGATCGAACCCAAGGCAGAGGCCATCAAGCAACAAATCAGCTCCTTTGAAACCACCCCCAAGGATGATCCCTATCGGATCCAATTCCGCAAATTACACGGCCTATCCATGATCGCCAACCTGGCTGTCATTATTGGCGGGGTGGCTTTGATTCTGCTGGGATCGCTGCCCGAGGCCCCAACCGTTGGTGATTGTAGTGCAAGCCAGCCGCGCCAGGGCATCGAACAACGGCAATGATCCTGCTCACCACCTTTGCCTCCTCCTTCGTCATTGCCCTTTCCGGGGCGATGATGCCGGGACCGCTGCTGACGGTTACTCTCAGCGAAAGCTCCAGGCGGGGGGCGATGGCCGGACCGTTGATGATTTTCGGCCACGGCCTGCTGGAGATAGTCCTGGTTGCGGCACTGTTTTCGGGGTTTGCGCCCCTACTCCAAAGCAATCAGGTCTTTATCACCGTGGCCCTTTTGGGAGGAGGCGTGTTGTTGTGGATGGGAATGTCCATGCTGAGGAGCCTGCCGACCATCGAATTACCCCAGGCCGAAACAAGCGGGACCGGGCAAAACCTGGTGTTAGCCGGGATCGTGCTCAGTCTGTGTAATCCCTACTGGCTCATCTGGTGGGTGTCGATCGGCATGGGATACATTCTCCATTCGGCGCGCATCGGCCCGTTGGGCATAGGGGCCTTTCTCTCAGGACACCTGATGGCTGATCTTGCCTGGTACAGCCTGATATCCTTTGGTGTGGCTCGAGGGCGGGCATGGTTCAGCCCCAAACGCTATCGGACACTGATCGGTTTGTGCTCCGTTATTTTACTCGGTTTCTCCGGGTATTTTTTCGCAAGTGGGCTAGGAAAGCTGATATAACTGTTGGAAAAATCCATCTTTTTTCTTGCAGAATTCAAGGTTTATCGCCGATAATCGCACCCAGGAACTGGTGAAAACTTTTTCCCATCACCCAGGAGACAACAGCTATGATTCGTTGCCAAGTACCGGGGCTTTCCTCCCTGCTCACCTGTTGCACAGTGCTGAGCCTACTCTTAAGCCTTTGGTGCAGTGCCCTCTGTGCCCAGAACACCCCCATTCGATTTGCCCCCCTCCCCATGGAAAACCGCGAGGCCCTCGTCCTCCAGTTTCGTCCCATGATGGAATACCTGGAACAAAAACTCAATCGGCCGATCATTTTTGATTTTTCCGAAAGCTACGACAGAATTCTGGAAAAATTTCTGACGAACAAAATCGATCTCGCCTACCTCGGCCCCCTGCCATACGTCGAGTTACGGGCAAAAGATGCACATGCCGAGCCGCTGATTCATTTCCGCGAAGCCTCAGGACGACCAATGTACACCTGTGCCATTGTCTCCGTGGCCGATAACCCGATCAAGCTGCAGGCTTTGAACAATCACCACATTGCCCTGACCCAGCCGCTCTCCACCTGCGGCTACCTTTCGGTCAACGGACTCCTTCAGGAGCGCGGGAGCAACCTAGCCGATAACCGATACCGTTACCTGGACAAACACGACGTCGTGGCCCTGGCGGTCATTCGCGGCGAATTTGATCTTGGTGGGCTAAAAACCGCAATCGGCAAACGATACACTCACATGGGGCTCAAGATCCTCGCAGAGACCCCGCCCTTCCCAGGATTTGGTCTGATCGGCAACCAAAAAACCCTCTCTCAAAAAACCCTGGAGGCTATCCGCCAAGCCATGATCCAGCTTGATCCGGCCGGTGCAGACAAGGAATTACTCGGCCGCTGGGGCGGATCGATTCGCTACGGAGCGGTGCAGGCTACAGATAGCGATTACCAGACTGTGCGCAAATATAAGGGCAACCTTGAGATTCCCACCGGCAATAAAGAATAAATGACAGCAGCGGATAAAGCTGCGGATAAAAAATAATGTTTCCCTATACAGCGACGTATACATCACCAGCTATCGTTTCCCTGACTTTTTACGAGAACCGCAACAGATGAAGCATCTAGTGGCGGGAAAACGACAAAATCGCCTTGTTTTTGTCCTCATAACCTTCTTCTGCACCCTCTGTGTCGGACTTTTTCTCTACCAAAATAAGCTCCAGCGGGAAAAAAGCCACTACTCAGAGCAGCAGGCAATTCTCGATACCGCCTACCGTGCCGCAATCCAGTCGTATCGGCTTGCCATGGAGAGCTTTTTTGACAACGCTCTCAACACCCCGGCAACCCTAGAGTTATTCCGTCAGGGAGTCGACAGCCAGGGTCCGGAACGGGACCTTGCCCGGGGAAAACTCTACCGCCACCTCTACGGTGCCTACGAATCGATGAAGCGGCAAAACTTGTTGCAGCTTCAGTTTCATTTGGCCGATGGCACCAGTTACCTCCGCTTTCACCAACCGGATCGCTACGGCGATTCGCTCCTCCCCGCCCGTCCCAGTGTACGGATCAGCAACAGTGAAAAACGGGTGATGCAGGGAATGGAGTTGGGAAAAATTCGCTCCGGGTTTCGCTATGTTTTTCCGCTGTTCATCAACAACCGCCACCTGGGTAGTGTGGAAGTCAGCGTTACCTTCAAATCCATCCTCGATGCGCTCAAAGAGCTGGCACCGGACAAGGAGTACGGATATGTGCTCAGCAAAGCATTAATCGACCAATTTCTCTTTCCCGAGCAGCGCTGGCTCTACAGCCCCTCAACCCTCAATGAAAACTATGTAATTGAGGATGCCAACGCCACCCTGCCCAACAGCCCCGCTCCTCTTTCCGGTACCGCCAAACTGCTGAACAGTCAGCTGCGGACTAACATTATCGTCCAACGAGCCATGGACGCTGGCAAAACCCTGAGCACAACCGTTGAACTGACAAGCGCCCCCTACACCGTCACCCTGTTGCCGCTTAAAGATGTCGGCCATCGGTTGGCCGGATATTTGGTGACCTATGCCCAGGATCCGCTCTTTGCCCAAATCCATCGAGAATTCAACGTTCTCCTCCTGTACTCTCTGGTTGCGTTATTCTCGATCTGTGCTCTGGTCTGGCGACTCAATCGGCGGACCCTGGCCCTTGACGAAGAGCAACGCAACCTCAGTGCGATGAATTACGCCCTGGCTGAGGGGGTGTATGTGCAAAATATCAATGGTGTTATCGAACGGGTCAACCCGGCGGCCTGCCAACTTTTGGGTTATGAGGAAAATGAACTGGTCGGACAGATCGCCCATGACCTGTTTCACCGCCGTGATGATCTTAGTTTTTGTCCCCGGGAGGAATGCCATTTTTTCCGCAAGACCCACCTTGGTGATGAATTTGATACCGAAGAGAATTTTCTATGTAAAAACGGAAAGTTACTTTTAATGGAAGTAGCCAGCCGCCCTATTTTTCAAAATGAAGATGTGGTGGGGGCGGTGGTGGCCTTCCACGACATCACCGATCGCAAGCGGACCGAGGCGGCACTGCGGCAAAGCGAGGCACTCGGACGACGGCTCTCTACTGCGGTCGAACAGAGCCCGGCCAGTGTGGTGATCACCGATGCCCAGGGAGCAATTGAATATGTGAATAAAAAATTCACCCAGAAGACCGGCTACACCTTTTCCGAGGTCAAGGGGCAAAATCCGCGGATCCTTAAGTCCGGAACCATGCCTGAGGTTATCTATCAAAACCTGTGGGAAACCATTGCCGCCGGTTTTGAATGGAAGGGTGAGTTGCAGAACAAACGCAAAGACGGCAGCCTGTTCTGGGAATCGATCTCCATTTCGCCCATCCGCAACGAATCCGACCTGATCACCCACTTTATAGCTATCAAAGAGGATATCAGCGACCGGATACGCATGGAGACGGAACTCAGGGAGAACGAACGAATGCAGCGTACGTTGATCGAGAGCCTTCCCATAGGCCTGGCAATTATCGACGGCGATAGTCGCATCATCGAGGAGATCAATCCTTTTGCCGCAGCCTTGTTCGGCACCGATCGCGAGACCATTATCGGCCATCGCTGCCATAACTATCTCTGCCCAGCCGACGAAACCTCCTGCCCGATGGCGGATCTCGGCCTGACAGTCGATAATTCCGACCGGAGCATCCAACGGGCGGACGGCACCGTGATTCCAGTCCTCAAAACGGTTAAGACCATAACCATCAAGGGCCGAACCAAGATGTTGGAGTGCTTTGTCGATATCCGTGAGCGCAAAAATGCGGAGGAGAATGTCCGCAAGGCGAACCGTCAGCTGGAAGAAGCCATTACCCGGGCTGAGCAGTTGGCGAGGGAGGCGGAAACCGCCAACAAGGCAAAATCGCAGTTCCTCGCCAACATGAGCCACGAAATTCGGACTCCGATGAATGCCATTATCGGTATGACCCATTTGGCCATGCAAACCGGTAACAGCGAAAAACGGCAACGATTTCTTGAAACCGTGCAGCATGCTGCGGAAAGCCTACTCGGCTTACTCAACGATATCCTCGATTTTTCCAAGATGGAAGCAGGACAACTGCAGCTTAATTCGATTTCCTTTTCCCCGGCGCAGCTAATTAAAGGGGTGTTGGCGACCCTGCAGATGCCTGCTGAAGAAAAGGGGTTGCAACTGCTTTCCCATCTCTCAACCGATCTGCCGCAATGCCTGCTTGGCGATGATATGCGGCTGCGCCAGATCCTGCTCAATCTGATCGGCAATGCGATTAAATTTACCGACAAGGGCTCGATCAGCCTGCACATCAACCTGGAAGAGTCACTGGTTCCCGATCAATACCAGATACACATGAGCGTCATCGACACCGGTATCGGTATCCCACCGGAAAAGCTTTCGCAGGTCTTCAACACCTTTGAGCAGGTGGACAATACCTTTGCCCGCCAATACGGTGGCACCGGCCTGGGACTTTCGATCTGCCGACAACTGGTGGCACTGATGCATGGCCGGATCTGGACGGAAAGCAGGGTGAACAGCGGCAGCACCTTCCATGTGCTGGTGCCGCTCCAAGTTGGCAATATCGCGGATATCCCGGAGCCTGCAGCCGCTTTTGATAGCCCGGCGGCTCAACAGAAAAATCTACGTATCCTGGTGGTGGACGATAATGAGGTGAACCGTGATGTGGCGGTGATGCTCCTGGAACAGGACCACAGCGTTCACACTGCAACCAACGGGCTTGAAGCCTTGCAGATTCTCGCCCAGGAGGAGTTCGACATCCTGCTCATGGATGTGCAGATGCCAATCATGGATGGTCTCATCGCGACCCGGATCATTCGTCAACAGGAACAGGGGTTGCCGCTTGACATCGAATTGCCCGATAGCATAAGACCGGAACTCACCTCCCGCCTTCGGGGTGGCCACCTGGCCATTATCGCCATGACCGCCCATGCCATGGGCGGCGACCGTGAAATGTGCCTCAACGCAGGCATGGATACCTACATCACCAAACCCTTTCAACCTGGCCATTTATTAAAGGTGCTCAACTCGTTGCAGCCCACAGGCCAATCTACAGCGCCCAAGGGGCAAGAAAATCCTCCCATGAATCAGACCGACAACCAAAACGAATCCCCCCCTGTACCCACCTCAGATGAGGTGGCTGCATATCTGCAAAAGGCCACCTCGCTCAATGCGTCCCAGATTGAGAGAATTCTGGCAGCGGTTCAAGTCAGCCTTGCCGATAATCTGGCCAAGGCCGAGGCAGCAGCAGCAGCCGACGATCTCGCCGCCCTGGCCAAGGCAAGCCACACCCTCAAAGGAACCCTGCTCCAATGCGGGCTGAATCCTTGGGCCGAGAAGGCCCAGCGCATCTACGACGACGCCAAACAAGAACAGGCTTCCCCCTTTGCAGAACTACTGGCTGAGATCCGCAGCGGCATGCGCCAACTCATCTGAGATCCGCCTTTCGCTCTCTCGACAATAACCAATTGATATTCCAAAACAAAACCAAGTTATCAGGAGCGTTTTTATGCTAAACTTCGAGTACTACAACCCAACCCGCATTGTTTTTGGCAAGGATCGGATCGCCCGCCTTGACCGGCTGGTCCCGGCTAAGGCCAAGGTTCTGGTTCTCTACGGCGGGGGAAGCGCAAAAAAATTCGGCACCCTGGAACAGGTCTTCCTGGCCCTTGGTGAGCGAAGCGTAATCGAGTTTGGGGGCATCGAACCCAACCCGCGCTACTCAACTCTGATGCAGGCGGTTTCGGTGGTTCGCCAAGAAGGGATTGATTTTCTTCTGGCGGTGGGCGGGGGCTCGGTGATGGACGGCAGCAAATTTATTGCCCTAGCAGCCCCATACGAGGGAAACGGCGAAGATATCCTCTTTTCACGCAGTAAGCCGGTTCGTCTCAGCAAAGCCTTGCCCATCGGAACCGTGGTCACCCTGCCGGCAACCGGTTCGGAGATGAACTCCGGGGGGGTGATTAGCCACCAGACGGGTAAATATGTGTTTTCCAATCCTCTGGTCTATCCGCAATTTTCCATCCTCGACCCCACCCTCACCTTTACCCTCCCCACGACCCAGGTGGCCAACGGCATCATCGACACCTTCATCCATACCCTTGAGCAATACGCGACAGCACCTGCAGAGGGGCGATTTCAGGATCGAACAGCAGAAGGCATTCTCCGCACCCTGATCGAAATCGGCAAAACCACCCTGGAAAATCCCACAGACTACGATGCCCGCGCCAACCTGATGTGGTGCGCCACCAATGGACTCAACGGACTCATCGGTGCGGGGGTGCCCCAAGACTGGTCCACCCACATGCTCGGACACGAGCTGACCGCCATGTTCGGCATTGATCACGCCAAGACCCTGGCCATCATCCAACCAGCAGCCTGGACCGTGCGGGCAGAGGAAAAACACCATAAACTGCTTCAGTATGCCGAGCGGGTCTGGGATATCACCGAAGGAAGCGAAGCGGAGCGGGTCACGGCAGCCATCGGTAAAACCCGTGTGTTTTTTGAGGACCTGGGGGTAGCCACCCGTCTTTCAGCCTACGGAGTGAGTAAAGATACGATTGACGATATCATCCAAGCTTTGCAAGCCCATGGAATGACCGCTTTGGGAGAAAAGGGCAGTGTCACCTTGGAGGTGAGCCGAAAGATTTTAGAGGCTGCACTGTAAACAACCAGGCAAAACGCGACTGTTAAAAAGATGAACTCGTAAAACAGGAGATCGGAGTTTTTTCGACGCCATCAAAAACAAACGGTATTTTCGCAGTTAGCGGAAACACCGTTTGTTTACATAAAAGCATTCCGAGTTTCACAACCTACTATATTTACGATACGTAGCTTCTCTGATTTTGATTTTTTATCTAGCCATCTCTCAGCATGCGATGGAGTTTTTACGAGTCCATCACCATTCGGTTAATACGGCGGAGCATTGCATGGACCGACAGTGTATTCCCGCATCGGCCGGCCGTAGCCATCCAACATAACCCTTCCATACCCATCAAGCACAGGCCGTTCCCAACGGCAGGTTTCCACTGGAGCGGGTGGGGCATAGCTATAGCTATAGGCCGGAGGTGGATAAGCCGGAGGTGGTGGTGCGGTGTAAACCACCTCGGGTGGTGGACGATAACTGACCGAGGCCAGAGTAGAACCGACCAATAAACCGGTGATTCCCCAAACCAACGCATCGCCGCCGTGAGCATGGTGACACTCACCAACCGAGGGCACCAAAGGCACCACAAGCAGACTGCAGGCAAGGGCTAAAACTGTTTTCTTCATCATGGGTAAGCCTCCCACCCAATACAGTGAATCCGGTTAAGAATGAGAATTTCCTTAACCGCAACTGACCAGAAGAGTACCACGCCCAGATAACTTCCGGCCTGGTTTTTATGTAAATATTTAGTAAAGCTTGGTGAACTTACCGGCAGGGAACCACCTTGCGAAAACTGTCCTTGGTCCAAAGGGTCTGGCCGTCGGGAGTCTTACCGTCAACCTTCCATTCTTCCTGTACTTGCAGGCAGTAAGAACCGAGATTCAGGATCTGCGGTTCTTTGTTCCCTGGCTCATCGCCGCCGATCCGCATTAGGTCTGGATTGGCAGAGGTATAACTGGGCGGTATGGTTTTCGTACCGCACCCTGCCAGGACTGCGGCTACAACTCCACATACGAGTAATGCGGTAATTTTCTTCATGGGAGTACCCTCACCTTATACAATTTCTTTTATCAAAATTACAGACAGTTAATCCGTCAACAAACGAAAAAGCCCCCCTGATCAACGATGAACAAGAGAGCTCGATAATGGGCAAATATACAACCGCAACCAGAGTTTTGCCAAAGTTTTTTCTTTTAAAAAAAACGAATCGTCAGAATATTTCCCTGGAAAAATCATCCAGCTGGTGGGGATGCTCAATCCGTTGCAACTGATCTTCCAAATCATCCAGCTCCTTCTGCCAGTACGAGCGAGTGGCAAAATCATTAATAACAGCAGTTTCCCCGTCTTCAACGACTTGATGCGCACACCAGGCCGAATAATGGATAAACCGCATCGCCCGCAGAGGTTCAATCAGGCGCAGACTGCTGTGATCAAAGGGGCGGAAAGTTTCGTAGCCTTCCATAAAGAGATTAAGCTCTACCACCGACTCTTCAGGCGTTCCAGGCAGGAGCATCCACACATCCTGAATTGGTGGGCCGACGACCATGTCATCAAAATCAAGGACATAGAGGGATTCGCCTGGCCGATGGATCAGGTTACCGCTGTGGCAATCGCCATGGATACGAATCATTTCGGTGTGCTCGAACAGGGGCTTGATCAGTTCTATCAACTGTCCGGTCAACGTGGTGTAGGCGGACATGAGATCGGCAGGAAGCAGACCGGAACGACAGATGAAATCGACCTGGGAGGCTGTGGATTGGGCGGGATGCATCCGCACCCTGTCTCGCGGCATTTTGCGCGCACCCACCATGTGCATTCTTCCCAAAAGGCGGCCGATGGCCAACCATAACTCATCGTTGAACTCGTCGATCAACCGGCCGCCCTTTTTGGAAAACACTGCAAAGTGCACATTGCCGCTTTGCCCCAGGGTCTGGCCGTTGTGCAAAGGCAGTGGTGCTAACACCGGAATCTCTTCCTCGGCCAACTCGAGAAGAAAATCGTGTTCGTCCTGCAGGGCCACTGGAGACCAGCGACCAGGTCGATAAAACTTGACCACCATGCCGTTGCCGTTGGTATCAGCGATCTCAAACACACGGTTGATGTAGCTGTTGTAGGAACGGCAGAGGTTGGAACAGGTGATCCCCAGAGCCGATTCCACTGTTTCGAGAATACGTTCTGGGTTCAAACCCTGGAAAGGACCAGGCGTGGATAAGTGACCGTGGTTGTTCATATGTCTCAGTGTGCCTCGAATAAACGATCAAAAAAAACCAGGATCAATGCTGATGGAGTCTTAAAGAATCCATCCCATTCTGAGCGATGGCTCAGGGAAAAAACAAATATACAAGGAGTAGCGTTTTTTACGACGTCATCACTCTTGAATATAACACTTTCCCCAATCACACATCTGCTGGAGAATGGGAAAGATGCTTTGTCCCTTGGCGGTAAGCGAATACTCCACCTTGGGCGGAACCTGGGGATACACTTCCCGATGCACCAGACCATCGGCCTCGAGTTCACGTAACTGCTGGGTGAGCATCTTGCGGGTGGTATCGACAAATTGGCGCTGCAGCTCGGAAAATCGCATGGTTCTATGGGCGAGATGCCAGAGTATCGATGCCTTCCATTTACCACCAACCACTGCCAAGGTAAGATCGATCCCGCAGTTGTACACCTTTTCCCGGTAGAGTAAGCGGTCTGCCTCTTGCTGTTTATCGGCTACTGCCTGTGTCATGATTCCCTGCGTATCTAAAAAGGTACTTAGTTTCATTGAGTAAACTACGGTACTAATAAGTGCGTTATTGACGTCTTTAATCCTATGCCCCATTATATGCACAATGTAACCAAAGGCCAAGTCCATGTTTCTTAATCCCACCCTTGATGGCCTGGTAAAAAGTCCCCCCCTTCACCAAGGAGAACGTCGATGAAAGTAGTCGCTTTTAACGGCAGCCCCAACAAAAACGGCAACACCTATCACGCCATCAAGATGGTTGCCGACGCGTTGGAAAAGCAAGGAATTGAGACCGAGATCATCCATGTCGGTAACAAGGCGGTTCGTGGCTGTCTTGCCTGCGGACAATGTGTCAAAAAAAGAAATGAGCAGTGTATCCAGGCTGACGATCCGGTCAACGAATGGCTGCAACTGATGAAAAGCGCCGACGGCCTGATCTTCGGCTCACCGGTGCACTTCTCCGCCATTGGTGGCACCATGAAATCGTTCATGGACCGCGCCTTCTATGTTGCGGGGGTCAATGGCGGCATGCTGCGCCATAAGGTTGGTGCCGCCGTGGTGGCGGTTCGTCGTTCGGGTGGCCTGCCGACCTTTAACCAGCTCAATAATTTTATCTGTTATTCCGAAATGCTGGTCCCGACTGCCAATTACTGGAATGTTGTTCATGGCACCCGTCCGGGCGAGGCGGTCAAGGATGAGGAAGGGGCGCAGATCATGCGCACTCTGGGCAACAACATGGCCTGGCTGATGCAGTTGGTTGAACACGGCAAGGGTGCCATCACCCCGCCGGAGCCGGAGAAAAAAATCTACATGAATTTTATCCGTTAACAGCCCCCTTCGCAAAACTGCCGAAGTCATTGCCCCCCTTGGTGACTTTGGCAGTTTCTTGCCAATAGCGTTTCTTCCATGATTTGTCGTTCTCGTCGTTCGAAGTTTTTACGACGCCATCAGAATTTAAGAGGAGCAACAATCTTGCCCTCACCGGCAAGATCTCGGACCCACTTTAAACTCATTGCCAACCGTTCTCACATCCTTCAGGGCATCCTTAACTTTTTTTTACAAAGGCTTACCCATGGCGGCCATTGCCCTGACGCCCTTGCAATGATTGGCTGTCCGTACATTTCCGGGGCACAGTCGCGTTACGCCCTGCTGAACTTTTTCTCTTTTTCCTTTCATCTCGGTATAATAACGGATTACAACAAGGTGTGTTCCGATGTTTACCCAATACCCGATGACCCTTTTTTGTATTTTTTTGATTTCTTTGAATCCATCATTTTTCGTTGCATGCAAATTTTTAATATTTTTCCCCCTACCTCTATGCAACACCTGTTGCGACAGGTAACCGCCTTCCTGGCGCTCCTTGTCTGCCTCAGCCTCACACCGATTATTTCGACCGCAGCCACGCCTGACTGCATCCGCATTGCGACTCCGGTATTGGCTGGGGAAGCGAATACTGATGGTTCAGGCCTTTATCTCGATCTGCTCCGGGCGGTGTACACTCCATTAAACATTGACCTTTGTATCGAGATCGTTCCTTTTAAACGGGTTGTTCACATGCTGCGTAATCAAACCGCCGACGCCTCGATCGCCTTTTATGCAGAGGAGAGCGACAACCGAATCGGTTTGGATTATTACATCAAATCAAGGGCGCCCATCGGCACTGAACGGTTGGTCGCCATTTTTAAAAAATCCGCCTTTCCCAACTGGAATTACCCACAATCGCTCAAAAAACAACGGGTCGCCTGGATCTTCGGACACGATATCGACAAGGGCCTTGCAGTACCGATCGATTATCAAAAAATTACCTCCACCGCCCAGGGATGGAATTTATTAAAAGTCGGAAGAATCGATATATTCATCGAGAGTTACTCCAATGCCCTTGCCGCTGGCAACGGACTTGACTATATCGATCTCAACCAATATGAGTTCAAAACCATTGCCGAAAAAAGCCTCTATATGCCCTTTGCCAAAACGAAACGGGGACAAAATTTTAAAATGCTGTTTGATCGCCGCCTCCAGGAGTTGTGGCAGAGCGGTGAGCTCGATCAAATGTACCGTTCCTGGGGCCGCGAGCTGCCACCGGATGCTGATTAGTGCCCTTCAGTGCGGATGACAGCACGTCAGAGCATCTCCTGTAAGAAAACAAAGCAATTCTTCACTGGTCGGTTGGCGTTTTGTCTGGGCGGCGTGTTGGCGCAGGTGTGGCAGCACGGTTTGCGCCTGGGCCTGGTTAATATCGACTCCGATTTGGCGATAGCCCCAACAAACGGCATCCGTACCGGAATGCTTGCCCAGCACAAGTTCATGGCTGCGGCCCAATTCCAGGGGATCAATACTCTGATAATTGGCTGGATCACGCAGCAGGCCACTGACATGAATCCCTGATTCGTGGGTGAATATACCCGAGCCAACAATGGGTTTGTTGATCGGGATTGGACGACGTGAGGCCTTGGCCACCGCCTGGGAAACCGCTGCGAGTGACTGCGGGTTGATGCCGGTGTGGCGATGATAGAGTTGATACAGCGACATCACCACCTCCTCCAGGGGCGCGTTCCCGGTTCGCTCTCCCAAACCATTGACCGTGGTGTTGACATGGGTGGCGCCGCCGAGGATGGCGGCCAGGGTGTTGGCCGTGGCTAGGCCGAGATCGTTATGGGCATGCATCTCAAGCTCAATCCCACAACCACTGCGTAGCCGTTCAAAGATGGCCTTGGTGGCAAAAGGGTCCAGCACACCCAGGGTATCGGCAAAACGAAAGCGCCGGGCTCCAGCCCGCTCCGCCGCCTCCACCACCTGCACCAAAAAATCAGGGTGCGCTCGGGAACTGTCTTCGCCACCGATACAGACCTCGAATCCTAAATCAAGAGCTTGGGCGGTCATCAGCCCGATTCGTGCTAGGACCCAGCTCCGATCCCGCTTGATTTTACGTTCGATCTGCTGATCGGAAACCGGGATCGACAGGTTAAGGGTATGCACGCCCAACCCCTGGGCAGCCGCAAGATCGTGTTCGTGCATCCGACACCAGACCACCAACCGGGCCTGAAGATTGAGATCAACAATGGCCCGGATCTCTTCCCTTTCCTGCTGCCCCATGGCCGGGATACCGATTTCAAGCTCCGCCACACCAGCGAGGTCCAGCATCCGGGCGATATTGAGCCGTTCCTCCAGGGTAAAGGCGACGCCTGCGGTCTGCTCGCCGTCGCGGAGGGTAGTATCGTGAATAATGATTTTTTGTCTATTGTCTGTCATGCGCTTTCTCCTTGTATCATCCCCTTACTGCAGCAAAGCGCATTCCACTCCGGGACAGGGCTCACAACAGACAGCTATCCCCTCTTTTTCCCAAACGAAGTGAACTACCATCTCCCCAAATGGCCCTATTACAATTCCACCTACCGTGGTTATCAATTTTTCATTTCTGTTGCTCAACCACAAAAACGCGACAATTTTGCGTCATTTACGACAAATAGCTCTTTGCGGAAAAGGGCTTGCACCGCACACACTTTTGCACTATCTGAGAATGAATTAACCAACTGATCTCGCAGTACAATGGACCGCAGTCCCCCCCACCGAGGCTTCGGCCCTCAATGCCAGCCTATTTATTGCGGAGCCCCACATGTCCTGCTCACCGCTGCTCACCGATCTGTACGAATTGACCATGCTCGCCGGCTATCTCGAAGAAGGGATGGCCGACAAGCAGGCGGTCTTTGATCTCTATTTCCGCCACAACCCCTTTGAAGGGGGCTATGCCGTCTTTGCCGGATTACAACCGGCGCTTGAAGACCTGGAGGGCTTGCGTTTCACTGAAGAGGAGATTGCCTACCTCCGGGGGTTGCATCTGTTCAAACCTGCCTTTCTCGATTTTCTCAAACGGTTTCGCTTTCGCGGTCGCGTGCTTGCCCCTCCCGAAGGCACGGTGGTTTTTGCCCACGAACCCCTACTCACGGTCAGCGGCACCCTGGCGGAGACCCAGCTGGTCGAGGCCATGCTGCTGAATATCATCAACTTCCAAACCCTGGTGGCCACCAAGGCGGCTCGAATCTGTTATGCCGCTGGTGAGGCCGAGGTTATCGAATTCGGCCTGCGCCGGGCCCAGGGACCCGATGGCGGTGTTTCCGCCTCGCGTGCCGCCTGCGTCGGTGGAGCCAAGGGCACCAGCAATGTGCTGGCTGGAATGCTTTTTGACCTGCCGGTTCGTGGTACCCATGCCCATAGCTGGGTGCAATCCTTTGCCGATGAACTGACCGCCTTTCGCGCCTATGCAGCCTCCTTTCCCGACTCCACCGTGCTCTTGGTCGACACCTACGACACCATAAAGAGTGGCGTCCCCAATGCGATCATCGTGGCCCGCGAACTCAGGGAACGCGGATACACTCTTCGCGGCATCCGTCTCGATTCAGGCGATCTTGCCTACCTCAGCCGCGAAGCACGTGAAATGCTCGATGCGGCCGGATTTCCCGAGGTCCGCATTCTTGCCTCCAATGAAGTCGATGAGCAAGTGATCGACTCCATCCGCGACGAAGGCGGACGGGTCGACATCTACGGAGTGGGCACTAAGCTGGCCACCGCAGCCGGCATCGGTGGCGTTGCCTTGGGCGGGGTGTACAAGCTGGTGGCCATCGACGGCCAACCAAAGATGAAAATCACCAGCGACATGGCCAAGACCACCCTCCCCGGCATCAAACGGGTGCTACGGGCGGTGGGGCCGGAGGGCGAATACCTTCAGGATCTGGTCTGCCTTGAAGGAGAACCGGTCCAGGCCGATAACAAGGTTTATGATCCAACCAATCCATTGCGCCACACCAATCTGCCCACAGGAAGCCGCTTGGTCGACCTGCGCCAGGTGGTGATGGAGAACGGACATCGCACCCTGCAGGCGGAATCGATTGAGACCATGGCAAAACGTTGTCGGCATGAACTCACGCTTCTCCCCAGGGGCTGCCGCCGTTTTGTCAATCCGCACCGCTATAAAGTTTCGATCTCCCAGCAACTTAAAGCCCTACGCTGTACACTGATCGCAGGGGCAAGCACAAAGAGGGAGGCTCAATGATGAGCAAGACCGCACTGATGATCGTGGATGTGCAAAACGATTTCTGCCCCGGCGGTTCCTTGGCCGTTTCCAATGGAGACACGATTGTTGAACCGTTGAACAGAGCCATTTTCCAGTTCGTTAACAAAGGACTCCCCATTCTTGCCAGCCGGGACTGGCACCCAGCCACCACCGCCCATTTCCAGCCCCATGGCGGCCCCTGGCCGGTCCACTGCGTTCAACACAGCCATGGCGCGGCCTTTCATACCGCCCTTGAACTCCCCTGCTCGACCATTATTCTCTCCAAGGGCATGGATGAAAGCAGTGATGGCTACTCCGCCTTTGACGGCATTGATACCTCCTGCACACCCCTGGCGGATATCCTCAAAAAACTGGATATCACCCGTCTTTGTGTCGGTGGCCTGGCCACTGATTACTGCGTCAAGGCCACGGCGCTGGACGCGTTGAACCGGGGCTTTGAGGTGGTGTTGCTGGGCGATGCGGTGGCAGCGGTTAATCTTCAACCTGAGGATGGGGCCAACGCGATTGCTGAGATGGTGGCGGCTGGGGCAAAGGTGTTGCCGGTGGCTAAGTTGGTGGTGTGAAATTTGAGGGGTTCGAAAAAAATTACAAATCAAAGGGCTATACTTCGTGAAAACAGTATATTACGAAGCGAGAAACGGTTTTTGGTTGTCCTTCAAAACTGAGTGATTACCCGTTAGCAAAAGCCTAAGTACGAGAATTTCTGGGTATATTACTTGGCACTAATGAGTGATTACCAGAAACCGGCTAATATAACTTGTTGGGTTTCAAAAACGATTAAGTGAACCGTACAAGGACATTATGGCAAAGCGAAAGCGAATTCCGAACACTACGCAGGCAGAGATCCTTGTTCAAAGCAGGAGACGGTGCTGCATGTGCTATGGACTAAATCGTGATGACTCCATCAAGAAAGGGCAGATTGCTCATTTGGATGGAAATAGAGACAACAACGAACCGGAAAATCTAGCTTTCCTTTGCTTCGATCATCATGATGAGTACGACTCAACTACAAGTCAGAGCAAAGGATTGCTACGTGCAGAGGTGGAACAGTATAAGGAAGAGCTTCAGCGACACTTTGGCTCTTGGTCTTTAAACAGTGGACGAGATGCATTGCTTAACTTTCTGTCGTTCAATGCAGATTTAGACGCGGTTGCAGGGGCTGCAATCAAAGTTGGGAAGACACTGGTATACTTTGGCGAGAACCTCGCTTTTGAGGTACTAACTCGCGACAGCGCAACGTACACAGATTCTGATCTCTATGTTCCATACATCGCAGCACTCGATCACTTCGCTTCTTGGGGACTTCTAACTTATACAGAAGAAGAAACCCAAGACCTTGAGGGAATGACGGCAGTATCGGTTCGGGTTAAGCGATCTCAATTTTGCGATGAGGTCGCGTGGCGAATGGTTGGAATAATTCGTGAGAAAGGTGAAAGCACGGCTGCTCTTGAGCGAAGTGCAGAATGTTATGGCTGGAACCCCCCAAGGCCATTTTGATTCGACTAACACTTCTCTTTAGTCGCGATGCCCATAACGGGTTGCGGCCTAGGGTGGGCAAGTGGGCAAGACAAAAGGGTTCGGACCAAGCTAACTATCTGATCTGATAACATAATGGATTTCCCCCTATCTGTGTAACTTGCTGATATCACTAGACCGCGATATTGATTTTGGGGCAAAAATAGCGACTTTAAGAAAATTCGGATGCTCCAATGTCAATTCCAACAAAAACATTCTGCTGGCGAGCCGCAGATGTTCGCGTTGGGCGACACAAAAATCAGGATTTAAGGAAGACATAGAATGAAAATCAAGCAATTGAATATTGAAGGCTTCCGTTCCCTCCGGAATGTTAGCTGGTCGCCCGGAGATCTCAATGTCATTATCGGCCCGAATGGTACAGGTAAATCTAATTTACTACGATTTATTGAATTGGTTTCCGTGTCAGCACAAGGCCGACTTGGCAAATACATTCAATCTTTAGGTGGAATGGATCCGATAGTGTGGGATGGCGTTGCTACTTCCATAAAGTTTGAGATGGAAACAACACCAGAGGGGGGAGAGCTAGGTCCTGAAACTTACGATCTTGAATTGGCACGGCTGGGGGCAGGCAGTTCATATAAAGTTGAAAAAGAGCGGCTGATTAACTCTCACAAATTAAGGAAAGGTGTCGAAAGGAATCCTTTTAAATTTTTGGAACGAACAGGAAAGGCAGCTGTTATATTTGATGAAAGAGAACGAACCTTTAGCACACCTGAAGAGTTTGTATCAGACGAAGAAAGCCTCCTCTCTATAGCATCCGGGCCATTTATTAATAACCACTTCATTCCCCCTTTCCAGAAAGGGCTGGCGTCTATAGCCGTTTATCACGATTTGCACACCAATAAGGATGCATCAATCCGACAGCCCGCAATTGCTCGCATGGAAAAACGGGTTGACCCTGATGGGCAAAATCTTATTTCTGTTTTGCATACCCTGTACACAGGTGATCGCGATTTTAAAAACGACATTAATTCCGCCATGCGAGCGGCATTTGGTGATGATTTTGAAGAATTAGTCTTCCCTCCTGCCTCTGATCAGAGAATACAACTAAGGGTTCGATGGAAATCGCTTAAGCGAGAACAATCAGCAGCTGAACTTTCTGATGGAACGCTTCGTTTTCTGTTTCTATTAACTGTGCTCGCAAGCCCTTCTCCCGCTCCAATTATAGCAATAGATGAGCCTGAGACTGGACTGCATCCCTCTATGCTTCCCCTAGTCGCGGAATATGCAGTTGATGCGTCCACGAGATCACAAGTTATTCTAACTACTCATTCTCCTCAGTTTCTCGATGCTTTCGTAGGAATTAGGCCAACCACAACCGTTGCGCAATGGCAAGATGGTGAAACTACCTTGAAAACATTACGAGGAGAAGAGCTTGACTACTGGCTGAAGGAATACTCGCTGGGGGCTCTTTTTAAGTCTGGAGAATTGGAGCAAATAGGATGAAATTTATTATTTTTGTTGAGGGCTATACTGAAAACAAAGCATTGCCTCAATTTCTGAAAAGATGGCTTGACCCCAAATTGCCAAATCCTGTCGGGATTAAGACTGTTCGGTTTGAGGGATGGGCAGAACTCGTCAAGGATGCTCCCTTAAAAGCGAAAATGCATTTGGAAGGCCCAGATCAAAACGAAATTATTGCTGTCATTTCTTTGTTAGATCTTTATGGTCCTACTTTTTATCCCATTCATTTAAAAGAAAGCAAAGAACGTTACGATTGGGCAAAAAATGATATAGAGGGCAAGGTCAACCAAACCAAGTTTTTTCAGTTTTTCGCTGTTCACGAAGTCGAGGCATGGCTTCTAAGCGAACCAAACATCTTCCCTGTTGATGTGAAAAGAGCCCTCCCCCAAAAAGCCAGCCATCCGGAAACGGTGAACTTTAATGAACCACCAGGAAAATTACTGGAACGACTGTACCCTTTACACGTTGGGCGATCGTACAAGAAAGTGGTGAATGGCAAAGATCTTTTTGGCAAGCTTGATCCAAGCATTGCTTACAGTAAATGCCCTAGCCTTAAAGAGCTCTTGGACAAAATGCTGAATTTGGCACAAAATTTTAACCAGTGACAATGTCTACATGGATAGTTGTCAGGTGGGGATTTTGAAAAAGCCCAATCGGGTCGCTAGGTAATGATGTTTCCCCATAGATCTTTGATAGAAAGCAAACCTTGATCCCTGAGCCATTGATTGCTCATCCCCGAATGAATCGCCAGCGTATGGGACAGTCGCCATGGGGCCTTTCCTGCTCAAACCGAGCGAGACGGCAGTTCGCAGGAAGGTGCCAAGCTTGGTTAACTCGCGAACCTTGGTGCGACAATAACGCCACCGCTTCCAGGAGCACATCTCTAACTCGGCGTTAAAGAAGAAATAGGAGCACGGAGAATAGTTTGAAAGAGTATCAGGTGTACTTGTTCGACATGGATGGCACCTTAGTCAATTCGGAGCCATTGAAAGGATTGGCCTTATCATTGGCTTGCAGAGATTATGGCTCCGAGGTGGACTTTACTCTCTACAAGGATGTAATGGGTGAGAGTTGGGCAAGGGTGACGGCCCATTTTTTCAGAAATGCCCATATTGCCCCTGACTTAGCCGAATTCGACCGACATTTCAGAACGCACTATGAACGATTGCTCTCGCAGAAGCTCAGCTTGAATATTGGTGCAAAGGAGTACATCGAGCAATTACATGCAGCGGGCAAAAAGTGTGGCGTTGTAAGCTCAGCCGCGACATGGATGGTTGAACATATCCTTGAAGCCTTAAACCTCAAAGGGCTGTTTGACATCGTCATCACGCAAGAGCATGTTACGAGGCACAAGCCAGACCCAGAGGCCTACGAGTTAGCCTTGCAGCAACTCAATATCGATCCAGCCAACGTTTTGATATTCGAGGATTCTTCAGCGGGTGTGGAAGCTGGCGTTTCCAGTGGCTGTGACGTTGTCGCAATAGCCCATAAATTTAATGGAAAAAATGATTTGAGCAAGGCGGTGAGGGTCATTGAAAACTACGAAGAAATGTTTACCCAACAGACAGACCGCTCTTGATAGGGGACACAACACATTTTTCGTTCCAACGCAATACATCCTCTATTCTTCCCGTTACCTGTGGTTCTCCCCTCCTCAAATCATGCATTATCAGCAGGCTCAGTAAACGTAACCGATCACGGGGAACCCCAAAGGCACCGTTTATCAACGGACCTGTGTAGAGTAGAGCGCTGATGAGAGCACCAAGAGCCAACGATTATGTTTTGCCGCACGCGGCTATTCCATATCAGAAGATTTCCTGGTGGCA
>JAQUEZ010000057.1 GCA_028684915.1 Desulfobulbus sp.
CCTCTTGCTCAACTGGTTTCGTGCAAAAAATGCGATTGCCTTGGGCTGTGTGGAAGGCTTTAACAACAAGGCAAAGGTGATCACAAAGCGATCCTATGGATTTCGCACATACGACGGGCTAAAAATATCTTTATATCATGGACTTGGTGACCTGCCGACTCCAAAGGCTACCCACAGATTCTGCTGAGGAACCGAAAAAACTCTGGATTACCTGTTCAAGCCGGTAGAACCCGCCCGACTGGCCAAAACCATCGTCAAGCTACGCGAGTTACTTCGTTCCTGACCTGTCCCGGTTTATGAGGTCGACCCCATCAATCGCATCCCCTGCCTGGTCGGCCAACGGGTCCGCTTGATTTGCCTCCACGAGGTGGAATATGTGGCCACCTGTGTGGCTGGCCCCCAGGTTTTTACCGCCGACGATGCGCTCTACACCGAGATAACGCTCAAGGTTCTCGAGAAGCGGGCGGGACTCCTTCGGTGTCACAAACAGCATCTGGTTAACATGGAAAACATTCGCGAGATTGTCTTTTTGACCAACGGGGCAGCGGAAATCCACACCCTTTCCCACCAGAAAATACCGGTGAGTCGGCGTTTCTTAAAAAATCTCAAACAGCGGCTGTTACTGTAGCCGACTATTACCCCCGCCGCAAAACTCTCTATTGAGGACAAAAAATAAAAGCAGAATCCGAGGACTCTGCTTTGAATATTTGCGGATCTCGTAAAAAAAACTCGAGGACCGCGTTCAGATCTGATTAATTTACTGTATTTATCCTACACAGCTTGTCGTTTTTTTTTATCCACAAGCCCATCATTATTGAGAGATACCACTATTTGATCAGTTCGTTTTCCTGCGGACAAGGGCGGAGAGCCCAATGAGTCCGGTTCCAAAAAGGAACATGGTTGCCGGCTCCGGAACATTGCCTTTCTCATCATTTACAGTGATTGGTGGTTGAAGAGTAGGACTGTTCTGTTGCAAGGCACTGTCGGAGCTGGTCGCTCCTACAAAAACAATAGCGGTAATCAGGAGTACAAGCGTTGTCTTTTTCATTACCCACCTCTTTGTTGCCCTCAAAAACAAGCAAATTTTCTTTTAGCACTACACAAGCAACAGAGATGCCAAAATCAAATATAACGTACATCCCACATATAATCAGATATTTAACGATACATACACATTACAGCAAACATGCTGCCTGTAAGTCTTTCCGGAAAAAAAGAATTACCCCATGATAAATTCCTTCATTCCGGACGCAATGTTTCCTTTATCCACGCCAGCGGCCATGACCAGTAAGCCCTTTTCCCGCAGGCAGCACATAGTTGCGAAGTCTCACAATGCAACAATTGCCAAAGAAGCAAGAATTTGCAAAAACTGCTTTTTTCTCTAGGTCTTCCGCCGTAAAATCGGGTAAAAGGCTGCAGCATTTAAGCGTTTTCCCTTTCCATTGAGAATACCTACGTATGATCCGTTTTCTTCTAGTTATCCTGACCCTTGTTTCACTGAGTTCTCCCTGTTTTGCCTATTCAGGCAAAGTCGTTTCCATCTATGATGGCGACAGCATCACCCTGTTTTACAAAGGGAAAAAACTTCGCATCTCCCTTTATGGCATTGATGCCCCGGAACTCAAACAGGAGCACGGCGCAGAGGCGAGAGACTTCCTCGATTCGTTCATCAACAATGAAACCGTTGCAGTCAACCCTATCGGCAAGTTGCGCAAAGGCCGCTTAACCGGGACCGTGCTTTTGGGTGAAGACAACATCAATGAGCTGATGATCCTGAACGGCCAGGCCTGGGTCGATCGGCAAACATGCACCGAGGAGTTCTGCACCACCTGGATCAAAATGGAAGAGGCGGCCAAAGCCACCAAGAAAGGATTGTGGAATAATCCGGAGGCCACCCCCCCTTGGGAATTCCGAAAAACCGGACCGGGGGAAAAGGTGACTCCGCAAAAAGCCCACATTAAGAATCAAAAGCACTAAACAAAAAAGGGGACCGATTAATCGGTCCCCTTTTTTATTGGGTGTTGGTCGAAAATAGATTTTAAGCGGTTGCTGATTCCAAACGGTGCTCAAGCTGACGCGCCAGCCCCAGCATGGTTTCAATCTCTTCAACCGTCGGAATTTTTATCGAGCAGGCATAGGGATCACAGATATCCTGATAGCTGTCCAAATGCCGAATCGGTTCTTCCAGACCCCGTATGGTCTCCGGCATCCACTGTTCAAGGGCATCGACCAGATCATGCATGGTATGGTTGTACGGCAGACGGCCAATCTCCATTAAGGCACTCATCACCAATTTTTCGATACCCATGGCAATGAGGTTGTACAAAATTTCAGAGGTAAACGCCTTTTTCTTTTTTAGGAAGGCGGTCTCCGCCAGTTGGAGAAACTGCCGTCCTTCAGCTTTATATTCCTGCCAGTCGTCGATTGCCTGGGTACGAATATCTGCAAATCCCACCAATGATGACGGTGTCATGTTCGCCATTGCCTTCCCCCCTTCTCAAAACCATATGGCCTAACCCAATGCTCTAGGCTAGGCCTTCTATTTACAATGAAAACGACCTGAATTCGGAAAAGCAGAAATTTCCCTCAAGCCGTTTTGCATCGCTTACTTGGAGCCGAAGAATGGTTTCGGCCGATTTGAATCTATTCATATATATTTTCGCCAGCAGACCAAAGCGGTTTCTTGCCACTTTAGATGCCGGTAATAGCCCAAAGCGGGCTGATTATTTTTATCCGCGAGCAGTTGCATGCGGGTTGCGCCCTTTTCTTTGGCCCACGAGGTCAGGGCTGCAAGTAATGCTCGCCCGATTCCCTTACCCCGATGGTCCGGAAAAACCGCCATATCCTCAACGAGGATCGACGGGCCACCTTCAGCGGTGGAGATAACCAGTTGACCGGTACACATACCCAGTACGCGGCCACCTGTTTCAGCGACCAACACCCGGCCCTGGCAATTTTGCAGCATCAACGATAGCCCCTGACGCTGCCTCGCCGTATCGGCGGCAAAATCCTCTTCTATGGAAAAAAGAAGGCGGAGCAACTCAACGAGCTGCTCCAAATCATCCTGCTTTGCCGGGCGAATTACAAACATAAATCAACCAATGATGGACTCGAAAAAAGCCCATAACCCTCGAAGAGATGGCTCGGTAAAAACACTGCGACGCAGTAGATCGAAGTTTTTACGACGTCATCAACCAATAAGATAGTCGGCAGCAGGCTCGCCATCTTCAATGCCATCCAAAATGGCATCGATAATCTCGGTGCTAGTCACACCCTTGAACCACCAGTTCTCCGGCTGCACCACCATGACCGGACCATTTTCGCACTGTTTCAGACAACCGGTCGCAATGACCTGTACATCCAGGCCACGGTCCAGGATCTCTTCTTCAAGGTACTGCAAAAAACCGTCGGTCTGTTTGTGGCAGATACCTTTCGCATCGCCTTTCAGACGGAAACTCTGACAAACCAAAATTTGTTTTTCGGGGATAGCCATGGTGCCTTCCTTTATATGTTAAAAAAATCGTTTCATTTACATTTCTTCTGTTTGCCGCCGCCGTAAAGTACATCCACCGTGCCTTCGATGTTTTCCTCGGTGAGAAAAACCCGAATACCGTGCGCTCCAAGAACTTCCCGGGGGCGTTGACCGGCACTGGCAGCCAGCAGGGCAAAACAATCATGCAGGGTTTCCGCCAACTCATCCCAGCGGGACTCGCCGCTGCCGGCGGGTGGAGCTTGCCGTGTTTCCAGCAGACAATTCAAACCATCCTCGCGGGGACCATAGATAAGAAAAATTTTTGTCTGGCCAAGATGGAGATCCACATCCATCCCACTACCACTTGCCACAGCAACCCGGGGCCGGTCTTTGGTCGGTGTAGGCAAGCCGATATCCACCGTTGCCTTGGATCCGCAACCACAACTTGAAGCACACTCACATTCCTCCACGCCAACCAGTTGCGAGGTGGTGGGCAAGTACTGACTGGTCAGCTTGGCAATCTGTTCCATGTGCACCCGTGTTGGCGGTGTTGGTGCATCTTCCAACTCAGGACCACATTCAAAGGGCACCAACTCCATTGTCTTAGCCCCAAGCTCGGCCATATTCTCTGCCAAGGTCACAATCTGATGGGCATTGATCCCCGGATAAACCGTGGTTCGAATGGCCACCTCTACCCCGGCTTCGGAAAAAGCCTTCACTGCTTTTGGTTGTTCTTCCACAAGCAACGGTGCTACCGTTTTCAGCGACACGGTTTTCTTCCCCGGACGAATCCAGGCATAGAGCTTTTCCGCTGTTTCGGTATCCTGAGCATCAATGAGCAGGGTTACACTGTTCAAGCCAGCTTCAGCCAACGAAGCCGCATGTTCAGCCCCCCCTAATCCCAAGGTAGTCATACCGATCGAAAGATCGGGGTAATGCTGATGCACCATGGCAATAGTGGCCACGGTTGCCGTCATTGACGCAGACGGATCACCAGGGCCATCAAGCTCCACATGGGTCAAACCTTCGCGCCGCCCGATTTCGGCCAACACCTCCGATCCGCTCAATGCCTGACCTATTTTCCTTTCAGGGGCATAGTGCATACGGCAAAAAGCGTTTGGAGCCACCGGCAACCTGAGAGCAGTGACAGACTCTTCGGTTTTGGATCCTGGATATCCGGGGGCGTTTGAGATGGGAATCACGGTCATGATGGCAGCCCCATGGTTAAAGAAAAGGAGAAATTCGATGGCGGGACAAGGAGGAACCCGCCACCGAATGGTTGTTGTTGATGTTTCTTAATAAACCAGCTCGAACTTCTCTTCCGCTGCATCCCGGTCCTGACGATCCAGGAGTGCATTGAGCACTTTTTCCAGGAAGCGAATACCGCCTTTGTAGCCGACGGTCGGGAAGTACTGATGTCCCTGCCGGTCAAGGATGGGGAACCCCCAGCGGATGAAGGGGATGTCCTCATCACGGGCAATGTATTTACCGTAGGTGTTACCGATCAACAGATCGACCGGCTCGTTCTTGATCCACTGATGGAGCAGGAACATATCGCCTTTTGAGCGGACATTGACCGGGAAGGGTGAATCCTTGGTCAACTCTTTGATCCGCTTTTCAAACTTTTTCCCCGGTGTACCGGTAATGATATGAACCGGGCACATGTCAATGGAAACCAGGAACTCGGTCATGGCAATTACCTGGTCGGGATCACCGTAAATGGCCACTTTTTTATGATAGAAATACTGGTGCATATCAGAGATCAAATCCACCAGCTGGCCACGCTCACAGCTAACCTCCTCCGGCACCACGGTGCCGGCAACGGTGCGCAGGGCATCGATGAAACGGTCGGTCGCTTTCAATCCGTAGGGGATATCGAGCACACGGCAGGGTACCTTGTACTTGGTATCCAGTAACCGAGCTGCATCGGCAGAGCACCAGTCGCCCATGGCCAGGGTGCCGATAGCATCGCCGCAGCCTTTCAGTTCAGCAACGGTCACTCCACCTTTGGGAAACATGCTGTACTCACCGTTGAGTGGGCCATTGAGAATGCCGGAGGTATCGGGGAAGAGCGTAATATCCGCGCCGACCAGTGCAGAGAGGCGCTTGATCTCTTCCATGTCCGAGGGTTCAACCCAACCGGGGAGTATATTAACCTTACCGTTTTTCTTGCCGGTTGGCTCGGCCAGGTCGGCCATTGCTTTCACCATGTTGGAAAAACCAGTGACATGGGAACCGACATAGCTCGGGGTATTGGCACCGAGTACGGTCTTGCCTTCGGGTACGAGCCCATCAGTTTTGGCCTTTTTAAAGATCTGGGGAAGGTCGTCACCGATGGTTTCCGAAAGACAAGTCGTATGTACGGCGATGACTTCCGGATTGTACACGTTGAAAATGTTGTTGATAGCCTGCAGCAGGTTGGCCTGCCCGCCGAAAACCGAGGCACCTTCGGTAAAAGAACTGGTGGATGCCGAAACCGGCTCTTTGTAGTGCCGGGTTAAGGCAGAGCGGTGATAAGCGCAACATCCCTGTGAGCCATGACTATGGGGAAGACAGCCCTGGATGCCCAGCGCCGCGTACATGGCACCGATGGGCTGGCAGGTCTTCGCCGGATTAATCATTACGGCACTGCGCTCTGTTATTTCTTTAGGTGTATGTCGAAGTAGCATTGTTCTGCCCTCTAAGTTGATGCTTTATTCCCACACGTAGGTGGCCGAGAGTTCGGGGCTTTCCTGCCAGGGAGCTTTTAGATATCCCCAGACCTTACTGTTCACCAGCCGATCGATCTCTTTATAGAAATTGACCGCGCCTTTGAATCCTGCATAAGGTCCACCAGAGTCATAGCTATGCAGCTGTTTCATCGGGATACCGAGCTTCTGGATGGAAAATTTCTCTTTGATACCGGCGCAGAAAATATCCGGCTTCATCAGTTCCACCAGTTTTTCGGCCTCATACTGATTGAGGTCATCGATAACCAAGGCGCCCTTTTCCATATCAGGCAGCATGCCATCGTAATCCTTGAATTCAAAGCCACTGTCTTCCAGGGCCTTGAGCTCTTCGTCTGTCTTACGCGGATTGTAACGTTCCGGATCTGCCTCGACTTCAATTTCTTCGATATTTCGACTGTCCGCATCCACCTTGAGATCAGGAATAACCTGACGTCCTTCATAGTCATCGCGGTGAGCGAACTCGTAACCGGCAGCAATGGTTTTCATGCCCATCTCGGCAAACAAATCCTGATAGTGATGCGCACGGCTACCGCCGACAAATAGCATTGCGGTTTTACCTTGGGTCCGTGGCAGTACATCGTTTTTCACCGCCTCTACTTCAGGCATTTCCTCGGCAATAACGGCCTCAACCCGATCAATCAGCTTTTGGTCGCCAAAGTACTGGGCAATCTTGCGCAGCGATTTAACCGTGGATTCCGCGCCGATAAAGTTAACCTTGATCCATGGGATACCGAACTTGGTTTCCATCATGTCAGCCACGTAGTTGATTGAGCGGTGACACATAACGCAGCTCAAATCAGCCTTGTGTGCACTGGCAAACTGGTCGTAGGTCGAGTTGCCGGAAAAGGTGGATATGGTTGTGATACCACATTTTTTAAGCACCCGATCAATCTCAAAACCGTCGCCGCCTATATTGTACTCACCCAGCAGGTTGATCTTGTACTCGCCAGGTTTCTCTTCGTTATTCTCACCAACCATGTGGCTGAACACCTGGTTGTTGGCAATATGGTGACCAGCAGACTGGGAAACACCTTTGTACCCCTCACAGCTGAAGGCGAAAACATTACAGTCGCCCAACTTCTCCTTCATGTTCCTGGCCACAGTATGAATATCGTCACCGATCAGGCCAACGGGACAGGTAGCGAATACCGTGATCGCCTTGGGATGGAACAGGTCGTAGACTTCCTGAATGGCCTGAGCCAGCTTTTTCTCGCCACCGAAGATAATGTCGGAATCCTGCATATCGGTGGAAAAACAGTAGGTCATATAGTTCTCGCCATCTTTACCGGCATCGGTCTGATTCCGACGAGTCAGCCAGGCGTAAAAGCTACAGCCGATCGGTCCGTGCACCAAGTTGACAATATCGCGGGTCGGACCCATGATAACGCCCTTACAACCCGCGTAGGTGCAACCGCGCATGGTGATGATACCGGGGATGGTGCGCACGTTGGCGGTTATCTCCGGGGTGGTGTTTTCCTGGGCCTCGTTAATCAGGATCTGTTTGGACCGCTTACGAGCCACTTTGGCCGGATATTGTTTCAACAGCTCTTTCTTGATGTCCGTGGGTTCCCACTGAACGAGCTTTTTCTTTACAGTTGCCATGTCGTTCTTCTCCTTGGGCTCTTTAGGAAATCGATTTGAGTCCAGTCTCGCCCGTTCTTACCCGGACGGAATTTTTGATCGGCAACACAAAAATCTTGCCGTCGCCCGGTTTCCCCGTTTTGTTGGTCGCGATAAGCGTCTCGACCACGGTGTCCACAAAATCGTCATCCACGACGATGGTGATTACACGTTTAGGGTAGAGTTTCCCTTTTTCACCGAGAAGCGAAGCAGCCTCTTCATACCCCTCATTGGCACCGCTGAGAACCTGGGGGTTGGCAAACCCAAGGCCCCGCCCGTTGGCTTCGTGGGCAAAAAATGCATCCACTCCCGCCTCCGTCAGCGCCTTCTTAGTTTGATTCATCATGTTCATTCGCACAACGGCGATCACCTCTTTCATGCCTCCACCTCCGCTCCCTCTTTGATACCGGAGCTGATGGTATAGGCGCACTCGACGTCGCTGATAAAGATTTTTCCGTCACCAAAAGCTCCTTTGGTTCCAGAGCGGGCGGTGCCCATAATGGTCTTAATGACGAAATCTGTGTCCTCTTCTTTAACAACACTCATCAACATGGTTTTGGGAATCTCGTCATAGGTCACCTCACCGATCTTGATACCGCGCTGCTTGCCGCGACCGGCAACTGAGTATTTGGTAACCGCCGGGAATCCTGCATCCATCAGGGCGGCAAGAATGGCATCGGCTTTTTCAGGTCTGACGATGGCTCTGATCATAACTAACATGGCATTGGCTCCTTAATGTGTATCTCTTCTTGTGGTTGTGATTAGGCTTCCATCAGACCGAAGTCGAGAAGCAACTGCTCAAGCTCTTCGATGGCCAGTGGTTTGGGAATGACAAACATCTGGTTGCCGTCAATGGCCTTGGCCAAACCGCGATATGCGTCGGCCTGTTTGACCTCGGGATTCCACTCGATAACGGTCTGCCGGTTAATCTCTGCACGCTGTACATCGTTATCACGGGGAACGAAGTAGATCATCTGGGTACCAATCTTCTTGGCCAGCTCTTCGATCATCTCTTTTTCATTGTCAACCGCACGGGAATTACAGATCAGACCACCGAGACGGACATTACCGGACTGGGCAAACTTCATAATTCCTTTACAAATGTTGTTGGCTGCATACATGGCCATCATCTCGCCGGAGCAGACGATGTAGATCTCTTCGGCTTTACCATCGCGAATCGGCATGGCGAATCCACCGCAAACAACGTCGCCAAGTACATCATAGAAAGCGTAATCAAGGTTTTCGCTTGGGTCGTAAGCACCCAATTGTTCGAGCATGTTAATCGAGGTGATGATGCCGCGACCCGCACAACCAACGCCTGGTTCCGGACCACCGGACTCAACACACCAAGTTCCGCCGTATCCTTCCTTCCGGAGATCATCAAGCTCTACATCCTCACCTTCTTCACGCAGGGTATCGAGCACCGATTTCTGAGCCAAGCCACCGAGCAAGAGGCGCGTGGAGTCTGCCTTGGGGTCACAGCCAACGACCATAACTTTTTTGCCCATTTCAACCAGACCAGCAACCGTGTTCTGTGTGGTTGTGGATTTACCGATGCCGCCTTTACCGTAGATAGCTACCTTTCTCATTGCTTTGGCTCCTCTATATCAGGGATTTGTTACTGGATTCATCCAGCCCGTTGTCAGCGTTTGTTGAGGGGCGGATATTCCCGCCTTGTGCCCTTACTAAGGCAACTGGCGTGCCATCACGAAAAAGTAAAATACTTTTCTCCCAACATCACAATATTGCGACATTTTTATTTTCCAAACTGCAAACGTGCCCTGCACAGCCGATACTATGACATGTTACAACTGCGACAAAATGGTAGAAAATCTACAAAAGAGTAGAACAACAAACAGAGACAGCCCACCCGAGGCACCCGCGCTCAAACCGACAGCAGGCAAAAGACGCCCCAACAAAAAAGAGCGCCCTGCCCAACCTGGCACGACTCAAAAGCAAATACCTTGAAAAAAAGAGGGAATCCTGGGGTAGCCCAGGCAACAAGAAGGAACAACGAGAAGGAACAACGAGGACGCCGACGAGCACAACGCCGACCAAAAAGGGAAAGAAGCAGAAAGGAGAATCGGAAATCAGTTTTCCTCGATACGCCTCCTGAACAAAGCCAGCTGGTGATCGCGAATCGTCACCAGATTCAGATGATATATATCAGAAGGAAACAGAAACTCAACCACGCCGGTATCGAAAATACGCTTGACCTCGTACTCATCGTGGGCCACATCGCGTTGGTAAATATAGTTAAGGTACGACCTATTGGTATGGAGAATAAATTCAATTCGCATACCGCCCGTACGGGCGAAGAATTTCAGCATAGAGGTCTTACCGGAACTGCCAGTGGCCTTGCTCGTATACTCACCACCGGTCAAGGTATCGGAAATATCTTCCAAGGTCATAAAAGATTCAGCCCGAGCAGCGCTCCGGGTGAGGTGACGAACAAAACGCTTCACGTCATTGACCGAATTAAGCACCGCCATCAAGCCGAGCTCATCATCAACAGCCGATGCTGGATTTTTTTCATTTTTCCTCAGCAGCTTCAGCACCTTAGCTGCAGGTTCTTTTTTGCGAATCGTGACATATATGGGGATATCTATCCCAGAATCACGAAACCGACGGCGCTTGACCAGGGTCAACTTCTCACCAGGGCCAGGAACAAGAGAACGCGCCTCTTCCTCGGAAAGGACCCTGACCGAGGCGCAACTGAAATCCTGCGAATTATGCAGACTGTGCAGATAGCGAATATCGAGATCACCGATTTTATAATCCGGACTCCAGACATACGCGTTGAGAAAACGCAAAAAGTCGAGGAACTTTGCCGCGATCTTCGTTTCGCGCTCTCTCTGGTCAATTGAACCGGCAAGCCCCATGAGCATGAGCTTACGTTTGGCTTCAAATCGCGCCTTCTTATGATAGCGCTCATCAAAGAGCATCAAGAGCAACTCAACCGGATCCCAAGCCGTGACAACTTCGTTGGTGGTTTCGATATGGGCGCTATACGACGCCAGAACTTTGGCTTGCAAGGAACGGATAACATCGTCCGCAGTGCGAGCGTAATCCTGGAGATGACGAACCACCGCCTGCTGCGAGCCGCGGATGCCGAACATATTCCCCAACAGGAGATATGCCCTTTCGGCTGCGCGTTCACGCAAGAGCTGATCATGAATCAACACCAAGATTTCATCAAAGGTGTTAATCCCGAGCAGATCGAAAACCTGATTACGAACAGAGCGGTATTTCGTTTTCAGGAGCTGATTGTCACGGATTTTCGCGACCCAAATTTTCGCTTCTCGAGAAAATGGGTGCGACAACGGAGGATCGTTCTCAATGGCAAAGGGGCCATCTTGAAGCGTTGCGGAAAAGACAGACTGCTGGGTGAGGATACTCATGGCGACCGGCTCTGAGATGAATAGAAACCATCACGGACCGGCCCGAAAAGTGATCATTTGATCAACGAGATGAAATTTCGCAACAGAACACTCAAATCCGCTTCCATCTCAGTAGCCAGCCCTCGGGCAGCCTCCATCAAATTTTGCGCAAAAGCCGAACCGCACTGTTCGCGGGCCATCAAGCCTTTGCCATGCCGCAGCCAACCATCCAGATCTTCGGGGATCCCGGCATAATTGTCACACTGCAGCCCAACTATATGAGGGCGCCCTTCAAGACAGCATGCTTCTACCATGCAATCCTTTGAAGTGGCAAGCAAAACCATGCTCCGCGGCAGGGGCGACTGCACAACCTGCTCATGCCACTTAAAAAGCTTACAAGGCGTGCGTATCCCCTGAAACAGAGGATGCTTCCGCCCTTCATGAGTAACATGACCGTCAATAATCCCAAGACTGGCAGTATGGCTGGGGCCTATAATCGCGCCAGCAGCTTCCGCTAGCAGTTGATAACCGAGGTTAAAACCAAGACAGGGTCTATTTAGATTCATCCACGCACGCACCAACCGCTTTTCTTCGTTCAGAAAAGGGCAGCGATCCACCTGGACCACCCCACAATTTCCACCAAGCAGAATCAGGGCATCGAATTCGGCAAAATCAGCAGCGCTCTCCCTCCACAATTGCACGACACGCAAGGTGACACCGGACTCCCGAGCCACCCTCGAGATCACCGGTCCGGGATTTTGCCAATCTGTATGTTGTAATATAAGGATTTTATTGCTCATCAGACACTCTGCGCAATCCCCTCACCTTGCCACCATGAAGGGGAGGGAGCTGCCCCGTAGAGAGGAGGAGGACGGGGCAGCCGGTTGGAGGAGGGATGTAAAACGGAAATCTTAACAGCAAGAAACGAGAGGAACGTTGAACAGCTTCAGCTTACCATCTACACATTGTCAAAATATCCTGTGGGTTATACCAACCACACACTCTCAACCGTACCGCAGCTGATTGAGGTACTAATAATAAACAAATTTTATGCCAACAAAACATTTGAATCGAAAATCAATGACAACCCATTAAATAAACGTATTTTTAAGCAACACCATCGACATGCTCCAGCAAAAAACGAATTTTATACATTCTATTTTTGTAAAAAATAAATTCTACAGATTGCAAATTTGTATAATACAATATATCCCCGAATTGGTTTTCACTTTGACGAAGGCCCAACCCCTTGCTACCATAACCTTGCCCTCTAGAATAAAACCGTGACAGATAAACCCGGCAACAACCAGCGAGACTTTTTTAAATATTCGCATCAACCCAGGAGCACCCTGTGAATTTCAGCGCCATATCGGATTCGATCCTGCAGAAAATCGGGTCCATCACCGAGCCCTTAGGCCGCCTTCTCGAACAGACCAAACTACCAGAGCAAGTCAAAGCGATTGATTTCCCAGCTCTCTTCACCAACCCATGGTTTTTGGTACCATTCATCGCCCTCGTTGGTTACCTGCTTTACAAAAAAGCATTTCGCGATCTTTTTATCCTGGGAGCCGTCCTAGCCCTCTGGTGGGTATCCGGCACACAGTTCATGCAAACCCTTGTCGTCAACGGCGAACTCCAGGTCAATAAAGTCCTCCCCGTACTCTTTGGTGGAGCGGCCATCCTTGGCCTGATCATCTACCTCCTCTTCGGCCGCTCAGACTGAACAGCCATCAAGCAGACGACCATCAACATGTCTCTCCCAAAAAAATCCAAATACCGTGACGCTATTTTTGTGGTTAACGAGGAACAGGCCTGCCCGATTTACAACGTCGGCGAAGAATTCAAGGTCGAAAACAGCGCGCTGACGGTTCCCGAAGGCAAACCTGCCTGCCTCCTGATGGTCCAGGAGCTTATAGCCGCGGCCTCGGAACGCAAGAGCATGAAGCATTTTTCCCCCTACGGGGTACAGAAACTCAGTTTTGAATGCGGAGGCTGTACCGGGTTAATCCGCTTTGAGTTCAAAAAAGACAAAGAATTTGCAACCCTGCAGATGAAGCTGCTCGCCGTTGCCGAACAGCGAGCCAAGATGCGCCACCTTGACAAGTTTTACGACCTCCTGCGCCAGCTCGAAATTTTTGAACCGCTCGACGAGAATAGTCTCCGCGATCTTTCAGGGCAGCTCAAGCTCAAAGATTACGACACCAACAAAATTATACTCAAAAAAGGTGACCCAGGCACAAGCCTTTATATCGTCCTCGAGGGCAAGGTGGCGGTTATCGGTGATAACGGCCAAACACTTTCAGAAATGTCAGTTGGCGATATTTTCGGTGAAATGAGCCTTCTTTCTGGCGAACCCGTGACCACATCCATCCATTCTCGCGAAAAAACCAGGCTCGCCTCCCTGTCCAGCAAAGATTTTAAACACGTCCTCAATCGTTACCCGGTCCTCCAGGTATTTTTCTACCGCATGCTCGTTGAACGCGCCCAATCCAACACCATGCGATCCGGCACCATCAGCTCAGGCATGACCGGCCGCCTTTCCGACATCAACGCCGTCGAGCTGTTCCAACTCATCAACTCCAGTCAAAAATCCGGAAAAGTCCTTCTTACCCTTGACGATGGCAACGCAGAGGTGATGTTCAACGAGGGGGAACTCATCAAAATTACGTACAAAGACCTCGCCGGGAAAGATGCTTTTTTCGCCCTCCTTGCCAAAAACGAAGGCAACTTCGCCTACTCCTCAGGCCTTGACGACAAAGAAAGACAGCTCTCCGTCATCGGCGGATTCATGGGGCTAATTATGGAAGGCATGCGCCGCATCGACGAGCAAAATAACTAACTCCCCACCCCACCCCGAGACACAATCCGTCTCACTCTGTGCATATTGTGCAAAAATAAAAAAGTATTGCACAGCATTTTTTTTACCTATATACAACAAACAGAAGCGGTCTAATTTTTAGTTTTTTCCTGTAAGGAGTGTTGATTTCACAAGAGTGTTAACTAGTTAAAAGGACATCCTAAGGAGGTGGCAGATGAAGTCGAAGGTTGTGGGCAACAACGAGAATCTGTTGAGTGGCGTGACTCGCAGAGATTTCATGAAATTCTGCACGGCGGTGGCTGCAACGATGGGGCTGCCTATCACTTCGGTTCCTCAAATTGCCGAAGCGGTGACTTCGCCCAAACGCCCTCCCGTTATCTGGCTCTCCGGCCAGGAATGCACCGGCTGCGTCGAATCCCTGTTACGCACCGGTCACCCCTCCATTGAAACGCTCATTTTTGATCTCATCTCGCTCGAGTACTCCGAGACCCTCAACGCTGGCTCAGGCCACCAGGCAGAGGCTGAACGCGCTAAATCCATCGAAGCCAATAAAGGTAAATTCATCTTGGTTGTCGACGGTGCCATTCCAGTAAAAGACAAGGGTATTTATTGCCAGATAGCTGGCAAACCCGTCCTCGACATCCTTAACGAAACCGCTCCGCTCGCTGCCGCGGTAATTGCCATTGGCTCCTGCGCTGCCTGGGGTGGCGTGGCCGCAGCCGACCCCAACCCCACCGGCGCAACCCCGGTTCACGAAGTGCTTAAATCCAAAAATATTCCGGTGGTCAACATTCCCGGATGCCCACCCAACCCGTACAACTTCCTCTCCACGGTCATCCATTTCCTGACCTTTAACAAGCTTCCAGCCCTGGATGAAAAAGGTCGTCCCAAATTCGCCTACAGCCGCCTCATTCACGAGAACTGTGAACGCAGACCCCATTTTGATGCCGGTCGTTTTGCCGAGGAATTCGGTGATGCTGGTCATCGCCAGGGGTATTGTCTGTATAAACTCGGTTGCAAGGGCCCTCAAACCTACAATAACTGCTCCACCCTCCCCTTCAACGATACGCCCGGCTGCTGGCCGGTTGCCACCGGATCGCCCTGCTTCGGCTGCTCCGAGGAAAACGTCGGATTCCATAGCCCCCTGTTCTCCAAAGCTAAGGTTGCCTTTCCTACCCCCCCTGCCCAACATCCTGAAGCCTTGCCTCCAAAAGGCAACGGCGCCAAGAGTTTCGCCTATGGTGTAGCCGGTGCGGCTGTTGGCGCGGCAGCAGTCGCCCTGTCGCAACGTGGTGGCAATAAGGAAGACTGATCTCAGCCGAGGAGTGAGACGCTATGGCAATTAACAGACGAGATTTTCTCAAATTTTCGGCTGGGGCCGGACTGATGGTGACAGCGGGGGCCACACCCGGCCAGGCTGCACCACGGGGGCAGCTTTCACCTGATGCGGTCGGCATCCTCTACGACGCCACCCTCTGCATCGGCTGCATGTCGTGCATGGTCAACTGCAAAAGGGCCAATGCCGAACCCGGCGGCGCCCTCTATCATAGGGAAACAGCCGGAACAATTCCCTTTGAATATCCAGAGGGCGACCCCATCTACGACGCACCCAAAAAACTTTCCGCGCAGACCCTTTGCGTGATCAAAGCCTACCATAATGATACCCCGGAGGAGGGGGGCAAGGGCGGCCCCGCCTTTTCCTTCATCAAACAGCATTGCCTGCACTGCCTCGAACCGGCCTGCGTTTCAGTCTGCCCGGTTGCGGCCCTGCAAAAACAACCCGGAACGGGCATCGTAACCTATAACCCAAACCGTTGTTTCGGCTGCCGGTACTGTCAGGTGGCCTGCCCCTTCGGCATCCCGACCTACGAGTGGCACAAGGCCTCTCCATCCGTCGTCAAATGCCAACTCTGCAATCACCGATACGCCCAAGGTAAGTATTCAGCCTGCTGTGAGGCCTGCCCCACCGGAGCCTCCATCTTCGGCAAGGTCACCGATCTACGCGAAGAAGCCAAACGCCGGTTGACGCTCAAACCGGGTGCAACCTATGCCTATCCGGTGAAGCGGGTTGATGGCGACGAACGCACCGAACAGGTGGTGCAGCCCTACGTTGACCACGTTTACGGAATGGAAGAAGCCGGCGGCACTCAATATCTCTTCCTCGCTGGTGTCGACTTCGACAAACTCGGCTTCAACCCCAAAATCACTAATCAGGTCTACCCTGATTTCACCTGGGACTACGTCTCCCACGTACCCGCATTGATCGCCACCCTGCTGATCACCGGCACTGTGACTCGTATTGCGACCCAGAAGATGGAGAAAAAGAAAAACAACGCCGAGAAAGGGGATGCCTCCTGATTCATTCGGAGGACCTGTCTCGCGATTATTGACACATGTGACATCTATCCCCTTGGAACGAAAGCGTAAAGGAGAACAACATGGCCCAAAAAATCACCATTGATCCTGTCACCAGAATTGAGGGGCATCTACGTATAGATTGCGAAGTCGACAATGGCAAGGTCACCAATGCCTGGTCATCCGGGCAGATGTGGCGCGGCATTGAAATCATTCTCAAAGGGCGTGACCCGCGCGATGCCTGGGCCTATACCCAGCGTATCTGCGGCGTCTGCACCACGGTGCATGCCATGGCCTCGGTGCGAGCGGTGGAAGATGCCCTCCAGTTGGAGATCCCGACCAACGCCCACTTTATTCGCAACCTGGTTGTCGGTGGCCACGGTATCCACGACCACATGGTCCACTTTTATCAACTCTGCGCTTTGGACTGGGTGGACATCGTCTCTGCCACCACTGCCGATCCAGTGGCCACTGCCAAATTAGGCCAAACACTCTCGGACTGGAAAGGCAACAGCGTCCAGGAGATCACCGCAGTCCGGGACCGGTTGAAGAAATTCATCGCCAGCGGCCAGCTAGGTATTTTTGCCAGCGGTTACTGGGGCCACCCGGCGATGAAACTGACGCCCGAAGTCAATCTTCTCGCAGCAACCCATTACCTGCAGGCCCTGGAATACCAACGAAAGATCAACACAGTCGTCGCCATCCTCGGCAGCAAGACCCCGCACATCCAGAACCTGGCCGTGGGCGGCGTGACCAATCCGATCAACCCTGACAGCCCGGCCAACCTGACCATTGAAAAGCTGTTCCACATCAAGACCCTAATCGAGGAAGTTGGCGACTTCATCAACCAGGCCATGCTCACCGATGTTGCGGCCATCGGCGCCTATTATGCCGACTGGACCCAATACGGCGCGGGCGTACTCAACTACCTCTCCGTGCCCGATATGCCCATGGACAGCAAGGGCACCACCTATGCCTTGCCCGGCGGTTATATCCCAGCTGGCGATATTTCCAAGTTTTCCCCGATCAAGAGCCAGCGTGACAAGGTGCTCTACGACTCGATCAAGGAATCGATCAAGCACTCCTGGTACAACGGCAACTGGGACCGCTCGCCCTACGAGGAGGATACGGTACCCAAGTACACCGGCTTTGAATACGACAACAAATATTCCTGGGTCAAATCCCCAACCTTCATGGGACAACCAGCCCAGGTCGGCCCTTTGCCCCATGTGGTTGCCATGTACCTCTCCGGCCATGCGGTCACCAAGAAGCTGGTCGACCAGACCCTGGCCAGCGTCTCTTCCCTGGCCGGAGCCACGGTAGGTATCGACGCCCTCCATTCTACTATAGGCCGGATCGCTGCCCGGGTGATCCGTTGCGCGGTCCTCCACGACGCGATGAAAGGTCAATGGCAGGCGCTGATCGACAATATCGGCAAGGGGGATTACGACACCTTCAACGCCCCGGTCTTCCCGCGCGGAGAACAACGTGGCACCGGGTTCCATGAGGCACCCCGCGGCACGCTCTCCCACTGGATAGTGATCGAAAACGGCAAAATCAAGAATTACCAGGCAGTTGTGCCTTCAACCTGGAACGCCGGCCCTCGAAACAGCCAGGACGCCCTTGGCCCCTACGAGGCTTCTCTGGTAGGCAATCCGGTCGCTGATGCGGAACTGCCGCTGGAAGTGTTACGTACAATCCACTCTTTTGATCCTTGCCTGGCCTGCGCTATCCATCTCGTGGACGGGAAAAAGACCCCGATCAGCAAGGTGAAAGTTCTATGAGCCGCAAAGAGGCAAAGGCATTGGTGCTGGGTATCGGTAACCTGCTTATCGGTGATGAGGGGGTGGGCTGCCGGGCAGCCACAGAACTGGCGCGTCGCTACAATCTTCCTGAAAATGTGGAATGTGTGGACGGCGGAACCGCCGGCTTTGAGTTATTGACTATGATCGACGACAAAGAACATCTCATTCTCATTGATGCTCTGCGCAACGATCAGCAGCCCGGCACCGTGGTCCTGGTGGAGGGGGAGCATGTGCCCAAGGCCTTTCTCGCCCGAACCACCCCACACCAGCTGGGTATCTGTGACGTGCTTGCTGCCGCCCAGTTGAGCGACACCATGCCCCAAAGCCTGACACTCTACGGCATAGAACCCAAGCAACTTGATGTCGGAATCGGCCTTTCACCGGAGGTGGAGGCCGGAATGGAAAAAACCATCGGAGCAGTGGTGCAACAACTCCGTCACTTTGGCTATGAGGTGAAACCCAATGGAATCCAATCCGAATATTAAAACCTGGACGCCAGCGACCATCGCCATGGTGGTGCTGATCATCCTCGGAAGTGCGGTTGCCCTGTATCGTATGCTGTTTGGTCTGGGCGCAGCCACCAACATGAACGACGGCTATCCCTGGGGCTTCTGGTTGGGCCTGGATGTTCTTGGCGGCGTCGCCATGGCCGCAGGCGGTTTTATAATTGCCTGCGCCGTTTATCTCTTTAACTGGAAAAAATACCGGCCCATTGTCAGACCTGCCATACTCACCGCCTTTCTCGGTTACCTGATGGCGGTGGTCGCAATCTTCCTCGACATCGGCCATCCCTTCCGCCTGCCGCACCCGATGTTCATGTGGCAGTACCACTCGGTCATGTGGGTTGTGGCCATGCATGTTGTTTTTTACACCACCACCCTGGCGTTGGAATTCAGCCCGATGCTCCTTGAACGGTTGGGCTGGGAAAAAGCGCGCAAAGCCGTGGGCAAAATCATGGTGGGCGCGGTAATCTTCGGCGTGATGCTCTCCACCCTGCATCAGTCTTCCCTGGGTGCAGTGTTTTTGATTGCCCCCGAAAAGATGTCGCCTCTCTGGTGGGACACCAAACTCCCCTTCCACTTCCTGGTCTCCGCCGTGGCCATGGGGCTTTCTATGGTCAGCTTTGAAACCATGCTCAGCGCCAAGTTTCTCGGCCACAAGGTCGACAAGGAGATCTTCTACGGCTTGGCCCGTGGGGTGCTGATCGTCCTCAGTTTTTACCTGCTGCTTAAGCTCTACCAGCTCTTTGCCGTGGCCAGCCCTGCAATGGCGCTCAGCGGATCGGTGGAGGGAAATATGTATCTGCTGGAGATGCTGATCGGTGTTCTTTTACCCATCGGTATTTTGAGTATGAAAAAATACCGTACCAACATCAACATGATTTTTTCCGTCAATATGCTCGTCATCGCCGGGGTCATGTTGAACCGGATGAATGTATGCCTGTTTTCCATGGAGAGTTATAACACCTGGCACGGGGCGTCCTACTCGCCGTCGTGGAAGGAGTTTTTGGTGTCGCTCGGCATCATCGCTCTTGGGGTATTCCTCTACAAGATGTCGGCCAAACACCTGCCGCTGTTTTCGCACTGAGGAACGACTGAGGAGGAATGCGCGATGCTGAGGATGAGACGATCAGTTCAGGCAGGGATACTCACTTTTCCCGGGCTGTTGCTGCTGGTTCTCGCTCTGAACGGAACCAGCCGGGCTGAAGAAGAGTGCGGACCACAGGTGCAGAACAAATGCAGCACCTGCCATTTTGTCACCCACATCTGCCCGCGGATTGAACGAGGCAAAGGCAGCCTGTACTGGAAAAGAATCATCGACAACATGATGGCAGACGGCATGGTCGCCACCGACCTGGAACAGGAACAGCTGACCCGGTGTCTGGCCTCCCCGGATGCCAAGGTGAAGGCGCTTTGCCCTAAACCTTAGCCAAGAAGAGCTTCAGCCACGCCATTGGAGGAGAGCGATATATATCGCTCTCCTTTTTTTATTGGCCAAGCGCGCGGCACAACTTTTGCTTAGGGGCCGACTAAAAAGAAGAACCGATCCCCGCAGAAATCTTGACAACTGCCCTGATTTTCTCCACTATGAGAAAATGAAAAAGACTGAGAAAACAATAGATAATCCGATCATCGTCGTTGATGACAACCCGGTGGTTGTCAAACTTTTAGAATCGATGCTGGTTCGTGAAGGCTACGCGGTCCTGACTGCGGCCAGTGGACAGGAGTTGCTTGATCTGCTCGAAACCACGGCGGCGGACCTGATCCTCCTGGATATCGATATGCCCGGAATGTCCGGACTTGAAACCTGTAAACGGATCAAGGCCAATCCGCATACGAAAGAAATTCCGGTCCTCTTTGTCACTGCCAGCAACGACAAAGAACATATCATCGGCGGCTTTACTGCAGGAGCCCAGGATTACATCATCAAGCCCTCAACTAAAGAGGAACTGCTGGCCCGGGTTCGCACCCATCTTGCCCTGCACAAGGCGCAGCAGGCCCTCAGGGTCAGCCAGGAAAAATACAGGAACCTCTCTTACATCGATGACCTTACCGGTCTCTACAACACCCGCTATCTCTACCGAGCCCTGCAGCACCAGCTCAACGAACATCCGCAGCAACCACTGACCATCGTGTTTATGGATATCGATAAATTCAAACAGGTGGTGGATACCTACGGCCATCTCAATGGCAGCCGGGCCATTGCCGAGCTGGCTGCAGTCATCAAGCCGCTCCTACCGGAGGGTTGCTTTGGGGTGAGTTACGGCGGAGACGAGTTTGTCGCTGTTCTGACCGGGCATGATAGCCAGGCCGGGGCTCAGCGAGCGGAACAAATACGAGCTGCCATTGCCGACAATCGGTTTCTCACCGAGCAGCAATTGGAGCTAAGGATCACGGTGAGTTGCGGCACTGCCTCATATCCAGAGGATGCCGAGACCATGGTCGACCTGCTCGGCAACGCCGACCATGCGCTGTTTGAAACCAAACGCCGTGGAAAAAACGGTGTGGTCACCTATACGGAATTACTCAGCGCCCCGAAGACAGACGATTTTCTTCCTATCGATCAGAGCTGATTAACGAAACAAACATCACTTTTTCCCTTTTTTGCCCTTCTGCTTGGCTTTTTTCTCTTTGTTCTTATTTTTATTTTCCTCTTTAGGCGTAACCGCAGCCTGCCGCTCGTCGTCATCCTCCTGATTAAACTCGCTAAACCAGGCTATATAGGAATGGGCATCTGCTGGCATGCGGGCGTTCACCCACGTCTTTAACGAAGCCATGGCCTCTTCCAGGCTGCGACCATTGGCCTCCTCTATCTGGTCCAGAGTAATAAAGCCCTCAGGGATGATCTCTTTTGCGTGGGCACTGCGGATAACCTCCATGCATTCTCCCGGATGGATATCGCACAGGGTTGCTGCCAGATTCCCCCAAAAATAGGATTCCTTCGCCGCCTCTTCACCGGTAAATAAGCCCCGTAAAAAGCCGACAACCTCGTCCCGGCGCATAGGATCAAAAGCCACCATATAAGAAAGGGCTTCCATGGCCGCGCAGCGCACAAACTGATCGATTTCGCGATTAAGGACCAATCCTTTGATCGGCTCCAAGGAATCACCGCAGGTGCGGGACAACAGGGTGGGCAGCGTCTCGGTGGTCATATCGCCCCAGAGATCGACCAACTGTTCATCGGCAATGGAAAAGGCGCGGATAAACAGCTCATGGGCGGCAGGCTCACGGAATTCGGAGAGGAGCAACGCCGCATACACATGGGCATTGCGCATTTCCAAGCAATATACCAGGGGGTTGTCCCCGACATCCTGAATTACCTGCAAAAGCGAAGGCGTGATTTCTTCCTGGAGTTTCAGCGCCTGTTCCACCTCCTCGCGGAGATAGGTATCGCTGAGATCGTCAAATTTGGCCAGAAGGTTTTGGATATTGGGAGTAGTCATCAGCACACCTTGGGCGGTAGGGAAAAAGGGGAAAGTTGCGGCACTCTATATGCTTTTCCCCCTCCAGTCAACCATGGCGGCACCATGAAGCGCGGGTAAGTCAGCGGTGGTTTTGCAACAGATGGATACCTGTCGGGGTGTTGACAGCCTCAAGCCCCAGGGGCCCAAACAGTTGAAAAATGGGGCGACCGAAATAGAACAGTTCCCTGCCAAGCGACAACGCAAACTCGGCCGTGATCCGACCACGAAAATTGAGATCACAGCAAACAAGTGCTTCCAACTCAGCAAGTTGCTCCGCAGGCATTTTCCCCGCACACAGGCAATCGCGGATGGCCTGCAAATCGGGACAGGGACACAGGCCCTCATACTCGCGCACCAGGGGCAACAGAGGGTCGTCGGCCGCAATACAGTCAAACCGACTAAGGAGATCTTTACCGGCAAGAGCTAAAAGCGGCGTGGTATCGGTACAGTTGAGCAGTCCGCAAGCCATGGGCCGGTGGGTATAACGACGGCACCCTTTATCCGCCTCATCATAAAAAGCACAACACCAGGACCCGTGTTTGCCGGTGAGCTTTAAAAATTCACTGACCACCGGTTCCGGTTCCCCCCTTAAGGGTTGCACCGCCAACTCTCCCCGACGGACCGTGATCAGATCCTCCGGCTGAAGATGTCCGCCGTGAAGCAGGGCCAGATCCGGCCCGTGAAGCGCTGGCCCGCCCTGCATACAACAGGCCCCGCAACGACGGCACTGCCCGGCCTCACTCACGAAAGCACATCCAGGCTGTCTCCGCGACGGAGGGTACCAGGAACGATAACCTTGGTAAAGATGCCCTCGCGTGGCATGATGCAATCCCCCACCTGTTTGAAAATGGCACAACCGTGATGACATTTTTTGCCGATTTGGGTCACTTCCAGCACCACCTCACCGCTTCCAAGCCGAGTACCGATGGGCAGGCTTGCGAGTTCGAGCCCCTCGGTAGTGATGTTCTCGGCAAAGGCGCCAGGATCAAGCTCCAAGCCCTTGTTACGCATAAAGTCGATTGATTCCTCAGCGAGCAAGCTCACCTGCCGATGCCAATCACCGGCATGAGCATCACCAACGATGCCATGATCGACTTTGAACTCGACCTGCTCCACCGGTTCCTTGTTGACGCCCTTGTCCTTACTGATGTTCAGCGATACGATTGTGCCCATACGTTCCTTTTAACAAGCTCATGTTCTCAACAGTTACCCAAAACTTGGCTTCTTTCCCAGGGTCAACAGTGTCCAATGCCCCTATGCCATCAAATCCGTACTCAGATAGCGCTCACCAGTATCAGGCAGGATAAACACGATCCGTTTGCCCAGATACTCCGGCCGCGCTGCCAGTTGCAACGCTCCAGCCAATGCTGCCCCACCAGAAATACCGCAAAGGATTCCCTCGCGCCGGGCCAGAATCCGGGCTTGCTGAATGGCCTCTTCATTGGCCACAGTGAGGATTTCATCAATGACGCCTCGATCAACATTACCGGGGACAAAACCCGCACCGATCCCCTGGATCTTGTGCGGCCCCGGATTGCCGCCGGAAAGCACCGGCGAGGCGGCCGGTTCCACCGCCACCACCCGAATTGTTGCATCCTGCGATTTGAGATACCGCCCCACACCGCTGATCGTTCCGCCAGTGCCGACACCGGCGACAAAGGCGTCAATCCGCGCTTCAACCTGCTGCCAGATCTCAGGTCCGGTGGTGTGCTGGTGTATGGCCGGATTGGCGGGGTTGTTAAACTGATCAGGCATCCAGGAACCCGGTGTTGCCGCCTGCAAGGCCGTGGCTCTGGCCACAGCCCCCTTCATCCCCTCCGCTGCCGTCGTGAGCACCAGCTCGGCGCCGAGATGAACTAAAAGCTTACGCCGTTCGATACTCATACTCTCCGGCATGGTCAGGATCAAACGATACCCACGACTGGCGCAGACAAAGGCCAGGCCTATCCCGGTATTACCGCTGGTCGGCTCAATGATGGTGCCGCCCGGCTGTAACAATCCTTTTTTTTCAGCATCATCCACCATGGACACGGCCACCCGATCTTTGATGCTGCCCAGGGGATTAAAGGATTCCACCTTGGCCAGCAATTCCACCCCGGTTTCACGGCTCAGATTGGCCAGTCGGACCAGGGGGGCCTTGCCCACAGCCCTGGTGAGATCATCACAATATTTCATACGCGTCCCCCCTGTCCGGGACCGATGTAGACCAACTTAGGCGGCTCAAGCATGACCCGGGTGTCCGGGCCCACTGATTCGGTCAGCCAGACGTTACCACCGATGATTGAACGTGCCCCGACCACGGTCTCACCACCAAGGATCGTGGCATTGGCATAGATAATAACGTCATCCATAATGGTTGGATGACGCTTAATGTTGCGCAGTCGCGCTCCCGCGTCCTTGGGCAAGGAAAGAGCTCCCAAGGTGACGCCCTGATAGATCCGCACCCGATTGCCGATGCTGGTGGTGGCGCCGATCACCACACCGGAGCCGTGGTCGATAAAAAAATGTGAGCCGATGGTGGCTCCAGGGTTGATATCAATAGCCGTACGATGATAAGCGTGTTCGCTCATAATCCGGGGAATGAGCGGAACCTCCAGCTCATGCAGCCGATGGGCCAGACGGTAGATCATAATCGCAAACAGCCCCGGGTAACTGAAGATGACTTCATCTGAGTTGGCAGCTGCCGGATCGCCGGTCAGGGTGGCTTCAATGTCCGACTCCAACGTGCTGCGGATGTCGGGCAGGGAATCGACCAAGGCCGAAGCCAGCTCATAACTGCGCTCGTTGCAGAGTGTACAGGCCTGGTTGTGACGAAAGCAATCGTGACGAATGGCCGAGCTGATCTGGCTGGCTAGGTTCTCGTAAAAGGAACTGAGTTGCTGGCCAAGATGGTACTCGAGATTTTCCGGCCGCAGGATATCGCAGGCAAAAAAACCGGGGAAAAGAATCCGCTGTGCCTGCTCGACCAGGTCGATCACCGCCTGCTTGGACGGAATCGCTACCGGTTCGATATGACTGGCCCAACGACCACTCTTAAAGCCCTCGGACAAAGCATGCACCGCCCCGGGGATGGGATTACGCACCCGATCCGCAGTAATGGATTCGGTTTTGCAACTTCCGGCTAACATTTCTATTTTTCCCATATTGAATACATCCTGTTCAATAAATCGGCTCATGGAACCCGCTCCAGCAACATGATGCCGTAGGTGGCCCGTAAGTTTTTGAAATAACGGACCATATTGCCCCGATAATCGCGATGATGGGTATTGATTGCCACCTCACGCACCGTGCGCACGCCGGATATGCGGAGGAATCGTTTGAAATCGCGAATTGAAATAACCCGAATATTGGGGGTGTTATACCATTCATACGGTAATTGATCGGTGACCGGCGCCATACCGGTGAACAGCAGTTGCAGCCGTGAGGACCAGTGGGCGAAGTTAGGAAAGCTGACAATTACCCGTTTACCGATCCAGAGCAGATCGGTCAGCAACTCCTTGGGATCGCGAATCTGTTGCAGCGTCTGGCTAAGGACCACCACATCGAAACGCCCCTCCGGGTAGTCGCAGACTTCTTTGCGAAAATCGCCCTGCAAAACGGTCAGTCCGCGCTCGATGCAGCGAGCCACCTTCTCCTCGGAAAATTCGATACCGGTGCCGCGCACCTGTTTTTGCTGTTTGAGATAATGGAGCAGGTCGCCATTACCACAGCCCAGATCGAGCACCTTGGAACCGGGTTCGATCCAGGAAGCGATCACCTGCAGGTCGAACCGCATCGACTCCATTTCCCGGTTATAGGCAGTATTCATGGTACATCCGATCAAGAAAACCGCTGACCAGGCTGTCGAGTCGTCTGTTGGGCAGCAAAAAGGCATCGTGCCCGCCCTGGGCTTCGATCTCGCAAAAACTGACGTCGGAACCGTTCTTCTTCAGGGCAGAGACAATGTCCCGTGATTGATAGGTGGGATAGAGCCAATCGGAAGAAAAAGAAAGGACGAGAAAGCTGACATCAGCCAGGGCCTCGTTGACAAGCATATTATGACCGCCACGCTCCAGGTCGAAATAGTCGGCCGCCTTGGTGATATACAAAAGGGAATTGGCATCAAAGCGATCAACGAATTTTTTTCCCTGGTGGTGAAGATAGCTCTCCACCTGGAAGTCACCGCCGAAATTGAACGAAAGAGCATCCCGATGCATGCGGCGCCCGAACTTTTCGCGCATGGCCTCATCGGAAAGATAGGTCACATGACCAATCATCCGCGCCACGGCCAGGCCATGGGTCGGACCGGCACCATCGTAATAGTCGCCGTTGTTCCAATCCGGATCGGCCATAATCGCCTGCCGGGCCACCTCGTTAAAAGCAATAGCCTGGGCGGAGTGACGGGTGGTAGTGGCCATGGGAATGGCGGATCGGGTCATTTCTGGAAAATCTGAGCACCAGCGCAGCACCTGCATTCCCCCTACGGAGCCGCCTACCAGGGACATCAGTTGTTTGATCCCCAGATGCTCGATCAGATATTTCTGGGCATGGACCATGTCACGGATAGTGACCATGGGGAAATTCAGTCCGTAGGGTTTGCCGGTTTCAGGATTGATCGAGGAAGGGCCTGTGGAGCCGCAGCAGCTGCTGAGGATATTGGAACAAATGACAAAAAAGCGGTTGGTATCGATGGGCTTCCCCGGTCCCACCATATTGTCCCACCAACCGGGCCGCTCGTCGCTTTCATGGAAACGGCCGGCCACATGGGAGTCGCCGGAAAAGGCGTGAAGAATGAGTATCGCATTGCTGCGCTCCGGATTCAACGTACCCAGGGTTTCGTAGGCAAGCGTGATCGGCCCCAACCGGGTGCCACAGTCAAGCAACAACCCATCCGGTGGCTCGGCAAAGGTGAAAAATTTTCGTTCGACCAGCAAGGATTCCCCCAGGCCTTCAACAACACTGCTGCTCATCGCGTCCCGCTTCTGTGGTTCTGGGGCACCCAAGGAAAAAACCCTACATTGTAGGATAAAATTTCCCTTATCCCCCTTTTGCTCCATCGGTGAGATATAAGCACAGCCAGGGGTTGGCGCCATAAGAAAATGACGCTGCCTTGCAATTGCAGCCGCACTTCTTGATTAGGCAAGTGACCGTTGCATCCGTTCGAGTGCCTCTATGAGCAGCGAGCGGGGGCAGCCGAAATTGAGGCGGACGAACCCGGGAAGTCCAAAGGATCGACCATCGGAAAGACCAACACCGGCTGCTTCAAAAAAGCCTTGCGGATCTTCGAGGTCCCGCTCGCGAACATCGATCCAGGCCAGATAGGTGGCCTCCACCGGACTCAGGGCCAAACCGGGCATCTCATCGATTTTCCGCGTTAGCAGATCTCGATTATCGCGAAGGTATTGCATCAAGGCCAGGCGCCAAGGTTCGCCATGGCGATACGCAGCCTCGGCAGCCGCATAGCCCAGCAGGTTGACATGGGGGACGATGCCCTCCATGGCCCGGTGAAGTCGACGGCGCAGGCTCGGATCCGCAACCACTGCATACGAGCAACCCAGGCCGGGGATATTATAGGTTTTGCTCGGCGCCTGCAGGGTAATAGTGCGGTGACTTATCGCCGGATCAAGCATGGCCAGGGGAAGGTGGTGTTTGTCGGCATCCAGAATCAGGTCAGCATGGATCTCATCGCTGCAGAGAATAAGATCATGTTCCTCCGCCAATTGGGCCACCGCCAGCAACTCGCCCCGACTCCAGACCCGGCCCACCGGATTATGCGGATTACAGAGCAGCAGTAACCTAGTCTTCGGGGTAATCGCCCGTGCCAGCGCTTCAAGATCCATACTCCAGCGACCGCGCACCTCCCTAAGCGGCACACACACCGTTTTTTGCCCCATTAACTCGGGCGCGCTCACAAAAGGCGGGTAGATCGGGGTGAAGGTGATAACCTCATCCCCGGCCTGGCCCACGGCCCGGCAAACCGCATTCAGCCCGGTCACTAACCCAGGCAGCCAGACCAACCATTGGGGTTGGATCTGCCAGCCATAGTGCTGATCCAAATGCGCCATTACCGCTTCGACAAGGGACTCCGACGCCAGGGTATAGCCAAAGATGCCGTGATCTATCCTCTGGTGCAGAGCGGCCATCACCGCCGGTGGCGAAGGGAAATCCATATCAGCCACCCACAAAGGGAGAATATCGCGGCCTTGGTAATGCCCCCATTTCAAACTGCTGGACCGGCACCGGTCTATGACGGTATCAAAATCAAAAGGGGCGGTCTTCATTGCCGCCCCCGATAGAAATGCGTTATATGCACGTTGCTCAAGGGGTTTGTTTCGTCAATATGATATCGATATTCCATCCAGCCCCTATTCGCATCCCTCGTGGTGACTATTGATGGACTCGTAAAAATTCCATCACACCCTAAGAGATAGGTAAGTAAAAATGCTGCGACGCTATGGATTAAAGCTTTTACGACGCCATCAAACGTCACGATTTTTCATGAAACGAAAGACTAGTCGCGGGTCAACTGACGATAACGGATACGATGCGGCTGTTCAGCATCGGCACCTTTGCGTTTTTTGTAATCCTGCTCATAGTCAGAGTAATTGCCTTCAAACCAAACCACCTCCGAATTCCCTTCAAAGGCCATGATGTGGGTGGCAATACGGTCCAGAAACCAGCGGTCATGGCTGATGACCACCGCACAACCGGCAAAGCTTTCCAGAGCTTCTTCGAGGGCACGCATGGTATTGATATCGAGATCGTTGGTCGGCTCGTCCAAAAGCAAAACATTGCCGCCTTCCTTGAGCATCTGCGCCAGATGGACCCGATTGCGCTGCCCACCGGAGATCTCGCCCACCTTCTGCTGCTGATCGCTGCCGGTAAAGTTGAACTTAGCCACATAAGCCCGGGCATTGATCTCACGGGTGCCGAGCCAAATGGTCTCCTGCCCCTCGCTGATAACCTGGAAAATGGTCTGCTTGGGATCAAGCGAATCTCGGGACTGGTCAACATAGGCCAGTTTCACCGTCTCGCCGACACGAATCGTCCCCGCATCCGGCTGCTCCTGGCCGGTGATCATTTTAAACAGGGTTGTTTTGCCCGCACCGTTGGGGCCAATGATCCCGACAATACCGCCCGGGGGCAGGGAGAAGTTTAAGTTGTCCACTAACAGCTTACCTTCAAAGGCCTTGCACAATCCCTGGGCCTCAATCACCAGCTTGCCCAGGCGGGGTCCCGGCGGGATATAGAGCTCCATATCGCCGCCCGCCTTCTCGCTCTGCTGGTTCAAGAGATTCTCATAGGCGGTGATACGGGCCTTGGATTTGGACCGCCGCCCCTTAGGGCTCATGCGGATCCACTCCAGCTCACGCCCGAGGGTGCGTTGGCGATCGCTCTCCTTTTTCTCTTCCTGGGCCAGTCGCTTCTGCTTCTGTTCCAGCCAGGAAGAATAGTTGCCCTTCCAGGGGATGCCCTGACCGCGGTCCAACTCCAGGATCCAGCCAGCCACATTATCAAGGAAGTACCGGTCATGGGTTACGGCGATAACTGTGCCCGGATACTGCTGCAAATGCTGCTCAAGCCAGGAAACCGATTCCGCATCCAGATGGTTGGTGGGCTCGTCCAAAAGGAGAATATCAGGGTTTTTCAATAGAATCCGACACAGAGCCACCCGCCGCTTTTCACCACCGGAGAGCACCCCGCACTTCATCTCCGCCGGTGGACAGCGCAGCGCGTCCATAGCCATCTCCAAGCGGGAATCCAGATTCCAGGCATCAATGGCATCAAGCTTGTCCTGCACCACACCCTGACGATCGATCAGGGCCTGCATGGCATCGTCACCCATGGGCTCGGCAAACTTTTCATTGATGGCATTGAACTCATTCAAGAGATCAACCGTGGCCTGGGCACCTTCCTCAACAATCTCGCGGACGGTTTTTTCCGGGTCCAGCATCGGCTCCTGGGGCAGGTAGTCGATGGTAAAGCCCTCGGAGAGGATGGTCTTGCCCTCATGTTCCTTGTCGATACCGGCAAGGATCTTCAAGAGCGTACTCTTGCCCGAGCCGTTGAGACCGAGCACGCCGATCTTGGCCCCATAAAAGTAGGACAGGGATATATCTTTTAAGATCTGTTTCTGATTGTACTTTTTACTGACTTTGATCATCGAGTAGATGATCTTGTTCGGTTCGTTGGCCATCGTCTTATCCTTATTCAATAGAAGCTGGGCACGAGCGTGCCCAAGGTCTGTGCATGATCTCTGGGGAAAGCCGCCTGGTCGCAGCGCGGCATGGCACCTATATACACAATAAAAGGTGGTTCCGGCAAATACTGTCCTCTAAAATTGGGGAAAAAGAATATCGGAATTTAAAAATCCGCCCTTGCCACACCAAGCATCAGGAACGGGAACCCGTCATCATCGGCCAAAGTTGGGAGAGCAGCATACCGACAAGCATTAGGCCACAGCCGAGTAGCGCCCGGCCGGAGAGGATTTCGTGCAGCAGCAGCCAGCCGCCCAGGGCGGCAAAGGGAGATTCCAGGCTAAGCAAAATAGCGGCATGCGAGGGATGCGCCTTGCGTTGCACCACCACCTGAAGGGTATAGCCCGCACCGACGGAACAGACACCGCCATAGAGGATCGGGATTGCAGCATCGATCACCCCCTGAAGACTGATCGGTTCCAGATACAGACCGGTGAGCAGACTCAACAACCCGCAGACGTAAAACTGGACCATGGCCAGGCGCACCGGCGAAGTACGCGGAGAGAGATAAGAGAGAATCAGCACATGCCCGGCCCAGAACAGGGCCCCGATCAACTCGAGCAGATCACCAAATTCGATCCGAAAATCTTCGGTGACGCTGAGCAGATACAAACCGATCGCCGCAGCCACGGCCCCGACCCAGGTACCGATATTGGTCCGCTGTCGCAAAAAAAGACCGCTTATCGGCACAAAAACCACGTACAGGCCAGTGATAAAACCCGCCTTACCCGCGGTGGTATACTGTAATCCGACCTGCTGCAGGGTGGCGGCGACAAACAAAAAAGCTCCAGCCATCAAGCCAGCCCTGACCAGGGGGATCTGCCCCACACCGGGGACAAGCGGAGTTTGTGACCGACGCAGCGCCAACGGCACCAGGCAAAGCCCACCGAGCAGAAAGCGGATGCCGTTGAAGGTGTAGGGACCGACATGATCCATGCCCGCTCGCTGAGCGACAAAACCAAAGCCCCAGATCAACGCCACCAGCAAGAGAAGCAGGTCGGCCTGGGCTGTATGTTGTTTTTCTCCTTGCATTCTTGCAGGTGTCCTGTTTTCCTTTGGGCTGTTGATGGTATTGCGGAGAAGGGCAAATGAACGCACCTCCCCCTTCTCCGGAGAAAATTCTTCCTCTTTGCGGAGCGTATACATGTCGAAATGGAGACAACTTGTTCTGGCCGCAGCGGTCCTGCTTCCCCTTTCCGCTTGCGCCGTCCAGGAAAACGTCAAACAGCTTGTCGGCTTAGATGGCGATACGCAGACCAACTACAGCGGGCCAGTGTATCCGGCTACCAGCAAAATAGCCATTGCTTTTCAGCCTGATCAAGTGGGCCGATCCTGCCGGGTCTTTGCTCAGAGTTTGGTCGAATTACCGGCCAATATGAACGGCAAGGAGATCGAGGACCTGATCCTCGCCGAGGCCGGTACACGCGGGGCTGACCAGGTGTTGATCGGGCGGAGCCGTCAGGCTAAAGACGATAACGGTCCCAATTTCCTCTACTATGGCCCAACCAGTGAGTATCTTTGCAGCGAGCAGTGCGGTGGCTGGAAATATGGCTATTCCTTCTGGGAAGAACAGGGGGAATGGCTCAGCCTTGGTTACGGCGAATGGGGCAAGGCCGGTGCACGGTTTGAAACGCCGGTCGTTACCCAGGTGATCATGCTTCGTTGTCAGTAAATCAAAAAAGATGGACTCGTAAAAAGTCCATCACACTCTAAGAGATGGCTCAGTAAAAACACAGATATACAAGGAGGAGTGTTTTTTTCGGCGCGAAGGCATACAGCAGGCATGTCGAGTGCCCGGAAAAACGCTGCGACGCAGGAGATCGAAGTTTTTACGACGCCATCAAAAAAATCGGCCGATGCGGATCTAGGTCAGCATCGGCCGTTCGACTCTATCGCGCATCCTTTTCCCCACGGGGATAGCGCCTAATCCTTTTCCACCCGAATCACCTGGACCGCACCTAACTGGCGAATCCCGCTGCGGGTAACCCGCGGCCCCTCCACCACTGCCACCGTCTCACCGGCGTGAATATAGCCCCACTCCCGCGCCATGGCCAAGGAGCGGAAGACCATCTCGGTGCGCCCAAGCTCCTCGCGGATAATCAGGGGAAAAATATTGTTGTAAAGGTTGGAGTGACGGGCCACATGCAACGACTTGGTCACCAAGAGCGTTGGCACCTTGCGGTTCCATTTGGAGATAATCGGGTAGAGCGAACCGTCAGGATCCAGCAAAAGAGTGGCGCTGTTCGTGCTCAGGTTGGCAACCACTGACAGGGCGGGATAGGTCAGCGCATCATGCTCCAGTTCACGGAAATTATCCGCGCCGGGTTGGGCATAGCGTTCTTCCTCGCAAATGATCGAGGCCATGGTGCGCACCACATTGACCGGATCCACGCCGGTAGCCGTCTCTTGCGAAAGCATTACCGCATCGGTCCCCTCCTTGATAGCCATGCTCACATCGGTCACCTCGGCACGAGTCGGTCGGGCATTGGTGGTCATCGAATCGAGCATCTGGGTGGCAGTGATCACCGGCGTGTTCAGCTCCCAGCAAAGGCGAATAATCCGCTCCTGGATTCGGGGGACCCTGGCCGCAGGCAGTTCCACCCCCATATCGCCACGGGCGATCATGATCGCATCAGCAACCTCGACGATTTCACGGATATTCTGCACCGCCTCGGGCTTCTCAATCTTGGCCACTACCTTGAGGTTGCGTTTTCCCGAACTTTTGATGTAATTCTTGATCCGCCAGACATCCTCGGCAGTGCGGACAAAGGAAAGTGCCACATAATCAACAGAATGCTCCAACCCCCAGTCCAGGTCCTGCCAGTCCTTTTCAGTGACGCTGGGCAAAGACAGCTCGGTGGCAGGGAGGTTGATCCCCTTGCTTGATTTGAGTTTACCGCCAACCACCACCTCGCAATGCACCTCTTTCGCCCCTTCCTTGAGCACCCGTAACTCGAGCAGACCATCATCGAGCAAAACCGGTTCACCGACGCGCAAATCAGCGAGGATGGCGGGGGTAATGGTGGATATCCGCTCTGTATTCCCCTCGACCGGCTCCGCTTGAATGACCAACACCTCGCCGACCTGAAGTTGAATTGCCCCGTCCTCCATGGGACCGGTACGGATCTTGGGACCGCAGAGATCCTGGAGCACGGCAATGGGTTTTTCCCAGGCCTTTTCCGCCTCGCGAATGGCGCACAAGGTTTCCTCGTGGGATTGGTAACTGCCGTGGGAGAAGTTGAGCCGAGCCACATCCATCCCGGCCAGGATCATTTTACCAAGTATATCCGGCGTGTTGCTCGCTGGCCCGATGGTACAGACAATCTTGGCCTTCTTATTAACGCTGGTGTGGGTTTGCCGGGGGATACCGGCCAGGCGCTTGAACAGCTTGTCAAAATCAAAGGGTTTGGCCAGCACCCCAAGAACATTGGCATGCTGATGCAATCGATCCATGACCTCGCGATCATCTAAGGTGGACGTCACCACCAGGATCGGCAGGTGTGGGCTCACCACGCCGATAGCTTCGATAAATTTAAACCCATCCCAATGCGGCATTTGAATATCAGTCAGGATGGCATCGTAGGCATTTGCAGTGGCCAACTGAAACCCCTGGTGGCCGTTATCAGCAACATCGACTTCGCACCCCTCTTTTTCCAGGCGCGAACGCAACAGATGCTGGGTGGGTTTGGAGTCTTCGAGAACAAGAATACGCATGCCAACCTCCGGGCTGGATTTACAGGTTGTCTTCGATCATTCTCTGTAGCATAGTGGAAAACCGACGAAAGAGGAAAAGGGAAATGTGCCCGAGCAGAAAACGGCATGGAATTTCCCGATACATGCAATAAAATGCCCGGTGCAATCCGGGTAGCGGGGGAATGTATGCAGGTAATTCTTGATCTCTGCCTGGTGCCGCTGGGAGTGGGTGTTTCTGTCTCCCAGTATGTAGCCGAGTGCCATCGGGTACTTCTGGAAACCGGCCTGAAACACCAACTTCACGCCTATGGTACCAATATTGAAGGCATAACCACTACATTCAGCTATATGTAAACTATTTCGAGTTAACCTTCTAATTTAGAACAACTATTTCACCTTTGGGAATCACTTAAATTGCTGAATTTTTATAGATATTGTGTATAATAACACCATTAAATAATTCTTTTTTTTGGGGGCGTTCTACCTCATCTCAGCGACCCCGAAAAAAAGAAATTCAGCAAAG
>JAQUEZ010000250.1 GCA_028684915.1 Desulfobulbus sp.
ACTTGGCCATGACGGTAAGAAGCTAGTGTGTCCAATGAATCCAAAGGGAATCATGACAAAGTATGGCGCGACCTGCTTTCGTAACATGTTGATATTACGAGGCCCAACTGAATTTTGTGGCCATAGCAAATTTTACTCGTTTCTTTGATAATAAATTGATTTCATCAGAATGAGCTCGTTTCCATAAAATTTTATCAAATCCATCTTTACCAGAGTGGTACATTTGACTTTGGGGAAAAATAGGCTGAGAGCCCTAGGGCGAGCCCTTGCTACTCGTTACAGACAGGGAAAACGAACCGAGTTGCAGATAAAATTCATCTGAATGAGCAGTTAAGCTATCAAATCAATGGGATTTCCTTTTTGTAAAAAAGTTTTAAAATCGTCAGAAATTCGACTGTCCGACGCAACTCTTTCCCAAAAATCCCGTGCCATTTTTAGAATTATTTTTTTATTTTCTTCACTAAAAAATGGCGCCTCTGGGGTCACGGGTGTGAACGTGTAAGGCTGGATCTCTCCTCCACTTTTGGGCGCAAACCCCATTGAACACATGTCGTATAGAGGCAGAAGCCTAAATACCCCTCCTTCAATAGCCATGCTTAAATTGCCCAAATGCATGTCGGTATTATTAATCAGCTGGCCAAAATGCCATAGGCAAGTTGCATCATAAACATGTTGCCAACTTACTAATTTTTGTTCATGCAACGCATACATCACCTGGGGCCAATCCCTTCCTAAACCAGTAAATTCAGCATCAATCGATCTCAACGAAATCATTGACATTCGACCAAATTCACCGGTCCTATCAAATCGCTGAGACTCTAAAAAAAATCTCCCTTTCAATTCTATCAACCTTGTTTCAGCTGCTGGGAAATTCTCCGCGTGAATTGCCTGCGCTGCATGGAACTCTGTCAATAGGATATCTCTCCATCTCTTGGCAATTTCAGTTGTCCCCTTAGGGGAAAATTTTACGATCACATGTGCAGATCGTTTTCCACAAAATGCTGTAAATTTCGGCTGTTCTCCTCCTGCTGAAGAGCCAGGGATAACACCACTCATTACGCTATCAGCGAGATCAGGGTAATCACCCTCAGATGTTACAATTGGCTTTCTTCTCACACGCAGTAACGCTTGCTCTCCGAATTTTAAATTACCAGGCAGGTCATCACCATTAGAGACAAGATATCTCCCGATGTGGTTTGGGTTCCAGCGCCTGGGATCAGGTGGGAAGTCGCTATTTTGGTTTGCCATGGCTTCTGCTATTTGCCTACCCAAAAAGCCTTGAGGACATAAATCTGCCAGGAAATAAGGCAAATCATCATAAATCCCTTTTCCGCTCTCTCCCAACAACAAAGCAGGCATCCCTGTTGCGGGCTCTACAAAAAAACCTCCATGTGCTAATGGCCTAATAAACGCAACTAAAACAGTGTTTCCATGGGCGTCCATCATGCACAAGGGAAGCTTATCATTACCTCCAAACGCATTTCGAGTTAATGCATAACTTGGTGTCCTTCCGTCTTGAAATCTAATTACGTTGTCGCCTAGATTTTTTAGCTGCCGAGATACGGCTGCTTGACTCAAACCGGTATGAAGTTGTATTTCTTTCGATGTCGCGGGACCACGCCTTAAATATTCCGTTATCGATTGTGGCATAATGAGTTACGTCAATGCGTGAATAGAATCGTGAATAGAAAAATAGGACCAACTTTGATTGGTAAAACGTTTATTTACGAGATGTTATGAATAGATGGAACGTAAATGTGAATAGAACCTTGCATAGGATATATTAAACAGAAATAACTTTAACGTAAACGATAGAACGCAAAAAACATGATGGTTTATGGATTACTTCATGGAACATGGATTCCACGGCACGATGTAGTGATACAAGCAAATCCCCTCGTCTCAGAGGAGGCTTTGTTTATGGGACAGTCATAATAGAGAAACAATATGTGCGGACGATTCGCCTTCTTCGGCAAAGGATTCTTCGGGTATAAATCACTCAACTATCCCAAGCCTCCCCCTTTTTGAGAACTTCAACATAGCTCCTTCCCAAAACATCCTTGTTCTGTTTCACGCTCCGTAATCACAACACCTTGAATGGTCACTGCTGCGGTGGGGACTTCTTCCTGGCAACCAGCCAAAAGAAGGTAACCAAAAAGACGGCGAGGCGTACTCCTACTGCCAAGCTCATCGATGTCCGTTCCCCGTTAGCCAAACAGATGCTACATCTGGTGGTGCAGTTCGACCTGGCCTACGATCAGCTAAAGGCACACTGGAAGGAAGTGGGCGGCATCCCGGAACAAGAAGGCCTGGAACTTATGGACAATGCCCGCCAGGCTGTCGAGGCGTTCTCAACTTTTATGGAGGAATTTAGTGAGAAAGCAGGGTTTGATTATTGCCCACCGAAGGGTGGCAACTCCCGGAATCAGACGGCGTGAAGAGATGGATGTTATTCCTTTGAAATCATACTAAAAATCAGTCTGCCCACTCCAATTTACGGATGAGATCCTTGAACATTTGCCATTGCCCTGTGAGAAATTGATACCGCCCGGCAACGATGCCCGGAGAAATGCTCAGTTCGTCGGCCAGAAGGATGATCTCTTGCTTGCTGCGACAGTTAGAAATCCGGGCATCATGCTTGGCGGGAATAAGGGTTTCCGCAGCAAAGGCATCGGCTTTTTTTTCGCTGAGGTCACCATTGCTCTCATCGTTGATGAAGAGCCCCTTCTTCTTGTCCTTGAGCACATGGCCAGCTTCATGGAAAAATGAAAACCAGAACTTATCCTCTCCCTTGCCACGCAGACTGAGCAGGATCATCGCCTTGTTGGGGGTCAGCCACTTGGTGGCGCCGTTCCAGGGAACCTATTTCATCTCGCGTACCAGGGCCACAGCTACACCGGCATTCGCACAAAGCTGTTTCATCCGAGGCTCAAACACCACCGATTCTTCCCGGGTGAGAGTGCGAATCTCCTCCAAAGCAGCACTGAACCTGGTTTTATCGAAGGGGGCACACTCAATCTGTTGTGCCTGCAGTTCGCCCTGACGGATCCAGGCGGCCGCATCTCCTGGCCGGGATTCAAAGCAACGGGACCTTCGGGCCGCCACAGCGGGGGCGGCCCAGATCTCCTGCCAGGCCTGCACACTGCAAACACCAAAAAAGGCGAGAACCTTACGGACCAGGCTCACCTTATCATCGTCCGGCTCCACATGGCCTCGCTCAATCAATTCTTTGACCGGGATCGTCTTCAGCCAGGCTTTGTCGGTCTCCAACCTTTGCCGCTCTTCCTGCTTGGCCAACTGCTCCCGGTATTGCGCTTCGAGATTGTTCCACATTCGCGCCGGTACACCTGTCACCTGTCACCAGTTCCAGTCGGTTGGCGGTTTCATAGGAAATCGGTTGGTCACCCTTGAAAATGCGGGTGAGTGTTTGCTCGGTCAGCCCGGTTCGTTGGGCCAATTCTTTTTGGGACATCTGCAGAGATTCCATAACCTCGTGCAATGTTACCCCTGGTGGAACCTCATAATCAGGTTCAAATTCGTCTTTTCTTTTCCCTCTCATCGCCCCCCTCCTTCAATGCGGATCGGCAGCGATGCGCCGTGATTCCAGCTGTTGCATGATTGTCGGCCATTCTTTAGTTTTTATCTGGCAGCATATACTGTAGATGTTGTAACGTGCCAGGAAAATTCAGATACTCTCATTTTTCCGAGCATAATTTGATGGCGACGTTTGGCCGACGAAACAATGAACGAACCTGGTTACTTTCCAGACACGGATTAATCTGTTTCTCTGGATGAGTTGACAACTGTCTGATTTATGGTCATTTCGTCCATTGTGCTCTTCTTGAAACAGTAATGATCATGGTACATCGAATTTCGACAACAAGGAAATCCAGCAATGAACGGTGAAACCCATGCTCAACTGGCCGGCTTCATTTGGTCCATCTGCAATCTCTTACGCGGTCCGTATAAGCGCAACGAATACCGTAAGGTTATCCTGCCTCTCACCGTACTACGCCGCTTCGAGTGTTTGCTGGAGCCGACCCGTCAGGCCGCACTGGATGAATTCCAATCGCTGAAGACCAAGCCCGAGCGGGTGCAGCAGGCGCGGTTGCAGCAGATAACCAGCCACCGTTTCTACAACCTGTCGCGCATGCAGCTCACATTACCAGGCGAAAAAATCCACTCGCTGCTGGACGACCCCAACAACCTCGCGCCGAACCTGAACAGCTATATCAACGGCTTCTCCGCCAACGTTCGCGCCATCATGGAGAAGTTCAAGTTCAGCGAGCAGATTGCCCACATGGCGGAAAAGAACATCCTCTTTGAGGTGATCAAGGCCTTTGCGGGGATCGACCTCACGCCCCAGCGGGTCGATCAGATGCAGATGGGCTATGTGTTCGAGGAGCTGATCCGCATCGGCGCGGAGCAGTCGAACGAAGAAGCTGGAGAGCACTTCACCCCGCGCGAGGTCATCAAACTGATGGTCAACCTGCTGCTGGCGCAGGAGCAGGATCTCGCCAAAAGCCACGTGGTCAAGACCATCTACGACCCAGCCTGCGGCACCGGCGGCATGCTGTCGGTGGCCGAGGAATACATCCGCCATCTCAACAGCGAGGCCAAACCCAAGGTTTTCGGTCAGGACTGGAACGACGAGGCCTGGGCGGTGTGCAAGTCCGACATGCTGATCAAGGGCGAGGATGCCGACAACGTCATCCTCGGCGACAGCTTCACCCGCGACGGCTTTGACCGCGATTCCGACGGCAACAAGTGGACCTTTGACTATATGCTGGCCAATCCCCCCTTTGGCGTGGAGTGGAAACAGCAGCAGAGATACATCCAACAGGAGGCCGATACCCTGGGCTATGCCGGACGCTTTGGCGCAGGCACCCCGCGTATCAATGACGGGGCGCTGCTTTTTGTGCAGCACATGATTTCCAAGATGCGCCCGGTGGATAAAGAAGGCAGCCGTATCGGCATCGTCTTCAATGGCTCGCCGCTGTTCACCGGCGACGCGGGCAGCGGCGAGAGTGAGATCCGCCGCTGGATCATCGAAAACGACTGGTTGGAGGCCATCGTCGCCCTGCCGGAGCAGTTGTTCTACAACACCGGCATCGCCACCTATATCTGGGTGCTCACCAACCACAAAGTCAAGGAGCGCAAGGGCAAGATACAGTTGATCGACGCCCGCAACTTCTGGGTGCAGATGGAAAAATCACTGGGCAACAAGCGCCGTCGCATCGGCGACCCGCAGGACAAGGTTAAGGACCCGGACCACATTGCCGAGATCACCCGCATCTATGAGAACTTCGAGGACGGCGAGACCCGCACCATCCTCCTCGACGGCAAAGAGAAAACGTTGGTGGTGAGCAAGCTGTTCGACAACGAGGACTTCGGTTACCACAAGATCACCGTCGAACGGCCGCTGCGCCTGGCCTTCCAGGCCACGGCGGAACGCATCGCTCGGTTGGAGGAACAGCCCGCCTTTAAGAACCTTGCCGCCAGCAGCAAGAAGAATGCAACCCTCCGCCAGCAGGAGATCGAGGCGGGCAAGGCGCGGCAGCAGACCATCCGCGACCTGTTGGCCGCCTTTGCCGGCCAGCACGGCAACACCCTGTTTAAGGATCGCAAACAGTTCCTCCTTGCCCTGCGGGAGATCGACCGCGCTCGGGGCGTCAAACTCTCCGCCCCCGAGCTGAAGGTGGTACTCGCAGTACTCGGTGAGCGGGATGAAACCGCCGAGATCTGCAAAGACAAGAAAGGCGACCCGGAGCCGGACACCGACCTGCGCGACACCGAGACAGTGCCGCTGAAAGAAAGCATCGAGGAATATTTCCGCCGTGAGGTGCTGCCCCACGTACCCGACGCCTGGATCGACCACAGCAAAACCAAGATCGGATACGAGATTCCCTTAAACCGCCACTTCTACCGCTACGAGCCGCCGCGAGAACTCGCCGAGATCGAGGCGGAAATCAAGGTGCTGGAGGGGGAAATCCTCGACCTGCTGCGGGAGGTGACGGCATGAGCGGAGGAAAAAGCCGGCAGGATGGATTGGCAACTTCCCAGGGTGAAGTTTTTGTTTATCAGACGGATGATGGACAGGTGAGGTTGGATGTACGGCTGGAAAACGAGACCGTCTGGTTGACCCAGCCGCTGATGGCAGAGCTGTTTCAGACGACCCAGCAGAACATCAGTCAACATATTCTCAATATCTACGAAGAAGGTGAATTGATCCCGGAAGCAACTCACAAGAAATTCTTGTCAGTTCGCCAGGAGGGCACCCGGCAGGTTCAGCGAAATCTCGATTTCTACAACCTCGACATGATCATCTCCGTCGGTTACCGGGTGAAAAGCCTCATTGCCACCCGCTTCCGCATCTGGGCCACCCAACGGCTCCGGGAATATCTCGTCAAAGGCTTTGTCATGGATGACGAACGGCTGAAGAATCCACCGGTCAAGGGTTCTGCCGTTCCCGACTACTTTGACGAGTTGCTCGCCCGTATCCGCGACATCCGCGCCAGTGAACGGCGCATGTACCTGCGGGTGAAAGAGATCTTTGCCATGGCGGCGGACTACGAACCGAGCTGGAGCGAAACCAGTAAATTTTTCAGCATCATGCAGAATAAACTGCATTTTGCCGCCACCGGCATGACCGCCGCCGAGCTGATCCAGTCCCGCGCCAATCACCTGCTGTCCAATATGGGGTTGAGCTCCTGGAAGGCGGGCGAGGTGCGCAAGACCGATGTCACCACTGCCAAGAATTACCTGAACGAAAACGAGATCGACCAGTTGAACCGCATCGTCGTTATGTGGCTCGATTTTGCCGAGGACCAGGCCATGCGGCGCAAACAGGTGTTCATGCAGGATTGGGAACAGAAGCTCGACGACTTCCTCCGCTTCAACGAACGTGCCGTGCTCGCCAATGCCGGCACGGTGAGCAAGCAAGCGGCGGAAACCCATGCCAAGACGGAATATGACCAGTTCGCCGCCCGCCGCCGGGAATACAAGGAGAGCCTGGGCGAAGCCGAAACGATCAAACACCTGGAAGCCGCCGCCAAACAGCTTGCCGAGGGGGAAAAATCGGTAAGGAACAAGGACGGGCGGCAATGAAGTGCCCGGCTTATCCGAAGTATAAGGACAGTGGCGTGCAGTGGCTGGGCGGGGTGCCGGAGCATTGGGAGGTGAAGCGGTTGAAGCACATCGCCCAAGTACGACAGGGTGTCACGAAAGGGCGGGACCTTGAAGGCAAGGCCACGATTGAATTGCCGTATTTACGCGTTGCCAATGTGCAGGATGGCTATCTTGATCTTGAAGAAATTGCCTCTATCGCCATTCTGCACACAGAGATAGAAAGATATGCGCTGCAACATGGCGATGTGCTCATGAACGAAGGCGGCGATAACGATAAACTCGGCCGTGGTGCGATCTGGAATGAAGAAATCAAACCCTGTATCCACCAGAATCATGTCTTTTGCGTTCGCCCCAACAAACTGGAACTGAGCACATGGATTTCCCTGTGGACGCAAAGCTCTACAGCAAAGGCCTATTTTCTGTTACGCGGCAAACAGACTACCAACCTGGCCTCAATCTCCTCGACCAGTATCCGGGAATTGCCGCTCCCACTTCCCCCACTCCCCGAACAAACCGCCATCGCCGATTTTCTCGACCAGGAGACGGGGCGGATCGATACCCTCGTGGCGAAGAAGCGGCGGCTGATCGCACTGCTTGGGGAGAAGCGCACCGCGCTCATCTCCCGCACCGTCACCCGTGGCCTGCCCGCCGAGGCCGCCCGCGAATTGGGCCTTGAACCCAACACCCGCTTCAAGGACTCCGGCATTGAATGGCTGGGAAGGTGCCGGAGGGGTGGGAGGCATTACCTCTTAGGAGGCTGATTAAGTACGTAAAAACAGGAACCACTCCAAGTGGTGCAGGGGAGTATCACTTTGAGGAAGGTGGTTTTAACTGGTACTCCCCAAGCGATTTTTCCGATGCGGTTTATCTGGGTGCCACTAACCGTGCGTTGTCAGCAGAAGGAACAGCAGAGGTCCGAATATTTCCTGAAATGACAGTGATGCTTGTAGGTATTGGGGCAACTATCGGCAAAGTGGGTTTAGCTGCAAACGAAAGCTCGTGCAATCAGCAGATTAACGCCATCATTTGCAATGGCAAACTTGATCCAATCTTCGCTACTTACTATCTCAAGACGATGCGTGATTTTATCGTGAAATGCGGAAAATTCACAACCATGCCAATCATCAATCAGGACGAAACAAAGAATCTGATTTTGACTGTTCCTCCACTCCCTGAACAAACCGCCATCGCCACCTACCTCGACCGCGAAACCGCCAAGATCGATCAACTGGTCACCAAGGTCGAGGCGGCCATCGTCCGTTTGCTGGAGTACCGCACCGCGCTGATCACTGCCGCGGTTACCGGGAAGGTCGATGTGCGGGGGAAAGCGGGGTTGGACACGGACTGACACGGACGGGCACAGATTGGAGAGATTCACACCAACTTCAGACCTCCTGATCTCGACAATTTCACCTGGTACCTCCGCTGAGCTTTAACCCTCAGAAATTAAATCAAATATCCAGAACGGCCCACAAAGGCGATTTACGACGGCAGCGGATTTCGATATGAT
>JAQUEZ010000251.1 GCA_028684915.1 Desulfobulbus sp.
GTTCATGGGGCAGTTGAGATAATCGCCCGGCCCCTCGTCATACCAGCGAGACTTACGAAAGACGATATTCCAACCCAGGCTGTCTGTGTCGATAATCGGTGCAATAGCGTCATAAAAAGCGAGGTGATCGCCACCGGTCAGGCGCTGCAGGTGCTCGGCCAGGGAACCGGTTAAAAGCGGTCCAGCGGCGAGGATGACCGGACCATCGCTTACCTCTGGAATTTCCGTGACCTCCTGCCGACAAATGGTGATTAGGGGATGCTGTTCGATCGCCTCGGTCATCCCCTGGGCAAAGAGTTGTCGATCCACAGCCAGAGCGGTCCCTGCGGGAACAGCTGTGGCATCGGCAGTACGCATAATCAACGATCCAAGGCATCGCATCTCCTCTTTCAACAGGCCAGCCGCCGTATCCGGGGCATTGGAGCGCAGTGAGTTGGAGCAGACCAGCTCGCCTAAAAGGGGTAGCTCATGGGCCGGGCTGTAGCGCTGTGGTTTCATCTCATAAAGGCACACCGGCACGCCGCGCTCCGCAACCTGCCAGGCAGCCTCGCATCCGGACAATCCGCCGCCAATTATTGTTACCTTTGTCATCATCTCTCCCATAAAAAAGGGCAGAGCGACCTCTGGTCACCCTGCCCCTGATAGCATACGTTCAGTTACGACTAATAGCGGTAATGCTCTGGCTTGAAAGGACCGTTGCTCTCAACCCCGATATATTCGGCCTGCTCCGGGGTCAACTGGGTAAGCTTGACGCCGATCTTGGCCAGATGCAAGCGGGCCACCTTCTCGTCGAGTTTTTTCGGCAGGAAGTAGACCTTGTTTTCATAGGCCGCCCCGTTATTCCACAACTCCATCTGCGCCAACACCTGGTTGGTGAAGGAGTTACTCATGACAAAGCTCGGATGGCCAGTGGCGCAGCCCAGATTGACCAGACGCCCCTCAGCAAGCACGATCAACCGTTTGCCATCCGGGAAGATCACATGATCCACCTGGGGCTTGATGTTTTCCCATGGCAAATTGCGGATACCGGCAATATCAATCTCTGAGTCAAAGTGGCCGATATTGCAGACAATAGCCTGGTTGGGCATGGCCTCCATGTGGGTACGGGTAATAACTTTCAGGTTACCGGTACAGGTGACGAAGATGTTGCCCTGAGGAGCTGCATCTTCCATGGTCACCACGCGATAGCCCTCCATAGCGGCCTGAAGCGCGCAGATGGGATCGATCTCGGTAACGAGTACCGTGGCGCCCATACCCCGCAGGGCCTGGGCACAGCCCTTGCCGACATCACCATAACCGACGACAACAGCGATTTTACCGGCAACCATCACGTCGGTGCCCCGTTTGATGCCGTCTATCAACGACTCGCGGCAGCCGTAAAGATTGTCGAACTTCGATTTGGTCACCGAATCGTTCACGTTAAACGCTGGAGCCATCAACTTACCCTGCTTAGTCATCTCGTAAAGACGGTGCACACCGGTGGTGGTCTCTTCAGAGATACCGCGAATATCCTTCATCAACTCCGGATATTTCTGGTGCAGGATCAGGGTCAAGTCGCCACCGTCATCGAGGATCATGTTCGGCCGCCAGTTGTCCGGGCCAAAGATGGTCTGGTCGATGCACCACCAAAATTCTTCCTCGTTCTCGCCTTTCCAAGCGAAGGTGGGAATACCGGCGGCAGCCATGGCCGATGCGGCATGATCCTGGGTGGAAAAAATATTACACGACGACCAGCGCAGTTCGGCGCCAAGGTGGACCAAGGTCTCCATCAACACCGCGGTCTGGATGGTCATGTGCAGGCAACCGGCAATGCGGGCGCCGGCAAGGGGCTGGCTGGTACCGAATTCCTCGCGCAGCGCCATCAGGCCCGGCATCTCGGTTTCAGCGATGGCGATTTCTTTACGCCCCCATTCGGCCAGGCCCATATCGGCAACTTTATAATCACTCATGTATTACTCCTCTCTGCCCTATTCCAGGGAAAAAACATCAACTTATAAACCAGCAGCGTCCCGCAGGGCCTCGACCTTGTCGGTCCGCTCCCAGGTAAACTCCGGCAACTCCCGACCAAAATGGCCGTAGGCCGCGGTCTTGTGATAAATGGGCCGCAACAGATCCAACTGCAGGATAATAGCCTTGGGCCGCAGGTCGAAAACCTGGTCAACCACCTGGACCAACCGCTCCTCGGATATCTTCCCGGTACCAAAGGTCTTGACGTTGATCGAGACCGGTCGAGAAATACCGATAGCATAGGCAACCTGGACCTCGACCTCGGTGGCTAACCCGGCGGCAACAATATTCTTGGCCACATAACGCCCCATGTAGGAAGAAGAACGGTCGACCTTGGAGGGATCCTTGCCGGAAAAAGCGCCACCACCATGAGAGCCACGTCCGCCATAGGAGTCAACAATGATTTTACGTCCGGTTACGCCGCAGTCACCCACCGGGCCACCGATAACAAAGCGTCCGGTAGGATTGATGTAAAATTTGGTCTGGTTGTCGATCATTCCCGCTGGCAGCACCGGTTTGATGATCTCCTCCATGACCCCTTCCTTCAGGGTTTCGTAACTGACATCCGGGCTGTGCTGGGTGGAAAGGACCACCGCTTCGATCCGTTTGGCCACATTATCCACATACTGGATTGTCACCTGACTCTTGGCATCGGGCCGCAGCCAGGAAAGCTTGCCCGACTTGCGCACATCGGCCTGTTGCTTGGTGAGGCGATGGGCATAGGTAATCGGCATGGGCATGAGTACACGAGTTTCGTCGCAGGCATAGCCAAACATCAGCCCCTGGTCGCCAGCCCCCTGGTCCAGGTCCATCCCGCTACCTTCATCAACACCCAAGGCAATATCAGAGGACTGCTTATCGATGCTGGTCAGAACTGCACAAGACTGCCAGTCAAAGCCCATATCTGAAGAGTTATAGCCGATCTCACGAATGGTCTCACGAACGATGTGTGGCATATCCACCCAGGCGGAGGTTGTGATCTCGCCTGCGATCATGGCCATGCCGGTGGTCACCAGACTCTCACAGGCGACACGGGCGTGTTTATCCTGAGTGAGAATGGCATCAAGGATGGCATCTGAGATCTGATCGGCAACCTTGTCGGGATGCCCCTCGGAGACCGATTCCGAGGTGAAAAGATGTGTAGACATACAAGTCTCCTTGTGGAGGAAAAAGAAAACAGCAATACGGCCCCCAGGCCGAAAAAATCAGTAGGTGGCAATCCGGTTTGTACCTCGAAAACGAAGAGCAGCCAGGGTTTGACAATCGGAAAAAGAATATATAAATACTAAACCTACCACAACAATTCAACGGAAATGGCACCCTGACCGGGCGTGTGGATATCTTTCCTCTCACCAGGGCCTGTTGTAGACTAGTCCCTCTCACTCCGGCTCGGATTCCCTGCAACTAGCCACTTTGGAACCTCTGGCCATGCATCTTCTTCGCCGCGGATTTTACCTTCTGATCGGGTTCACCTTTCCTGGCTTCTGGGTGCTGCACGCCTCCGGCTTCATCGCCGTTCTCTACAGACCGCTCCAACTGCTTTTTCACACCAAGGCAGTTGGCTGGCCCGCCCTGATCACAGCAAGCCTTCTCTACCTTGGGGTGATTGTTGGTTTCGAGGCTCTCCGCTATTTCCTGGTCAGGCTCAACCGTGAATAGCGTACCCACCGTCCACGACCAAAGTATGTCCATGGACCATGCCCGCCATCTCGCTGCAGAGAAAAAGAACCATATCAGCCACATCCGACGGCACGGCCAACCGCCCCAAGGGCGTGCGCTCCATGGCGGCGGCAATAATTTCCGCCCGATTGGGAAATTTTTTCAGAGCATCGGTCTCAACCACACCAGCACTCACCGTGTTGACGGTAATCCCTTTGGGCCCCAATTCCACCGCCAGATGGCGGACCAGAGATTCCAAGGCTGCCTTGGAGGCCCCAACCACGGTGTAATTCGGTACCGCCCGAACAGCTCCGATGGAAGAAATGGCAACAATTCTCCCCCCTGAACGCATCATCGGCAAGGCCTGCTGGGTTATCAACATCAGAGCACGGGCATTGATATTGACCGCCCAATCCCAGTGCCGTCCCTTCAGTTCCTCCACCGGTTTGAGTACTCCAGAGGCTGCATTGGAAACCACGATATCCAATCGCTCATAGCGGTTGCGGATTTCTACAAACATGCCGTTGATGCTTTCCTCCTCGGCGAGATTGGCGCGCAAAGCCATACATCGTCCCCCCTGCGCCTCAATTTCCGCAACCACTTCACTGGCATTGGTGCGATGACGCACATAGTTGACCACGACCTCTGCCCCCTGCGCCGCCAGTCGCTGGGCGACAGCTTTGCCGATGCCGCGTGACCCACCGGTCACCAACGCAACTTTTCCATCTAAGTTGATCATTCTTTCTCCTTTGTACAGGTCCGGCCCATGCTTTGGCCCCAGAAAATATGATAAAGAGGGGGAACGGAAACACACCCCGCTATCGATTTCGAGAATCTATCACTCGTTGTATTGAACTTTTGACAAAACGAAGCGGGTTAAAACGTACCGGGATCAGTTCATCCAGCACAAGAAAACCCTCAGCGTTCAAAGTAGTGGGATCGTCATGGGTAAAAAACAATTCTTCCGCTCCAGTCCCGCGAAGTCCAACTCCACGGGCAGCCACCCATAAGGGGCATGTCTGGGGATCAACACCAAGGATGGCCAAGAGCCCGGTGTCAACAGCAACCGGATTTATACCGCCAGCCAGCAGGCCCAGAGAGTACCGTTCACCGTGAATCGGCCCGGTCCCATGCATTGCCTCCACGCCATCTACAAGGGAATAACCGGAAGGCAGAACGGAAAGTAGCTCGACTAACAGATGGGCAAAATGCCCCTGTGGCCCACCATGCACCATATGCCACCAAGGTTTATGCAAGCCGGAAATACAACCAAAGTAATTTTTAACTGCCAGGGTGAGCCGCATCTGCGAGTGGGCTTTTACCTTGGGCAAGTTTATCAAATAATCACATTCCATAACTGGCCTTGCAATACGGGCCCTTTGACCACTGGGCAAGTCGACGGGCAGGTGCTGTCCAAATTCCGCGATGCGCACGCCCAGGTGTTCGAGCTCCGATAAAATGCCGATCTTACGCAACACCGACCTGGCCGTGCCAAAGGCGGGTGAATCACCGACCGCCACCCTGGCCCCTAGTTCGATAAAAAACCGGGCCACGGCAAGAATGACCTGCCTGTTGGTACAGGCGAGTCGGCCGTTAGTGGCGGTTATCAGATTTGGTTTGAGTAGAATAGAAGACGAGCGGCATTTGTCGGCAAAAAACTCACAGGATAAAAGCCGGACAATAATCGTCTCAAAAGAATGGCCTCCATAGCACGGCTGGGCACAGAGAGCAACACGGGTATCAAGACACTGCATAACTCGAAAAAAAACCGGCTTGATCCACATTGAACCAAGCCGGTAAAGGAGAGAAGAGATGAAGAACTGTTCTTAATCTAGCACCAAACGTGCCAAATAAAGAGACTATATAACTCAGGAAATAAACTCTGCGATTCTAGTGGGTTATACCCAGAGCCCACGAACAAACGACCAATACATGCGGCCCCAAAAGTAAAAATAATAACACCATACGGGGTATCAACGAGAGTTCAATAAAAAATCAGTGCTATATCAACCAATTACAAGAGATTATTTTTTTAACATATCGTTGAATATAAACATACCTTCTGGATACTTTTTACCCACCAAGCTCAGATTCCACGAATCTCAAGGGGAATTACTCGCACCCGCAACACGCCTTCCTGCTGAGAAATCTTCTCCTGGATATCATCGGAAACAGGTCCGGCGCAGTCGATGATATTGTAGCCGACGGTACCGTTACTCTTATTATTGTAGTTGATAATGTTAATTTTTTCGCCACCAAGCAGATTACTGATCATTCCGATCATACCGGGCTGATCACGGTTGATCACCGTCAACCGGGTATGCACCTCAACCGTAGGAATGGTCTCAATGTTGGGGAAGTTGACACTGTGGACGATATTGCCGTATTCAAGATAGTTTTTCAGTTCACGAACCGCCATGGTGGCACAGTTTTCCTCCGACTCGGCGGTCGAGGCACCAAGATGGGGTGTCACCAGGATCTTGTCATTACCGAGAAATTTAACTGAAGGAAAATCGGAGATATGGCCACGCAGCTTACCGCTTTCCAAGGCCGCAAGAACCGCATCTTCATCCACTATCGGCCCACGGGCATAGTTAATCAGCACTGCCCCTTCTTTAATAAACTCGAGAAAATCTTTTTGGGTGACGTAACCGCGGGTGTTTTTATTCAACGGCATATGCACGGAGATAAAATCCGCCTCACTCAAGGCCTCTTTGCGGGAACGGGCAAGCGTGACCTGGGGGTTTAGGTGATGAATATTGTCCAGAGCAGGGAAAGGATCAAAACCGAGCACACGCATACCGTGATCCAAGGCGGCATTGGCCACACCAACACCAATCTTGCCGAGCCCGAACACGGCCATGGTTTTGCCGGCCATTTCTTCGCCCTTGAATATTTTCTTACGCGCCTCGACCTCGCGGTTGATTTCATCGTCGTTCATGCCGGTCAAACCCTGGCAGAACTCGATGCTCTTTTCCACATTTCGCAACCAGATACCCAGGGAAGTATACACCAGCTCCACCACCGCATTGGCATTGGCACCTGGGGTATTGAAAACACAGACCCCCTTCTCCGTGGCCTCATCTACAGGAATATTATTCACCCCTGCTCCGGCACGAGCAATAGCTAACAGATCCGGATACCCATCCAACTCGATCTTGGTGCTGCGCACCACAATTCCCTCTGGGTTGGCCTCGTCCGCGCTCACTTGGTAGCGGTCGGTGAACAGGGTCAGGCCCTCTGGGGCAATTGCGTTAATGGTCTTGATGGTAAATTGCTTCATGGTCTCGTCCTCTCTAATATTTAAATAGGGGGAAATACTCGGGGGCCGAACAACACTTTCCAGAGGCGTGAAGGGACAACGTGGAGGCAACCATAAAGTGGCGAGCAACCTTTGGAAAGGACACAACAGCAATACTCAAATCAAATGGGCCAACCATGAGAAGGCAGGCAAAAAACGTTGCCAAAATACGGCAAAAGGGAGGGACGTGTCAAGGAAAAGGGGCGCGGTAAGGAACGGATGCTCCTGGTTTTTCCTGTCTAATGGGAATATACAGGGGAGACAAGACTGAGGCTGCGCAGACTGAATTCACTGCTGGCGGTTAAGATAACTGATAAATTTCGCAATTCCGATATTTTTTCGCATTTTCTTACAATTCTTCTTTTCTCCATTGTAAAAAAAATCAATGATTATCACATGCAAATGCGGGCTAATTGAAAATCTCTTTGCGCATAGTGGGTTAGCCTGTTTTGAAAAATAAGCTGGAAATCGTAGGTGTGTCCTTTTTTCTATATGATTACCATCAAACCTCAGCTGAAGGTTTACCTGTTGCGATTCCTCACATTCGTTCGGAATGACATCGATTTGGCAGCTCCATCGAGGGCATGTAGCCCCACCTGGGTGTCATCTCGAACGCATGTGAGAGATCTCGTTTTTTGAGCTGGGTTTTGGTGGTAATCACTTTTTTCTATGCAAACAATAAGGAACAGACCACGTTTTTCAATCTTTAATCGACTAATATCACAATAATTTCCCCCAATCACAAGCACCTTCCCTCCAACACCCCCATTAACTTCAAAGCCTGTACCGTCGCCCCAACCTGATGCACCCGCACAATATCCGCCCCTGCTCTCTCCGCAAAGGCGGAAACCATAGCAGTAGGACAATCACGCTCCTCAACAGGGATATTCAACAACTGCCCCAAAAACGATTTCCGCGAATGCCCGATCAGCACAGGGCAACCGTGCTGTTTGAATGCAGGAATATTGCGAAGAATTATTAGGTTATGTTCCAAAGTCTTGCCAAAGCCGATGCCTGGATCAACAACAATTCGTGAACGCTCGACCCCTCTCTTTTCCATCCACTCTATTCTTTCAGCGAAAAAAGAATTAATTTCCGCAACCACCTCTCCATAGCAAGGAGCAACCTGCATATCACCTGGCGTTCCCTGCATATGCATAATCACCACCTGCCCTGAAAACAACTTAACCACTTGAATCATTTCCGGGTCATTACGCAGGGCGGAAATATCGTTTATAATGGTCGCACCCGCTTCAATGGCTTCCCTGGCAACTGTTGCCTTGGTGGTATCAATGGAGATAGGGATATCGTTTAGCTGACGTATTTTGCGGATCGCCGGAATCACGCGCTGCAACTCCTCATCTGCACTTACCGACGTAGCAAAAGGCCGTGTGGATTCACCGCCGACATCAATGATATCGGCACCCTCGGCTATCAGTTGCTCAATGCGTTGTTCTAAGGCTTCTTCCTGAGTCCATTTGCCTCCATCGGAAAAGGAATCCGGGGTTATATTGAGTATCCCCATGATTTTTGTTTGCTGGGCCATTTGTTCACCTCCATAAAAAATGGGTTGCCTTCACCAAGGGAAGACAACCCATAAAAACTTCAAGTCGGTACGATTCTAAGGTC
>JAQUEZ010000058.1 GCA_028684915.1 Desulfobulbus sp.
ACGGTGCCAGGCTTGAAACGCCAGCTGGAAAGGCAGCGAAGAACACTCTGTTCAAAAACTCCCGCCGGCTTGGCCGCCAACACACTCACCTTGCCCACGATCCCGTTTTCATCGACCACGAAACAAACCTTGACCCAGCCCTCGATGTTGCGCCGCTTGGCTGAATGGGGATAGTTTGGTGGGAGCTGCACCAAGGTGGTCAACGGACCGTCGAGTTGGCCGACGGAAAAGGTTTCGCTAAAATTCCCCTGGGGGAGTGCGGTCTCCATAGGTGGGAGGTTGAGCGTGTTCGGGCTGCTCGGCAATCGGGGATTTAGCTCGAAAGGGAGTTCCAGTTTGGGTGTCGGTAACGGCGTCGTGGTCGGCTTGGGCCGCTGCAGCGGTTTGGGCTCGGGCGGCTTGACCGGCTCATTATTTTTGCGTGTTTCCGGGGGACGCAGCCGAGTAAGACTAATCTGCGGCACCAGAGTCTCGAAGGCGGGCTTATTCGGAGCCGTGGCAATCAGGGCTGGCATAAGCAGATATAGCCCTAGGTTGAGCACTGCGGCAACCAACGCTGCCTTGAGCCAGTCCAGGCCTGAATGCTGATTCAACCCCGGATATCGATTGAGCGCAGTGTCCATCAGGATCCCTGGGGCAAACTGGCTGCCAGCGAAACATTGACCGCTCCGGCCATTCGGCAGCCATCCATAACCTGGATGGCGGTACCGGTGGAACTGGTCTTATCGGCAACAACAATCACTGCCGCCTCGGGATTTTCCGCCAGGGCCCGTTCCACATTGGCCCGTACGGCGCTGAGATCGATCTCCCGCTGTTCCATGAAGATGCGGTTGTCCGGAGATATGGCGATCAGGATCGAACGTTTGTTCTCCAGGGTGGCGGTGGAGGCGGTCGGACGGCTGACCTCGATTCCGGTCTCCTTGACAAAGGAGGTGTTGACCAGGAAAAAAATGAGGAGAATGAACACCATGTCGATCAAGGGAGCGATATCCAGCCCCGGGGTTGAACGGTTGGCGCGGCGACTGCCGCTAATATTCAGCATGGAGCCTCCTGAAGATGACGGCGGAGGTAATAGCCGGTGGCAATCAGCTGCCGCCGTAATGCCTGGGCTCGGCGATCGAGAAAATTTTTCATGTACAGTCCCGGGATGGCAACAATCAACCCGGTCTGTGTGGTGATCAGTGCTTCGGAGATGCCCCCTGCCATGCCTTTGGCGTTGCCGGTGCCAAAAAGCGACATCACCTCAAAGGTGGACATCATCCCGGTGACCGTTCCCAGCAGGCCCAATAGCGGCGCCACCGTTGCCAGCACCCCGATCAAAGGCAGGAACCGGGTCAGGCTGCGATTCATGGAAAGCACCAGTTCATCGAGAATATTGCGATCAAGGGAAGGGTCACCGCTGCGACGGTCCAAAAAACGAATGATCAACAGCGCCACTGCCCCACCCTCGTTGGGATCCGGCAAACGATTGTCGCGGATGCACTCCCAGGCCAGAGGCCCGGAAAGGGTGCGGAGACTGAGCCTGCGCAGGATAATTGCCCGGTCGGCGATCAACAGCCACATGGCCAGACTGACCAAAAGCAGCGGCAGCATCACCGGACCGCCGGTGCGAAAGTATGCGCCCAGGCTGTACCAGGCATCGCTGATCAGCATACCTGCTCCCGACGGCGATGGATGATATTGACCAGGGACACAGCCTGCTCCTCGAGATCGCCGACCATGCGATCAACACCACGGCTGAGCAGATTATGCAGCAGCATCAAAGGGATGGCCACGGAAAGGCCGAGCATGGTGGTGACCAGGGCCTCGGAGATACCGCCGGACATCAGTCGCGGATCGCTGGCACCATAGAGAGTGATCACATGGAAAACGTTGATCATGCCGGTGACCGTGCCCAACAAACCCAGCAAAGGCGCGATGGCGGTGAGCATGCCCAGGGTGGAAAGAAACCGCTCCAGGCCGGGAATTTCCTTGAGGAGGGCCTCCTGGAGTACGTTCTCCATATCCTCAGGCTGCAGTGATCTTGCCTTGAGTCCGGCCAGCAGCACCCGGGCTAAGGGTTTACCGGCGGCTTGGCTGCAAAGTTGCTCGCAACCCGCCCAATCGCCGTTGCGGCTCAGTTCACGGATGTGCTCGATCAGGAGCAATTTGGTGTGGCGGTTGCGCACCAAGCGCAGAGTCCGCTCAGCAACGATCAACAAACCAATCACAAGAATACCCAGGATCGGCCAGACAATGGGACCGCCTTTACCGATCTGATCGGTGAGGCTGAGCTGGTGGCTCAACTGGCGCAGGGCCGCGCCCCGACCGATATCCACCGGCACGGCCTCACTCTTGCCTGCCATATAAGCGGCAAGTTGCTTCTGCAGGCTGCTGCCGGGCAACTGCGACAAGGCGTAGAGTTTACTGCCGTCAGAGGAATGGTTGAGGAAACCGATCTCGCCATCCAAGCGGTAGGCGGCAATGAAGGGTCCGATCAGGAGGAGATCTGCCTGCACCTCTCGCCCGGAACGGTCGATGATCTGCCCCTTTTCCAGGCTGACCTCACCCGAACGCTTGATCTCATCGATCAAGGCGGTGGTCATGGCACGAACATCGTCCATACCGGGAAAACGCTCGTCCTCGGCCACAGCGGCAAGAAAAGAGGTCGGTGCAGAGCCCACCGCAGACTGTGGATTCTGACTGATCAGTGTATCCAGGTCCTTGGCGTTGATCCGAATCTGCCCCACCAGTTCGCGGACCATGCCGTCGGTCTGGGCGAGTTGTTCGTTGACGCTGCTCTCTTCGGCTGCCAGTTTGGTGTTGGTCTCCTCAAGCGCCTTCACCTTTTCCGTCAATCGATTTTTCTCCGCCTCAAGCTGGGCCACCGCCTTTTCCAGGCTCGAGCGATCGGCAAAAACCTTAGCCCGGATCTCGGCCGCGGCCTGCTCGGCGGCAACCTGCTCCGCCCTTGCCTTGCGAGCCATCTCTTCTTTGGCTTGTTGGGCTTGATGTGGTAAGGCCCGCATATCCTCGGCCGCAAGCGGAGCGACCACGACAATTGTTATCAACAACCCGATCATCATCCAGAACAAAGTTCTCATGGCTGCACCATCCTTCCCAGCGGCAAGCTCACCAGTTCCACGGGTTGGCGTTTGCCAGCCATGGCCACGGCCAACTTGAGCGGGCGCAAGTAGGCATCATCCAGCGGCTGCCAAGTTTTGGATGCCAGGTTGTAAGAGCCACAATTTTCCTGATCAAGGCTGAGGTAAAACAGGTTGAGTCGCCCGAAGCGGAAGATATCCACCAACGTGGGTTGGCCTTGCAGATCGACATGGGCCTGGTAGACCTCGGTCGTCGTGCCATATTCGGCCTCTACCAGCAATCCCTCCATCAAACGTCGGTACTTTTCACCGACGCTGACGGCAGGATCATTGATCAACGCCTGCAATTTCTCTAAGCGTTGCTGTCGTTCCTGCTCAAGAAAGGGAGGACCATCCTGGGTGACTGCTGCAAGTTTCTGCAACAGTTCATCAAGAAAGGGGGTGATTTCACCGGTGATGCGGGAAATTTCCGTGAGTTGTTGTTGCTTGGCTGCGAGCCGTTCACGCGTGGAATCGACAGCGGTCTGTAACTCGCCATCACGCTCTTTGAGCTGCTTGATCTCTTCCTGCAAAAGCTCATACCGTGCAGTCAGACGTTCACGGTCACCCCGCCACTGATCGACCGCCTTTTGCGCCGATTGGCGGGTATCGATGGCCTGACGGAGGGGCTGCTCCACCCGGCGTTGGGTTTCGGTGGGCTGAGCTCCTCCCAGCCTCGGGAGCAGCAATGTGCAAAGAAAAAGGAGAAAAAACAATCGAAGAGAGACCACGGATTCCACGCTAGGATGAAGTTGAACGCTTAAGCGAGGATGGCCGGGCTTCCGGGGGATTTTTTGGGGGCTTTGTGGCAAAAAAAATCCCGGATCGCAAAAAACGATCCGGGATAGCCCTATTTATCCGCAGAAAAACTTCTTACCGGGTACGCTGCCGTCCTCGCAGTCGTCACCAAAGTACCATTCAGGCAGGTCTTCTGACTTCCGAATCATCCTACTGGCTGCGTCTTCCCAACCGTAAACGGTCAGTGACATCAATGCAGCGTTCGTCCTCGGTCACAGCGGCGGGCCCGTCCCCGAATTGCACGGGGTTCCCTTTTATGTTCGTACGAACACCTGAACTAAGGGTGGATAGAACCGATAGATTCCAAAAAGTCAAGAAAATATTTTTTATACGTCTACAAAATATGACCAAAAATATAAAAGTGTTACTCACTATGCATTGCAATGCAACACACTGCAAAAGCATTCTTCTTCAGCGTACTTGATCTCTCTGAAACAACCACACTGTGTGAGAAAAAAGTACAATTAAGGAACTATTCTCAAAAACATTCTGCTTGACTTTCACTTAAAACCGTCTAAACAAGGCCTATTCTCAGGCGCTCATTAGAGCTTAATAGGGAACTCCGTGCGAATCGGAGACAGGCCCGCTGCTGTATTCGGGGACGAACGCTGCTTCAATGTCACTGACGATCAAGTCGGGAAGACGCAGCCGGTAGAGTGATCCGTAAGTCAGAAGACCTGCCTGAAGAATTGAGCGTCTGCTTCGTGGACGGAAGCCCGCTCGCATCATATATACGGGTAAAAATGGGACATCCCGGATCGATTGTAATCTTCGATCCGGGATTTTTTTTTTGCCCAATCTCGCGTAGCAACACCATTTCTCCAAATGAAGGACCGTATGAAGATACTCTCAGCTGTTGTGGTTTCCCTTCTGTTGACCTGCCTCGCTCCGCTCGCCTACTCGGCCGCCTCGAAACCAACAGAGGCACGAGTGGCGGAGGTGCAAAGCTGGCTGGGCCTGATTGACGCGGGCAATTACGGCAAAAGTTGGCAAACAGCCTCCAATTTCTTGCAAAGCGCCGTTTCCGAGGCCAACTGGACCAGTGTACTCCAAGCTTCGCGAACACCACTGGGAACACTGGTGCACAGGAATCATCAAACAAGCCAACAGGCAACCTCGCTTCCGGGTGCACCCGATGGTGAGTATTGCATACTGACCTTCTCCACCGAATTCGCCAAGAAAAAGACGGCCACAGAAACCGTCACCATCATGCGGGAATCGGACGGTCAATGGCGGGCTGCCGGATATTTCATCAAATAAACCGCTTCCGTCTCCAGGTGAATCCCATGCGAATCCAGGCCTTTTTAACCCGCCCCCTGCTCATAATACTCCTGCTCACTTGGCCATTGCTGTATTCCGGTCAGGCTGCGGAGTATCCCCTCACCCTCAAAGACAGCCTGGGAAGGGAACTGACCCTGAACACACCACCAAAGCGGGTGGTGTGCCTGGTCGGTTCGGTGACCGATCTGCTGGTTAACCTCGATAAAACCGATATTTTAGTGGGACTGACCCGCCAAGACCTGCTCAGCCACAGCAGCCTGCGGATCGCAAGCATGGGCAGTTTTTCCCAACCTGATAATGAGGCGATTGAAGCAGTCAAGCCGGACCTGATCATCGCCTCTCTCTCGAATCAAGCCTTGCTGAAAAAGTGGCAAACCAATCCTCAAATCTTTTCCAAGGCCCTCTTTTTCGATGAAGGATCGCTTGAGCAGGGATTTGCCCGCATGGAGCTGATCGGTCGCCTCGTTGAACGACAACAGGCGGCGCAAGCAATTATCGACCAAAACCGAGAGCAGATCGCCTTGGTTCGAACCCGTGTGCAACAACTCCCCCGGGAAAAACGCAAACGGGTCGCACGAGTAGTGGCGGGAGCAAATGGGATGTACTGTCCCGGTGACGATTCATTTCAAAACGAGATGATCGAAGTCGCCGGAGGCGTTCCTCCCCACTGGGGCATAAACGGCAGTTTTGTGCCGGTGGATCTCACCGCCTGGAAAACGTTCAACCCGCAGATGATTTACGGCTGCGATCGCAACATGGAGGCTGTACGCGCCCAACTGCAACAAGGGGGGTGGAAGCAGGTCGATGCGGTCCGCAACCATGCCATCACCCAACTTCCCTGCTCCATTGCCTGCCAAATTACGCCGCAGGTTGGGGCAGCAGTGCAGTGGCTTGCGGCCTCCTTCTATCCGGCGCTCTTTGCCGATACCAGCAAGGCCGTGCGTAAAAACGGCGTTCACGATGAACGCCCCCTGACGCTTGACCTTTCTTTTGTACAATCCGCCAAGGTGGTCACGCACCGGGTCAATGACGCGGACTTCAAATCCCTGGCGATACGTTTCACCACCCCCCAATCGATCCTCTCCACCATTGACGGCAACCTGAGCGGTATTCAGGCGGTGGGCAACACCTTTGTGCCCATGCACGCCAGCCTCGGCCACATGGCCTTTGGTGTTGACCAGGTGACAAAGGAAATCGCCACCAACCTCGGCTATACGCCGAAAACCTATTCGGGGCTGATGACCGGGGCCAACATGGACAACCTCTCGGTCCAGGTCAGGCGCTTCAAAGATCTTGAGGTCGTGGCCCTGGTGACTGCCGGGGTGCGCGGCAATGCCCAGCGCATGTCCAAGGATATTGGCCACGCGCAAACTCTGGGCACGATCAATATCGTGCTTCTGACCAACCATAAACTCGCCCCGGAGGGCATGGCCCGGGCGATCATTACCGCCACCGAGGCCAAGACCGCGGCACTTTTGGATCTCGACATCCGCAGCACCGCTCAACCCTGGCTCTATCGTGCCACCGGTACCGGTACCGACTCGATGATTGTGGTCCAGGGCGTGGGGAATCTGGTTCGCTATACCGGCGGCCACTCCAAGATCGGCGAGTTGATTGCCAAGGCGGTGCATGCCGGCGTGACCGAGGCCCTGATCGGCCAGAACGGGATCAAGGCTGGGCGCAGTGTGCTGCAACGGCTTGATGAGCGCAAACTGAGCCTGGAATGGCTCTCCCAGCTCTACCCGTCCCCCCTGGCAAAAAACGAGCTGATGCGCCGACTGGAAAAAGCCCTGGAGGATCCGGTCACAGCCGGGTTTATCGAGACCGCCCTGGCCATCAGCGATGATGCGGGTAAAGGGCTGATCAGCGATCTTTCGGCCTTTGACCTGCTCTGTTTTACCGAGGGTGAACGCCTTTCCGGCAAAAAAGATCTCGCCCCAGCAAAGATCAACACCCCCAATCTTGTACCGCCGGTTATGGCCAGAGCCTTTGGGGTGCTGGTGGCTGGTGTGAGTGCTGACCGTGCAGAAAACAAGGAGCAATAAGTGCGCATCTTTAACCCATCGTTTTTAATGCTGTTTTTCTTTCTTTCCTGGGTACCGGCTGCCCTGGCCGCCAAGGTGGCCATCCTCGAAATCGACATGAACGGCTACCAGCTGCAAAAGGCTATCGACGCACTGGACCTGCCGCCTGCCATCGAAACCCGGTTCTTTACCCTGGCTGATCTGGAAGGCGATCCTAAGGCCAAGGCCTTTGTGGCAGACTCCTCGGTGGTGCTGGTCAACGTCATGATGACTGACCTGGCCGACTACATGATCGAGCATCAGCTCATGGCCGGGCGCAAGGTGTATGCGATCAACCATGCAAGCGATCAGGAGGGGCTTGAAAAAAAAGGATTTCTTTTTGACCCGAGAATCATGGCCTATCACCATCACACGAGTCAGGACAATCTGATCAATATGGTGCGGCTGGTGGTGCAGCGTCACATCGATAAGGAAATCAGTTATCAGCCCCTGCAACCAGTGCCGGAGATCTGTATTCACCATCCGGACAATCCCAAAGACTTCACCAGTTTGGCCGAATACCGCAACTGGTATGAAAAGCGGCCGGGATATCAGGCTGACCGGCCCCGGGTGGCCATTCTCTTTTACAACAACAGCCGCAAGGTCGGTCTGGTCGAGGCGGTGGACAAACTGATCCGCAAACTCGAGGCCGACGGGTTGTCGGTGCTTCCCTGTTTTGGACCGCTGCCCAAGGTGCTTGCAGAGTATCTCAAGCCGGTGGACGGCAAAGCGCCGGTGGATATGGTGCTGGCCTTTACCCTCAAATTTGCCTCGGCGATCAACGACGATATCCGAACCGCGCTGATTAAGCTCAACGTGCCGCTGTTCAACGTCATCAACCCGTATGCTGAAACCGTTGAACAGTGGCGTGAAAATCCGGTGGGCATCAGCCCGATGGCAACTGCCTGGGCTGTGGCCACGCCCGAGTTTTCCGGTGCCATCGAGCCCTCGGTGATCCTGGGGAAAAAGAAACTGATCGATCCGGCAACTCGCCGCGAGCTCTTTATCGGCGAGACCGTGGACGAGTCCATTGATTTTCTCATTCCCCGGCTGAAGAATTGGGCCAAACTGCAGCGCAAGGCCAACCACGACAAAAAGGTGGCCATCCTCTACTACAACCACAGTCAGGGCAAGCAGAACATTGGTGCCGCCTACCTCAACGTTTTCCGCAGCCTGCAGACCATTCTCGCCCGCATGCAGACCGAGGGTTACAGCATCGAGAATCCCGAACGGCTCAGCGAGGAACAGATCCAAAACATGGTGCTCTCCAGCGGCCGCAATATCGGTTCCTGGGCACCGGGCGAGCTCGATAATCTGCTCGCTTCCGGCGGGGTGGAGCAGGTCACGCTTGCTGAATACACCACCTGGTTCGAGCGGTTGCCCGAGGCCTTCAAGAAACCGGTGATCGCCCAGTGGGGCCAACCCAAGGACTGCGCCATCATGACCAAGGACGGACGGCTGGTCTTCCCCATGGTCAAACTGGGCAACGTGGTTCTGCTGCCGGAACCGGCGCGGGGCTGGACCGACGATCCGCTGAAGCTCTACCACGACACCACCCTCTACCCGCATCACCAGTACATTGCCGCCTACCTCTGGCTGAAGGAAAAATTCCAGGCCGATGCCATGATCCACCTCGGCACCCATGCCACCTATGAGTGGCTGCCCGGCAAGCAGGCCGGCCTGGCGCCTTCCGATCCGCCCGAGATCATGGTCGGCGCCATTCCCAACATCTATCCCTATATCGTGGACGATGTCGGCGAGGGCATCGAGGCCAAGCGCCGCGGCCGGGGGGTAATCATCGACCACCTCACCCCGCCGATGAAGGAGGCGGATCTGCACCACGAGTACAAACAGATCCACGATCTCTACCACAGCTATGAAATCGCCCATGCCGGCGGCAGCGAGACCGCAGCCGAATACATGAAAAAAATCTACCAGCTGGTGGAGAAAACCGGCATGGCCAAGGATCTCGGTCTCACCACCCTGGACGAGGCGGGCATGGAAAAAATCCACCTCTACCTCCATGAAATCGACGACAACTCCCTGCCTTACGGGCTGCACACCTTTGGCAAGGCCTACAGCGATGATGCCACAGCCTCGACCCTGCACCTGATCCGCAAGCAAAATCCCCAGGCCGATCCCGACCAAATGCAAAAAGATTTGGAAGGTTCGCCGCCACGGGAGATGAACAACCTGATCCGGGCCTTGAAGGGCGAGTATGTCCCCGCCGGCGAGGGCAACGATCCGCTACGCAACCTGGCCGCCATCCCCACGGGCAAGAACTTTTACGGCTTTTCCCCGGCCAAGGTGCCCTCCAAGGCGGCCTGGGCCATCGGTAAACGCGCGGCCGAGGAGATGATCCGCGCCAAGCTGGAGAAGGAGGGCCACTACCCGGAGAAGGTAGGCGTGGTGCTCTGGGCCACCGAAACCACCCGCAACGAGGGCGTCAACGAGTCCACCGTGCTGGCGCTGATGGGGATGGAGCCGGTCTGGGATGCGACTGACCGGGTGATCGGCAGCCGGGTGGTTCCGGGTAAACAGTTGGGCAGACCGCGCATCGATGTATTGATCAATCCCTCGGGGCTGTATCGGGACATGTTCCCGGAAAAGCTGCTCTTCCTTGACGAGGCAATACAGAAGGCCCTGGTCCAGACCGATATCGAAAACTTTCTTGCCCGCAACCAGCGAACCATCAAAAAGGCGCTGATGGCCAAGGGCATGGGCGAGAAGCAGGCCGAGGAACAATCGCGCTTCCGCATTTTCACCGAAGCGGTCGGTTCCTACGGCAACGGGGTGGAGGAGATGGTCGGCGCCTCCGGGCTCTGGGATTCGGACGAATCGATCAGCAACATCTACCTCAACCGGGTCCAGTTCGCCGTGAGCCAGGGCAAGTGGGCCGTGCCGGTCAAGGAGACCTTCACCGAAAACCTGCGCGGGGTGGATACAGCGGTCCACTCGCGCTCAACCAACGTGATCGGCATCATCGATACCGACGACTTCTTCATGTACCTGGGCGGGATGTCCCTGGCAGTGAAGAATGTACGCGGCAAGGCCCCGGATACCCTGGTGACCATGCACCGCAAGAAGAACGAGCTGATGGTGGAGGATGTGACCAAGACCATCGGCCGGGAGATGCGTACCCGCTACCTCAACCCCCAGTGGATCGAGGGCATGAAACGCGACAACTACGGCGGTGCCCGGCAGATGGCCGACTTTGCCGAAAACCTCTGGGGCTGGCAGGTAACGGTGCGCGACGCGGTCGGTGCCGACAAATGGCAGGAGGTGTTCGAGGTTTATGTGGAGGACAAGTACGAGATGGGGCTGGCGGAATTTTTTAATGACCACAACCCCTGGGCCTATCAATCCATGACCGCTCGCATGCTGGAGGGGGTGCGCAAGGGCTACTGGCAGGCCGACGAGCAGGTGACCAAAAAGCTGGCAGCCGAGTACGCCACCAACGTGATCCAACGCGGCGTGGCCTGCTGCGATCACACCTGCAACAATCCCATGCTTAACCAGATGGTGGTCAACATCATCTCCATGCCCGGCGTGCTCAGTCCGAAGATGGTGGAGCAGTTCAAACTGGCCATCGAGCAAATGGCCAAGAAAACGCTTGAGCAGCAGACCGCCGACCGGGCGCAGCTCATTGCCAAGCTGAACGAAGTTCCGGCTGGAGAGCAGCAGCAACAGATGAGCCAGGCGCAGCCGGAGCAAGCACAAAGCGCCCAGGAAATAAACCAACCGCAACCGGAGCCCAAGAAGGATGCCAAGGCCGCCGAGGACGGCAAGACTCCGGAGAATGTCCAGGGCTACAAGATGGAGGACATCCAAACCAAGGACGAGTCCACCGAACTGAGCTCCTCTGGCATCCAGTGGGCAGCGAGCGTGTTTGTGCTGCTGGTGCTGGCGCTCTTTGTCTGGGGTTCACGACGCAAACGCTGAGTGAGCTGTCATTTCGACCAGCGGGAGAAATCTCCGAATTGCGTCTATGTATTACGTCTATTGCCTCACAAACAAATACAACAACGTCATGTATGTCGGCATGACCAACAACCTTGCACGTCGGGTTTATGAGCACAAGACAAAACAGGTTCCAGGATTCACAGCAAAATATAACGTCAGCAAATTGGTCTATTACGAAGAAACTCCCGACGTTAATGCAGCGATAGCTCGAGAAAAGGAGATCAAAAGATGGCGGCGGGAAAAGAAGAATCAGTTGGTTGTTGCCGTCAATCCGGCATGGAAGGATCTCAGTGAAGGATGGTTTGGAGATCTCTCCCTACGGTCGAGATGACAAAGGGCAACGCATGGTGCGACCCAACGTGGTCATCCCCTGTCATTTTGACCAGCGGGAGTGCCAGGTGAATTCAAACAATCCGGATTGTAATTATTCAACAATACCTCCTCCGATGCCCCTGGTTCCCATGCGCTGCATGGGAACCAGAAACCGGTAAGGCTGCGGAACGTACTGAAGAGTTTCTTCGGATTTTCTATAACAGAAAAAGAGGGGAGAGAAAAACAATGGTCTACAAATCTCTGATCATGGGCGTGCTCTTCAGCATCGGTATCTTTGCCGGGAAAAGCGGTATTGGCCTGGCCTATCTGCTCGGCCGCACTCCCTCCTGGCAAGCAAAAATTGTCCGCATCCTTGCTTTTGCCCTGCTCTACGGGCTCCTGTTTGCACTGGTGGCTATTGGGTTGCGCGTTCTTGACCCGCTGGCCCACTTGGAAGGCATACAGCATTTTCTTCAATCCGGGATGCAGGTCCACCTGCTCATGGCCGGGGTGATGATTCTTTGGGGCCTAATCTTGTTGCGTAAACCCCAGCACCAGCACACAGCCAGCCGCGGCTGGCTGCTCCTTGCCTTGCCCTGCCCGGTCTGCGCCACGGTGATCGTGTTCAGCATTGCCTTCTGCCTCTCCCTCTTCCCCGACCGTTTTCCCCAGGTGGTGGGCGGGCTCTACCTCGCCTTCCTCTGCATCAGCCTGGCGGCCATGGGGTTAATGCTCGGCCTTTCCCGCGTCTCGAAACAGTCGGCAGAGATGCTGCTTGGGGGGACCATGATCCTGCTCGGCGCCTACTTTCTCCTCTCCATGGCGGTGCTGCCCCAGTTTACCGATGTCGACAAAATTTATCGCCTAGCCCGCTACCAGACTCCCGGGCAACCGCAAGACCTGACCGCCTTGCTACCGTTTTTGATACTGAGCCTACTTACCTTTGCGGCCGGTTTCGGCCTCACCCATAAAAAAATTCGGAGTTCGTTCTAATGGATATCGGTGCCCTACTCAAAACCTTCATTTACCTGGTTTCCTCCTCCCTGCTCTATCCGGTTTTGCTGGCGCTCTGTCTGTTAGTGCTGGTGATCATCGTTCAATCCGGCAGCTTCTTCGCCGAATGGCTGGAACGCATCCGGCTCCAAGCCTGCCCTTCCGAGGACCTGCCCCGATTGCTGCAGACCAACCAAGCCAAGGGCCTACTCTCCCACCGGGTCAGCCGCTATCTCCAGGCCCTTACCCGGACCCTCTCCACGCCGGGCGATAAGGTGATTGCAGTGGAGAATCTGCTGCAATCCACCACTTTGGAGCTGTGGAAGTCCATGGACAAATTGCGGATTCTTGTCCGCACCGGCCCGTCGCTTGGATTGCTCGGCACCCTCATTCCCATGGGAACTGGGCTCGCAGCTTTGGGACAGGGCGACATGACCAAGCTCAGTTCGGATCTGGTCATTGCCTTCACCACCACCGTGGTCGGCATGGCGGTCGGCACGGTGGCTTTCTGTTTCTACACCGTACGCCGTCGATGGCTGGAGGAGGACATCAAAAACATGGAACTCGCCACCGAACTGCTGCTGAACGCCAACCCGGAGGACTAAGATGTCTACCTCCCTCCCACGCAGAGCGGGCAAGTCCCGTAAAGCCTTCAGCGACCCAGCCTTTCGTGACGACGACCCCATGACCGGGGTGGCCAACCTGTTTGACATAGGTCTGGTTTTCATCGTCGGCCTGTTGCTGACCCTGTTCAGCGTTTACCGGCTTCAAGACCTGTTCGACCGTAATTCCGAGATGACAATCATGAAGCAGCAGGCCTCCGGCGAGATGGAAATCATCGTCAAGAAAGGGACCCAGATCAAGGCCTCCCGGATCACCCAGGAGGCCGCCAGCGGCAAAGGCAACCGGCTTGGTGTCGCCTACCGCCTTGAAGACGGCTCCATGGTCTACGTCCCGGATCCCAGCCAACCCACAAACCCCAAATAAAGGATTCAGCCGATGCACGGTCTGCCCGTACTCCCACGCCCCCTCCTGTTTCGAACCACCGCCTGTTTTGGTCTCTGGTGCGGCGCCCTCTTCCTGGCTCCGCCACTGGTCGAGGCCGAAGAACACGCTGCCACCAGCCACAGTACCGGCCAGACCATGCTTGAAACCATGGTGGTCACCGCCGACCGCCTGGGCGAGTATGCGGATAAAAATCCGGCCATGGTCGAGGTAATGGGTCGAAAAGATATCGAAAGCCGCAACATGCTCAGTGTGGAGGAGGCGCTTAACGGGATGGCCGGGGTGGATGTCAAACAATCCATGGGCGTGGGCTCGCGGATCTCCATTCGCGGTTCGGGTAAATCAGGCGGGGTATTGGTTTTGCTCAACGGACGGCCGCTCAACAGCAGTCAGTATGGCAACGCCGACCTCTCCGGCATCCCGGTCGAGACCATTGAATCGATCACCGTGTTCAAGCCACCGGTGCCGGTCTGGCTGGGCTCCGGCGCCAGCGAGGGTGCGATCAGCATTGTCACCAAGGGGAACAGCGGCAAGAAAGGAGCAGAAAAAAAACATGTCACCAAACTCCGGGGCGCGGTCGGCTCCTACGGGACGGTTGAGACCAGTGGCAGCCACCAGCTGCAACTGGAATCAGGGGCAACGGTCATGGGCTCGGCCACGGGCAAACACCGCGACGGTAAACAAACCAATAAAGATCTCGACAGCGGCAGCTTTATGCTCCACTGGAACGGCGAGTTGACCGACAATCGACAGCTGGAGTTCAATGGCCGCTACTTTACCTCGGAATCCGGTTCACCGGGCCCACTTGATAACCCCACCCCGGATGCGCGCCAGTCCTATGAGAAGGCCTCCTTTGACAGCCGCCTCAGCGGCCTGGTCGGAGCCACCGGTGACTATGTGCTCAACCTCTACGGCGACACAATTGAAGTTGAGGACAAGAGCCAGAGCGGGTTGACATCGACCCTGGAGGACGACAAGGTGGGAATCAAGGGGGAATACAACTGGAATGACGAGGCGGATCGGTGGGCCGTGCGGACCAGCACCATCCTGGAGAACGACGAGCTCGACCACACCCTCTCCGGCAGCCATAACCGGATTACCGCCGGTCTCGGCCTGCAGGCGGATCGCAAATGGCAAGACTGGACCCTGACCGGCGGCGTCCGTGGCGACCAGGTGACCGGGTTCGGCTTTAACCCCGGGGTTTCCAGTGGGGTGCACCATGTGCTCGGCGCGGGCTGGGTCTTTAAGGCCAATCTCGGCCACAGCGTCAACATCCCCACCTTTGGCCAGCTCTATCAGCCCAGCCACGGCAGTATAGACCAGACCCGGGGCAATCCCGACCTGGACAAGGAAAAAATCCTCGCCGCCGATACCGGTCTGGAATACAGCTGGGGCAAGACCGCGTCCCTGCAGATGACCCTGTTTCGCAGCGAGACCAACGACCCCATCCTTTATCAACGCGGGGCGGACCTCATCTACCGCCCGGTCAACGGCGAGAGTGCCTGGCGTCACGGCCTTGAACTCAGCGGTAAATACAGCTTCAGCAAGCGTTTCAGCCTGGAAGCCAATCTTATCGCCCAGGATTCAGAGATCGAGGAGACCGGCAAAGAGCTAACCTATACGCCCCACATCAAAAGCAAACTCACCGTGCTCGCCACCCTGCCCCGGAGCGAGACCCGCCTAGAAACCAGCCTGCGCTACACCGGCAAGCAGTACAGTGAAATGGAAAACATTGAAGCCCAACAACTGGATGACTATGTGACCCTTGACTGCAAGGCAACCCAACCCTTTAAGCTGGCCGGTATGCAGGCAGAATGGTTTCTCAATATTGAGAACCTGTTCGATACCGACTACGCGATCCATTACGGCTACCCGGATGAGGGTATCCGCTTCCTTACCGGACTCAATTTGAGTTTTTAGGGCAAAGCGGCGTTACTAACACCTTGTCAATACGATGATGGTCCATGTCGATCACTTCAAAGCGGTAGCCCTGTTCTTCGAAGTGATCGGCTTCCGCAGGGATACAGCCTAATACATGGATGATAAACCCGGCAATGGAGTGGTAATCGTGACCGGATTCGCCCGGCAACTCGTTTTTCAACCCCAGGGCGAATGTAACCCGATCAATGGGGACACTGCCGTCGATCAGCCAGGATCCGTCCTCGCGCTGCCTGATGGTATGGAGATCGACCGGGCCTGAACAGGGTACTTCGCCGACAATGGCAGTGAGCACATCGGTCAGGGTAACCAGCCCTTGAATATCCCCGTACTCGTCAACCACCAAGGCGCATTGCAACTGTGCCTTACGGAAGTGTTCTAGCAGTTGGGTGGTGGTGACATGCTCGGGGACATAGGACGGCAGCCGCAGATGCGCCTCGATTTCGAGCGACGAACAGGCAAGAGCGGCTTTCAGCAGATCGGCGGTGCGCAGCAGTCCTGCGATCTCACTCCAACCGCCTCGGCAGGCAATAATCCGTGAATGGGGGCAATCTGCCAGGTAGGCACGGATTTCTGCCTCCGGCAGGTTGAGATCAAGCAGTTGCACCTCTTGGCGATGGGTCATGATCGCCTCCACCGGCAACTCATCAAGCTTCAGTACATTGGCCACCAGCATCTGCTCACTGTGGTGAAAAACCCCGGTCTTGGTCCCCTGCTCCATCAGCAGCCTGATCTCTTCATTGCTCACGCCGGATTCTCTCGGGGAACGGACACCCATCACCCGCAGCAAATAATTGGAGGAGGTCGCAAGCACCCAGACCAATGGCTTGGCAATTTTTGCCAAAATACGCATCGGCCGGGCCACCATCAAGGCAACCCGCTCCGGGTTCAACAGCCCCAAATGCTTGGGCACCAGCTCTCCGACCACCACAGTGACATAGGTCAGAACCACCACCACGATACCCAGGGCCAAGGGTTGCACCGATGATTGCGGCAGCGGCAGATAAGCTATCCACTTGGCCAGTGGGCCAACCAGCGTATTCTCCCCCACCGCACCGCTGAGGATGCCGACCATAGTGATCCCCACCTGGACCGTGGAGAGGAAGGCAGCGGGATTATTTTTCAAGTACAGGGCCGAGTTAGCCCCTTGGCGGCGTTCCCCGGCCATCTTCTCCAGCCGGGCCTCCCGACTGGAAAGCACCGCGATTTCGGATAGAGCAAAGATGCCGTTGAGCAAAATAAGCAACAGCAATAAAAGAAAATCCATGACTTACGAAGCGTAAATAGAAAAAATTGGTGCAGAATGAAGAGCCTTTTTAGATGACCAAAGAAATTTCTTCCTTTGGTCGAAACGCCAACCGCTTGGTGCAATTTTATGGCTATGGGGCCACGACCTTGATGTCATCCTGAACGAAGAGCTAAAAAATTTCGATGCGTTATGCAGAAGAGGACATACTCTTCATTGTCCCCTTTTACAAAAAATTCATAAAAGACCACATTATGGATGGGCATGATCGTGTTCCTCCACATCGTCAAACCCCGGGGCATCCCCTTGCTCGAAATACCTGAGCAGTTCCTGCGCCTTGGACTCGTCCAGCCGTCTGAGTTGCTCCACAGCCCGCATGGCCTGTTCATGCTCACCCGCGGCCTCATGAGCCATGCTCAAATTAGTCCAACCATCGACATCCTTGGGATTGATACGGACGACCTCCTGATAGGCACGAACCGAATCGGAAAATTGCCCCAGATCGGTGGAGACAAAACCAAGGTTGCTCCAACCATCGATATCAGAGGGATTGATACGGATTGTCTGCTGAAATGCGGCCTGAGCCTCCTGCGAACTGTGCAGGGCAATGCAGGCATACCCCAAAGTGTGCCAGGCGGTGGCCTCTTCGGGAAATTCGCTGGACCAGCTTCGGCTCAAGTCGCGCAACTGCTCCCAATTCGAGGCTTCCTCCAGCATGGCGGCCCGTTTGATCCAGTTGATTTGACGATGAAGCCCTCCCGCCTCTCCGCCGGGTTGCAGACTGTCGAGCCATTCGACTGGGGCAACAAAATGAAGGTTCTGGGCGCCCTCAGCAAAGACAGTGGTGATGCCGATCAAACGCCCCTCCAGATCAAAAACCCCGCGACCGACCGTTTGCGCTGTTCCCAAGAGCGTGGTTTCAATCAACGGCGGCTTACCGCCCCGCAGTTGGGTCAGCACTCCAGATTCAACCGCAGCCGTGGCCTCGGGCTTTCCCACCGCCCAAACCGACTCCTGTATGGAAAGCGCATTGCTGCTGCCACGTTCAGCCGCCCTAGCGCCCAGGTCGGCAACCGCCAACAGGCAGAGCTCCTTTTCCCGATCCGCCACCAGCAGGGTCGCAGTGTATGTATTCTTAGCGAAAGTGACGGCCAAGCCGCTTCGACCGGCCACCAGGGAGCAGGAGGTTATCACCTGCTGCGGTCGAACCACTACCCCGCTGGCGGAAAAGGTGGTCCCGGATTGCGGATCAAATGCATGCACCGCCACTAGCGACGACTCGACCTTTGCCACAACCTCCGGCCCACTGAGGGCAAAAAGCTGTGGAGGAAAAAGAGCACACAGGAACCCAGCCAGGGCAATTGGCACGAGTTTATGAACGCGCATGAAAAGTATACCCGCAATTATTTATTTTTCTTGGCCCCAGCACTACGCTTTCGCCGTTTTTTCTGCACCGAGAAGCCGAACTTGCCGATTTTTTCCCCCATGCCGTAGTAGCCACCATGGGCAAAGACCAACGGCTCCGCCTTGGAAATATCAAAGGCTCCGCTGTGGGCATCGATATAAAGCTCATCCGCCTTGACGTTGACCACCTCGGCAATGAACATATCGTGGGTGCCCAATCGCTTGATTTCGACCACCTTGCACTCGATATTAATCGGCGCTTCCTCGATGATCGGTGCCCGAACCTTGGAGGCCAGCCCGGGAGTCAGGCCCATTTCCGCAAATTTTTGATAATTTCGCCCCGATCTGACGCCGCACCAATCGGTGGCAAAAGCCAGTGGCCGGGTGGTGAGATTAATTACAAACTCGCGGGTCCGCTCGAGGATCGCGTAGGAATGACGCTCGGGACGTACCGAGATGTAACACATCGGCGGGTCGGAACAGATGGTTCCGGTCCAGGCAATGGTAATGATATTTTGTTCCTCGGGCGTTTCACCCAGGCTGACCATGACCGCAGGCAAGGGGTAAATCATGGTGCCGGGTTTCCAATCAACTTTTGCCATATTTCATTTTTGTGATTTGTCTTGCACAGTAAGGGTGCGGGGCAGCAATTTGGCCCACAGATAATTTTTCAAATTCAGGGAGACAATGTACAATACATTACCCGCGTCAAAAGTGCTTCAAGAAGCCCTCTTGATTTTCTCTCCTCCTTAGGAGGTAATCATGCCAAGCATCGCAGAACAGCAGGATTTTGTCGTTTGCATGGCCCGCCAAGCCGCCCTTCTTGCGGCGACCCAACCGATGGAGCAACCAGGGCACCAGACCTACAATGAGGAAGCATTTCATCAGGCTCTGAGACTGGCCCGAGAGCTGGACATGGGCGAGGCCATGCTCGCCTTAAACCAGTTCCTGGCCCTTGCCGCCTTCTGCAAACACGATCTGGCTTTGGCTGCACAACTCTTTACCCAACTGGTCGATACAGGCCAACAGCTGCATCGCCCCCTGGTTGAGGCCGATGGTTGTCATCAACTGGGACGAATCTCCCTGGAGCAGGGGTTGCTGGAGGAGGCGCGCGAATGGTACGAGCGCGCCCTTGCCCTCTTAAACCAGCAGGAAAACAGCCAAGACAAAGCAATCATCTCCCATCAGCTAGGTACCATCGCCGAGGAACAGGGGGATTTGCCCCAGGCGGAACAGTGGTACAAAAAGGCGCTTGCCCTCTTTGAACAACTGGAGAATACCCAGGGTATAGCCGCTGCCTGCCACCAATTGGGCAGAGCCGCCCAGGGGCAACACGACTGCACCCTTGCCGTTCGCTGGTACACCAGGGCCCTTGCTCTGTTCCGGCAGCAGGACAATGCACACGCCGCTGCCAGCACCTGTCATCAGTTGGGACGTATTGCCCAAGAGCAGCATGATTACCCGGATGCACAGTCTTGGTATGAACAGTCGCTGCATATCTTTGAACAACTGGACAATGCTCACGATACCGCCCTCACCTGTCATCAGCTGGGGCGAATCGGCCAGGAACAGCGTAATTTCGATACCGCTGAACAGTGGTACGAAAAGGCGCTACACCTTTTTCAACAGTTAGGTGACCGGCAAAGCCTGGCCAACACCTGCAGCCAAAGGGGTATTCTTGCCCAGGAGCAATGCGACTTTATCGCCGCCCAAAGCTATCACACCCAGGCTCTCGACCTTTATGAACAGTTGAAATGTCCGGCTGAGATTGCCAGTACCTGCACTCAACTAGGGAGAATCGCCCAGGAGCAGCACGACCTCGCAGCGGCGCAATCCTGGTATGAAAAATCGCTTTTGATCTATGGAGATCAGAAAAACAATATTGATGCGGCCCTGACCTTCGGCCAGCTCGGCTACCTCAAACAGCAGCAGCGGGAACACGAACAGGCTGGCCGCTGGTTTGTCCGCGCAATCGAGAGTTTTGCCGATCAGGAAGACAGCTACCGAATGAGCACCACCATGGTCTGTTTCCTGGAAAATCTGCAGCAAGCCGATGCAAAGACCCAGGAACAATTGCGCCGTCTCTGGCAGGAGGCGGACTTTGACTGCATCATTTCCCTCGAAGAGCTTGAAGAGTAGGTCAACGCCGATCACACATGATGGCGTCGTAAAAACTTCGATAGACTACGTCGCAGCGTTTTTCTCGACACTCGACATACCTGATGTATGCCTTCGCGCCGAAAAAAAAAACACTACTCCTTGTATATCTGTGTTTTCACTTAGCCATCTTTTAGAGTTTGATGGCCTCGTTAAAGCTCCCCAAACGGCAACTTGCCAACATACCTTAAGGTTCCATAAAACCATAAACGCCGTTCTCGAGTCTTTTTACGAGAACGACAAATACAGAGTGATGATTCAACCGCCCAAGGAGGCGTATGTCTCATGAACAAAACCAAGCTACTGTTATTTACTTGGATTCTTTTGATCAGCCTTTGCTGCGTCGCCGCTGTCGCACTGGGGAGCGAAACCACTCCAGCGCGGGTTTTACTCATCAGTTCCTACCATCCAGAATTCCCTACATTTTATCAGCAGATCAATGGGATAAAGTCGGTTTTTGACCCCAAAGGCATTCTTCTTGATGTCGAATTCATGGACAAAAAACGGTTTGCCGACGAAGAAAATGAAGCCTACTTCCTCAACCACCTGACATACAAACTCCAACGGTCCAAGCCCTATAACGTTGTCATGACCGCAGATGACGACGCACTGTTGTTTTTGCTCATGCATAAAAAGGATCTTTTCCCCTCGCAGCCGGCCATTTTCCTAGGGGTCAACAACATTGCCACGGCCAAGGCTCAAAATGAGCGCAAGGACATTACCGGGGTTATCGAAGATGTTTCGATGCAGGAAACCGTGCAAATGATGCTCGACCTCAACCCCGGCACCAAACGCATTATAGCTCTGGTCGATACCACGCCAAGCAGCATGGGCGACCTGCTCACGTTCAAGCAACTGGCACCGAGCTTTCCGCAGGTTTCATTCACCCAACTCTCCCTTGGTGATCATTCCTTTGATGAATTTGCAAAAGAATTGCACAAAATCGACAAAGAAGCAGCCGTGCTCCTGCTCTCTTCCTATGTCGACAAGACTGGCCGACGAATGCGGTTTGAAGACAGCCTGAGGCTCATTCTCGATAATTTACAGACCCCGCTCTTTCATCTTTGGTATCACGGCCTCGGCAAGGGGATTCTCGGCGGCAAGGTTATCTCCCATCAGCAACAGGGCAAAACTGCGGCAGAAATTGCGGTGCGTATACTAGGGGGTGAACCGGTTGAATCGATCAAGGTGGTCGAAAAAAGTCCGAATATCAATGTCATTGATTATAGCGTCCTTAAAAAATTTTACCTCAACGACAAAAGATTACCCGAAAACACCACCTTTCTTAACAAACCCTATTCCTTGTACGAGCAGTACCAATCCCATTTCTGGGCCGGAGTAATTTTCTTTCTTTCACAAATGCTGATCATAATATTTCTTGTCAGAGTCATTGGTAAAATCAAAAAAACCGAATCAGCTCTGCGAGAAAGCGAAAACAGATACGCCAGTTTTTTTAAAAACAATCACTCGGTGATCCTTCTTCTGAATCCGAATTCCGGAGTTATCGTCGACCTGAACCCGGCAGCCTGCCATTTCTATGGGTATGCCCGTGAAGAAATTGTCGGGAAAAATCTTACCATTCTCAACCCCCTACCCTTTGCCCAATTACAAGAGGCTTTGGCTGCAGCTCGCAGTATGGAGCGCAACCATTTCTTCCTCCAGCACCGGTTGGCCACCGGTGAGATTCGCGATGTCGAAGTTTATAGTGGTCCGATAATGGTAAGCGGAGAGGAGATGCTCTGTTCAATCGTCCACGACATCACCGAACGCAGAAAAGCCGAACAGGCAGTAAAAGAAAGAGAGCTATTTTTGGCTGCCATCCTGCAGACAGCAGCTGAGGGATTCTGGGTGCTTGATACCAGAGGCATTATCAACGAGGTGAACGGTGCCTATTGCGCCATGACCGGATATACGAAACAGGAACTCATCGGTATGCCGATAAATACCATCGATGCCCACGAATCCATTTTTGGTGTTGGAGAACGGATTGCCCGGATTATCGCCAATGGCAGTGAGTTATTTGAAACCGAGCACTGCAGAAAGGATGGCTCGGTTTTTCCGGTTGAAATTTCAGCCGCCTATCTCCCTGAGAATGGAGGCCAATTCATCAATTTCTGCCGCGATCTCACCGAAAGAAAACTGACAGAAGAAAAGCTACGCACAACCCTTGAGCGAACCCAAATCATCCTCTCCAACATCCAGCTTGGCCTTATGCTGGTCAACAGTGAAAACACCATCGAATTTATCAATCAAAGCTGCTGTGACCTCTTTGCTTTTGGGACACCGCCAGCCCAGGTGATTGGTGTTCCTGCGGCGGAGATAACGGCAAAGGTGGTCAACCTGTTTGCCGAACCTGAGCGCGCAACAGTACGCATTCAAGAACTCATCGAAAACAATGTCCCTGTTTTGAACGATGAAATCCACCTCAGCGGAGACAGGACCTTGTTGCGCGACTTCGTGCCCATTGTCATAGACGGAAAACCGTACGGACGCCTGTGGTATTACTATGATATTACCGAGCAGCGAAAGGCTCAAGGCGATCGAAAACGGCTTGAAGAGCAACTGGTTCAGGCGCAAAAGATGGAAGCCATCGGTACTTTGGCCGGTGGCATTGCCCATGATTTCAACAATATTTTGGGTGCGGTCATTGGCTATGCGGAGATGGCAAAAGATGCCTGTATCGCAGGAACGAAAGTCGACCGTGATCTCGGCATGGTTCTGGAAGCAGCTCAACGCGCGGCCGGATTAGTCAGACAGATTCTGGCATTCAGTCGTCAGGCCGAAACCAAACGGATCAAAATGGAGCCGGCGCTGATCGTCAAGGAGGCGGTCAAACTGCTCAGATCGACCATTCCTTCCACCATTACTCTTGAAACGCACATCAAAAAAAATCCCCTGTATATTGTTGCCGACCCAGTTCAGCTGCAGCAGGTGGTGATGAATCTCTGCACCAATGCCTACCATGCCATGGAACAGACCGGGGGAACCATTCGCATTGAGTTGAGTGCCTGCACACTCTCAGGCCAAGATCTGCTTGCCCACCCTCGTATTGTCCCAGGATCGTTTATTCGGCTCACGGTGTCCGATACCGGCCCCGGAATCCCATTGGAAATTCAAGAAAAAATTTTCGAGCCTTACTTCACCACCAAGGAAGTCGGCAAAGGGACCGGATTGGGCCTCGCCATCGTCCATGGTATCGTCTCGAGTAGCGGTGGTTTTATCACCTATGCCGGAACCACGGGAGAAGGTTCGATCTTCCATATTTACTTTCCAGAAGCATCAAGAGAACCGATCCTCGAACCCACGACCCAACCAATCTCCCTGGCTGGGAGCGGCCAAATCCTTTTTGTCGACGATGAGGAAATGCTTGCGGAAATGGGCCAGGCCATGCTCGAACGGTTGGGCTACCGGGTAACCATCCAGACGAGCAGCCTTGAGGCCTTGGCCACCTTTGAACATACTCCGGACAGCTTTGATGCCGTGATCACCGACCAGACCATGCCGGGAATGACAGGGGCAGAAATGGCGCGAAAAATATTGCAAATTCGCCCGCAAATCCCAATCATACTCTGCACGGGCTATAGCAACCTAATCAACGAGGAACAGGCAAAAAAGATGGGGATTAAGGGATTTGTCATGAAACCCCTTACCAAAAAGGTACTGGGCACCCTGTTGAAAGCGGTATTGGACGATCCGAAAACAACAGGACGACAATCGCCAACCTAACCTCTGTTGACCAAACACCGTGGACCGCTTTGCCCACAGCGTTTCATCTTAATTTTTCTTTGATGGACTCGTAAACAGTCCATCATTCTCTAAGAGATGGCTGGGTAAAAACACAGATTGACAAGGAGCAGTGTTTCTACCGGCGCGAAGGCATACAGAAAGTATGTCGAGTGTCGGGCAAACGCTGCGACGCGGTAGATCGAAGTTTTTACGACGCCATCTTCTTTCAAATGCAAGAGAGTTGGAGGATGGCCTGGTTGGCCAGGGTCAGGCCGAAGATGCCAGTGAGCGTGGGCAGGCTGCCCAGCACGTTGCGCGGACATCCCCGCCATTCTCCGGGCGCGGTGTCGTCTCTTTCCGGCCCGGCATAGGTGAAATCAACCGGCTCGGAGGAATACACACAGCCGATTCCTTGCTCTATCCCGTATTTCCGTAAACGCTGGCGTACCCTGCGGGCCAGGGGACAACCACGGGTTTGGGCCAGGTCGGCAAAGGCGATCTTGCCCGGATCGGTGCGCAGGGCCGCGCCCATTGAGGAAAGGGTCGGGATGCCCAACTGGTGGGCTGTTCTCAGGAGGAGGACCTTGGGCCCAAGGGAATCGATGGCGTCTATCACCATATCCGGCCTCGGTTCGAGAATGGTATGCAGGGTCTCTTCATCGGCAAAGGCGCGCATCCCTTCGACCCGGCACGACGGGTTAATCAGCCGCACCCGTTCCTCGGCGACTTCGCATTTGGCCCGATCCAGGGTCGATTCCAGTGCCAGGATCTGCCGGTTGATATTGGAACGGGTGATGACATCAAAGTCGACCAGACGCAGTCGCCCGATACCACTGCGCGCAAGCCCCTCGACCACATACCCGCCAACCGCTCCCAACCCGACCACGACCACGTAGCGGGATCGCAGGCGTTCAAACGATGCACTGCCCAATAATTTTTCTATGCGTGAAAACCGATCCATTCTGGCAAATTATGCTGCTTAATTGTGATGGCGCCGTAAAAACTTCGAGCTACCGCGCCGGGAAAAACACTGATCCTTGAGCCTCTTGCAAAATGAGCTGTTGGCGAGTTTTTAGAGTGTGGTGTTTTTGCTGGCCGTTGTAGCGCGCCCCCTGCAAATGGAGTCGCGCGTCAAACACAACTTTTTCCATACGGCACCAACGGGTTAATGAGACTAAAAAACAAGCCTATATGCCAAAATTTGCCCGTAAAGCGTACCTATATTCGCATATCGACTTTTTTGGCTTGCACACCTACCGGGGTAAAAATCGTTTAATTTTTCGCCACAAAGATGGATGTAACAGTCTGCGATACCGATATTTTTGAACAAGCAAAGAGACTGTTCACCTTCGTTCGGCATGACATCGGGGCTTATCCAATACTTGCATACCGCCCACCACTTCTGCCATTTCAACCATCGGGAAAGAACCTCAAAAATTAAAAAACCTGCCTTGACCAACTAGACGACCGGTCTAATATTTGTGCGCATGAAAATAAAAACCTGTGACAAGAAAGCAGAGATTATCGATATCGGCACGGAGTTAATCTCCGTGAACGGATACAACGCCACTGGCCTTGATGCGATACTGCGCAAGGCAGGCGTGCCCAAAGGATCGTTTTACCATTATTTCCGTAGCAAAGAAGATTTTGGCCTGGCGGTGATTGATCAGTTCGCCGAGCAGTACGACCTTAAATTAGCCTCGTTTTTTGACGACACCTCGTTCTCGCCGATTGACCGTATTCGCAATTACTTTGAACACAGCCTGGCGCACTTGACGGAAAACCAGTTCACCAAAGGCTGCCTCATCGGCAACCTCGGCCAAGAACTCGCCGATCAGAACGAGCGGTTCCGTGCGCGGCTGGAGGATATCTTTCAATCATGGAAAAACCGCTTTTCCGCCTGCCTGGCAGAGGCGCAGCAACAGGGGGATTTCCCCGCCGATCTCGACCCAAATGTTGTGGCTGATTTTATTCTCGCCGCCTGGGAAGGGGCCATCCTGCGGGCCAAAGTGATGAAAACCCCGGAGTCGATCCGCAACTTTATCGACACCCTGTTTCTTACCGTGCTTCGGCAGGAGTAATTTTTTCGCTCTCCCGTAGACGACCGGTCTAATATCAAGCAGTCAAACGCAGACTATTTTCCAAGGAGTCTTTATGAAAACAGTAGGATGGATAGGTACAGGACAAATGGGCATCCCCATGGCCACAAACCTGCTCAAGGCAGGATTTGCGGTCAACCTCTACAACCGCACCCCGGCAAAGGCGCAACCTCTTGTTGCTGCCGGTGGCCAGCAGTTGGCGACAGCCCAAGAGGTTGTACGCCACTCAGACATCATTTTCCTCATGCTCTCCAATGGCGACGCGATCAGAGACGTGCTGCAAGACGAGGCAGGAGTGCTCGCGGCGGTGCAACTTGGAAAAACCATCATCGACATGAGCACCATCTCACCTGAGGATTCAAAGGCCTTTGCTCAACAGGTCGCACAAAAAGGCGGCCGCTATATCGATGCCCCGGTTTCCGGATCGGTGGGTGCTGCGGTTGCGGCACAACTGGTCATCCTCGTAGGAGCAATGGAAAGCGAACTGGTTCCCTACCAGCCCTACTTTGATGCACTTGGCAAGAAAACAATTGCCTTTGGCGGCGTCAGCAAAGGCAGTAGCGCCAAGTTAGCGATCAATCTGCTTTTGGCCATCACCGGACAGGGCATTGCCGAGGCCATGCTGCTCGCCGAAAAAGCAGGCATTGAGCAGGAAAGCATGCTTGAGCTGATCGGTCAATCAAGTGTGAACACCGGACTGTTCCAATTCAAGAAGGATATGTATCTGAAGCAGGCATTTCCTGCCGCATTCATGCTCGAGCTGATGAGCAAGGATCTCGGCCTGATTACCGATGAGGCGATTCGTCTGGGCCTTAACCTGCCGCTCGCTCAACAAACCCACTCGACCTATAACGCGGCTCAAGAACACGGGAAGGGCAAACTCGACATGGCAGCCGTGTATCTTGAACTGAAAGAAAAAAACGCGCAAAAGGCATAGGCAGCAACTTGTTTTTACCCGTGAGCCCAGCCCCCTGATTGCTCACCAGGGATACTCGATAAATAGGCCCTTCCTCTCTCCTTCTGTTTACCTAGTTCGGGTAAACAGGAACACGCTTTAGCAAAGGATACACACCATGGAACTCTTCGAAGCCCTGCATACGCGAAGAAGCATCAGAAAATATCTGCAACGGGAAATCCCCGATGAAATGGTCGAGAAAATCCTCGCAGCAGCCATGATGGCCCCGAGCGCAGGCGATGAACGGCCCTGGCAGTTCATTTTGGTGACCGATGACGAAAAAAAGCACCGCATCAAAGCAGCGCACGCCTATGCAGGCATGATGCCGACCGCTCCGCTGGGCATTCTCATTTGCGGCGACTTAACCAAGGAAAAATATGAAGGCTTTTGGCCCCAGGACTGCTCAGCGGCCATGCAGAATCTGCTGCTCGCGGCTCATGCCAGCGGCCTGGGCGCGGTTTGGACGGGCATTTATCCCCTGGAAGATAGGGTGAACACGTTCAAAGAAATTTTCCGCCTCCCCGATCACATCATCCCCTTTGGCCTTGCGGTCTTGGGATGGCCGGACCAGAACCCAAAAACGCAAGACCGCTTTGATGCAGGTCGGGTGCATGTCAACACCTGGGAAGGCACGGAAGGAAAAAATGGAGACTTCTCCCGCTGGTCGAAATGACATCCGTTTAGTGTATTTTTATGGCCAGGATGCCACAGCATCGGTGTCATCCCGAACGAATGTGAGGGATCTCATTCGCTCGTTCCTATACACCAACCAGGACGGACTCGTAAAAAGTCTTTCTCATTGTGAGAGATGGCTAAGTAAAAACAACGATATACAAAGAGCAGTGTTGTTTTCGGCGCGAAGGCATACATCAGATATGTCGAGTGTCGGGAAAAACGCTGCGAAGCAGTAGATCGAAATTTTTACGACGCCATCAACCGGGGAACAAAAACCGGAATACGCAAACGTTCTGAATACAATCATTACACCCAAATATTACGGAGTGTTTATTATGTCTGCCCTCTTTACCCCCTATTCCTTAAAAGATGTCACCCTGCGAAACCGAATCGCTGTACCGCCGATGTGCCAATACTCGGCAACCGACGGCATGCCCAACGATTGGCATCTTGCCCACTACAGCACACTTGCCCGTGGTGGCGCCGGTCTGGTGATCGTCGAGGCAACCAGTGTTGCCCCGGAAGGCCGTATTTCCCCTGCCTGCCTGGGCATCTGGAATGATGAACAGGCAAAAGTGCATGCCCAGATTGCCCAAGCCATCAAAAAAGCCGGGGCTGTTCCGGGAATCCAGATTGCCCATGCGGGCCGTAAAGCCAGCGCCAATCTCCCATGGGAAGGTGACGACCACATGGCGGAGAATGATCCCCGCGCATGGGAAACCCTGTCCCCATCTCCGGTTGCCTTTGGTGCCAACCTGCCCAAGGTACCAAGAGAGATGACCACCGCCGATATTCAACGGGTGCAGGCGGATTTTGTCGCCGCCGCCAAGCGAGCCCTAGCGGCTGGTTATGAATGGTTGGAGCTCCACTTTGCCCACGGTTATCTAGCGCAAAGCTATTTCAGCGTCCATGCCAATCACCGCAGCGATGCCTACGGCGGCGACGCCCAAGGACGGAGCCGCTATCTCCTGGAAACCATGGCTGCGGTGCGCAAGGTTTGGCCCGAGCACCTGCCCTTTACCATGCGCTTTGGCGTGATTGAATTTGATGGCCGTGACGAGGAAACCCTGGCCGAGGCAATAGCCCTGGGCAAGCAGTTCCGCGAAGGCGGCCTTGATTTCATGAGTGTGAGCTTAGGATTTTCCACTCCGCAGGCAAACATTCCCTGGGGCCCCGCCTTTATGGCCCCCATTGCCGAACGAGTCCGCCGGGAAACCGGTTTGCCGGTGGCCTCTGCCTGGGGTTTCGGTCTGCCCGACCTGGCAGAGAATGCGATTAAAAACAACCAACTCGATCTGGTGATGATTGGCCGGTCCCATCTGGAAAACCCGCACTGGCCGTACCTGGCCGCCAAGGCCCTGGGTGTCGAAAACCCTGCATGGGTCCTGCCAGCCCCCTATGCGCACTGGCTTTCACGGTATTCGATCTGATTTTTTTTTTCGCCTGGTTGCAGAGATGAGAATTGCGTGGTGGGCAGCGGCGGTTTCCTGCCCACCAAATCACACACAACGAGCTTCCTCAGGGTTGCGCGTTCGGGATGAGATGACAGAAAGTAAGCGGCACCTTGTAAGTTTGCTCGTTCCCATGCTCTGCGTGGGAACTTGCTCGTGACGCTCCAGCGTCAGCAAATGTAACCTGATCCCCCCTAATACCCTTGAGGTAGGCAGATGCCATTATCTCCCCAACGAAAACAGACACCCTCGCAGCAGTGGCCGGGTGCAGCAAAAAACTGCAAAAATATCTCAACGAAGGCTCGCGTCCGCGTCCGTTCATTGGTAAATACCTGCCACAAGGTGTAACAGCTATCACGTACGCCCAGCCCCTGGGACTGATACCCCGGAGCGTCGTTAAACATTCCACCGCCTCCACTTTTCCCTTACCCCAAGGAAACCACCATGGTTATGCGGAACATCAGCAAGCATCTGCCTCTTCTTCCATTGTTAATCTGTCTCCTGCTCATCACCGGATGCAAGGAAAAAAATTCCACTGGCGGTGCGCCCCAAGCCAAAGGCACCCCTGAGGTTTCCGTTGTCACCATCAAGGAACAGCCCGTCACCCTGACGACCGTGCTTCCCGGCCGGATTGCGCCCCACCTTGAGGCCGAGATCAGGCCCCAGGTCAGTGGCATCGTCCTCAAACGGCTCTTTACCGAAGGAGGAGAGGTCAAGGAAGGCGAGGTGCTGTACCAAATCGATCCTGCTGCCTACAAGGCCACACTGGCCAATGCCAAGGCCACACTGGCCAAGGCTGAGGCCAACAGTCAGAATCTCAAACAACACGCCGAAAGGTATAAACGACTGGTTCCTACCAAAGCGGTCAGCAGTCAGGATTATGAAGACGCGGCCGCGGCGTACAACCAGGCCGTAGCCGAGATTGCAGCCGCTAAGGCTGCGGTGGATATGGCGCAGATCAATCTCAACTACACCCGGGTCACCGCCCCGATCTCCGGCCATATTGGTCGTTCAGCGGTCACTGCCGGCGCCCTGGTCACCGCTAACCAGACAACCGCCCTGGCGACCATCCAGCAGCTCAACCCGGTCTATGTCGATGTCACCCAAGCCAGTGCCGACCTGCTCCAACTCAAACAAAACCTCGCCGCCGGAACCCTGAAAACAGGGGCCGCCAACCAAACAACGGTTAAACTGGAACTGGAAAACGGCAGCCCCTATGCTCAAGATGGAATCCTCAAATTCAGCGAGGTAAGCGTTGACCAGAGCACCGGCTCGGTTACCTTGCGCGCCCTGTTTGCCAATCCAGAACAACTGCTCCTTCCCGGCATGTTTGTCCGCGCCCTTATCCAGGAGGGCGTGCGAGAAAAGGCCATTCTCGTGCCGCAACGGGGCGTCAGTCGCGATACTGCGGGCAATGCGATTGTTTTGCTTGCCGGTGCCGAGAACAAAGTCGAACGCCGTATTGTGAAGACCGAACGAACCGTTGGCGATGCCTGGCTGCTCAGCGATGGGCTCAAGACCGGCGACCGGGTCATTGTCGAGGGCTTGCAGCGGATTCGACCGGAGATGCAGGTCAAAGTGCGCCTCTTTGCCGAAGGCCCCTCCGTCCAGCCCGCAGCCGCAAAGTAAGGAGCCGCAACTATGCCCCGTTTCTTCATCAATCGCCCCATTTTCGCCTGGGTCATCGCCATCATGGTTATGCTGGCAGGCCTGCTCTCCATCAAGAAGCTGCCCGTTTCCCAGTACCCTGCCATAGCCCCGCCGCAGATCGCCATCAATGCGACCTATCCGGGAGCCTCGGCACAGACGGTGCAGGACACGGTCACCCAGGTTATCGAGCAAAAACTCAATGGTATCGATAACCTGATTTACATGGCCTCCACCAGTGATTCCTCAGGCGCGGTGAGTATTACCCTGACCTTCAAGGCCGGGACCGACCCCAATATCGCCCAGGTGCAGGTGCAAAACAAGCTGCAACTGGCCGTGCCCCTGTTGCCGGATGCGGTTCAGCGCCAGGGGATCGCTGTGGTCAAGTCGACCCGTAACTTTCTGCTTATCATCGGGCTGGTTTCTGAGGACGGCACCCTTGAGCGCAACGGGTTGACCGACTACATGGTCTCCAATCTCCAGGATATCATCAGCCGTCTGGACGGCGTGGGCGAATTGCTGATGTTCGGCACCCAAAATGCGATGCGTATCTGGCTCAATCCGGCCAAGCTCCACAGCTACAATCTGACCACCAGTGACGTCGTCACGGCGCTGGAAGCGCAGAATGCCCAGGTTTCGGCTGGCCAGTTTGGCGGGCTGCCCGCAATGAAAGGACAACAGCTCAACGCCACGGTCACCGCCCGCACCTTGCTGCAGACCCCGGAACAGTTCGACAACATCATCCTTCGCACCAAGAGCAACGGATCGGTGGTCCGGCTCAAGGATGTCGCCACCACCAAGATCGGCACCGAAAATTTTTCGCTCCAATCCTTCTACAACGGCAAGCCCCTGGGCGGCATGGCCATCCGCCTGGCCTCGGGCGCCAACGCCTTGGAAACCGGCGACCGGATCAAGGCAAAGATGGAGGAATTGTCGAAATACTTTCCCCCGGGGATAAAGGTGGTCTATCCCTACGACACCACCCCTTTTATCAAGATATCGATCGAGGAAGTGATTCATACCCTGGTTGAGGCGGTGTTCCTGGTGTTCATCGTTATGTTCCTCTTCCTCCAGAACCTGCGCGCCACCCTTATTCCCACCATCGCCGTGCCGGTGGTCTTACTCGGCACCATGGGCGTACTGGCGGCGGCTGGATTTTCGATCAACACCCTGACCATGTTTGCCCTGGTCATTGTCATCGGCCTTCTGGTCGACGATGCCATTGTCGTGGTGGAAAACGTGGAGCGGATCATGTCCGAAGAGGGGCTTTCCCCCCACGATGCCACCCTTAAATCCATGAGCCAGATCACCAGTGCCCTGTGGGGCATTGCCACTGTGCTCACCGCCGTATTCCTGCCCATGGCCTTTTTCGGCGGCTCCACCGGGGTTATCTATCGCCAGTTTTCGATCACGATCATCTCAGCCATGATTCTTTCGGTTTTCGTGGCCATGATCCTGACTCCAGCGCTCTGCTCCACCCTGCTTCTGCCGGTGGAAAAGGGGCACGCCCCCGGTGAATGCGGCCCCTTCTGCCGTTTTTTCCAGTGGTTCAATCGAGGGTTTGACTTCTGCCGCCATAAATACGAGGGCATTGTCGGTCGGTCGTTCAGCCGCAAGTGGCGCTATCTGTTCGTCTACGCCCTGATCGTGGCGGTCATGGCCCACTTTTTTCTCCGCCTGCCCACTTCCTTTCTGCCGGATGAGGATCAGGGCTTTATTATTTGCCAGGTGCAGTTGCCCGCCGGTGCGACCCAGGAGCGAACCAATACCGTCATCAAACAGTTGGAGCAGCATTTCCTCACCAATGAAGCGCAGACCGTAGAAGGCGTCATCACCATTTCCGGGTTCAGCTTTGCCGGCCGCGGTCAGAACATGGGTCTGGCCTTTGTCAAACTCAAGGACTGGAAAGTGCGGCCCACAGCCAATCTCAAAGCTCCGGCCATTGCCATGCGGGCGATGAAGGCCTTTTCCCAATTCCGCGACGCCCTAGCCTTTGCCTTTGCCCCACCTGCGGTCATCGAGCTGGGGGTGGCAAACGGATTTGATCTCCAATTGCAGGATCGCGGCGGTCTGGGCCATGAACAACTCATGGCGGCCAGGGGACAACTGTTGGCCGAGGCGAGGAAAAATCCTAAACTCGTCGCGGTGCGGCCCAACGGGCAGGACGATTCCCCGGAATATAAGCTAGAAATCGATGACAATCGTGCCGGTGCCCTGGGGCTTTCCGCGGCAGATATCAACACGGTGCTGACCACAGCCTGGGGCAGTAAATATGTCAATGATTTCATCCAGAACGGGAGGGTCAAAAAGGTCTATCTCCAGGCGGATGCGCCCTTCCGTATGTTGCCGGAGGATATCAACCAATGGTATGTGCGGAACGGCAATGGAGACATGGTGCCCTTTTCAGCCTTTTCCAGCGGCCACTGGCGCTATGCCTCGCCCCGCCTGGAACGGTACAACGGCATCCCCTCGGTGGAGATTTTGGGGCAGGCCGTACCCGGTATCAGTACCGGCGAGGCCATGGCTGAAATGGAACGGATGGCGGCCCAACTGCCACAGGGAATCGGCTATGAGTGGACCGGGCTTTCCTACGAGGAGCGCAACGCCGGCGCCCAGGCCCCTGCCCTCTATGCCATCTCCCTGCTGGTGGTCTTCCTCTCAGTGGCGGCTCTCTACGAAAGCTGGACCATTCCTTTCGTCAATCTGCTGATGCTGCCCCTGGGCCTGGTGGGTGCGGTGGCTGCCGTCACCTTCCGCGCCTTGCCCAACGATGTCTACCTGCAGATCGGTCTTCTGACCACGGTGGGCCTGTCCACCAAGAATGCTATTCTCATCATCCAGTTCATCAAGGAACAGATGCACCAGGGTCATGAATTGGTGGAAGCCACTCTCACCGCAGTCAGGATCAGGCTGCGGCCAGTCATCATGACCTCACTGGCCTTCTTCTTCGGTACCCTGCCCCTGGCCCTCACCAGGGGGGCCGGTGCCGGAGCACAGAACGCCATCGGCACGGCGGTGACTGGCGGCCTGCTCTCCGCCACTTTCATCGACCTGCTGTTTATTCCCTTCTTCTTTGTGCTGGTGTCACAGATCTTCAGCAAAAAGAAAAAAGGACGGACGGCATTGCCTCCATCCGGCAAAGCTGAAAAATCGTAAGCGATCACGGGGTACCGAATCTGCGGTGTTATCGGCCTGTTTACGTACAGGTGTACGCTGCACAGGCCGATGCCTTGCACCTCCGGCACCCTGCAATCGCTTACAGGTCCCTTGATAAACGGTGTTTTTGGGGTTCCCCCGTGATCGGTTACGAAGAATCCTCGATGTGAGGTGTTGTACCAGCTCACAGATTACAGAAGATACAACCGCGACAGGGGGGCCAAGGTGGAACGTTTACGGTTCCGCCTTGGTTGCGTTTTGGTGGGAATATTTGTGAAGGCTAGGATTTCAACCGAGTTGTTGCATTGGATGCAACAACTCAACGCGCTGTTTCCTCTCGTTTTGACGCGACCCTAATATATTTGACTCAAGTTTCGGAGTTGGCCTAACCTGCCGTTATTAGGTTTTTAACGTGTGCTAATCTCTTTCCCGTTTGCAGCATATCAACGGCAAAACTCATGACTGTATCAACAATGGCAAGCACTGCACTTT
>JAQUEZ010000252.1 GCA_028684915.1 Desulfobulbus sp.
TACTGCTCCGGCTCGCATTGCAGACCGAGGAGTTCATCATAGGTTGGCAGGGTGGTCGGCACCTGGAGATGACGAAAACGGTGTCCAGCGATAACCGGTTGAAAAGGGGCCCATCCGCGGCAATCGGATTGAAAGCGAAAAGGAAACTGGTCGAGAACGGAAAGCGCCTCCGGAGTCACCTGCCAGGCAGGTGCGGCGAAGCAGGTCGGCTCCTTGCCCAAAATTTGGGCAAGGGTATTGAAACCACGACGGAGATCCGTCTCAATCGCCTTAGTATCAAGACGCGTCAATCGAGATTGCCAACGGTGATGGTCCCAGGCATGGAGCCCTACCTCATGCCCATCGCCATCCGTTGCACGCACAATAGATCCACACCGTTTGCCGATTATAGGGCCCGGCCAGAGGGTGCCTTTGAGGAGGATGTCCCAGCCATAAAGGCTCGCGGCCCGGGTTCTCAACATCTTGCAGAGAAACTCTGGGCGCAGCAACCGCCAGAGATGACGGCCCATATTATCCGGCCCTACCGAGAAAAAGAAGGTTGCCTGAATCTGGTGACGCGCAAAAAGAGCAAGCAGATTGGGCACACCTCTATAGGTTCCACGCAGGGTGTCCACATCCACCCGCAACCCAACTGGAATCATGCACCCACCTGCTGGCCTTGGACCCAATCCTGGAGAAAATAATCCAAGGTTGCACCTACCGACTCTTCAAAGCGTACTTTTGGTTCCCAACCGAGAATAGTGCGGGCTTGGCGAATCGATGGCCGCCGATGCTGTACATCCTGGTATCCTTTGCCGTAGAAGGCGCGGGCTTCGATATTCTGAGTACCGGCCTCCGGTGGAAAATGACCCCGCAAGGGATGAGACGCGAATTTCTTCCTCAGGATATCGGCCAACTCTTGCATAGAGTACTCATTGTCCGGGTTGCCGATATTGAAGATGCGGCTGTTGCAGCAATCATCCTTATTTTCAATGATGCGGTACAAGCATTCGACGCCATCATTGACATCGGTGAAACAACGTTTCTGCCGTCCACCGTCGACCAGGCGAATGGGGGTCCCCTCCACAAGGTTCAAAATAAACTGGGTGATGACCCGAGAGGATCCGATACGCGCGGACTGGAGAGAATCGAGCTTGGGCCCGACCCAGTTGAATGGCCGAAACAGGGTAAAAGGTAACCCTTCGCTCGCCCCATAAGCCCAGATGACCCGATCAAGCATCTGCTTGCTACAGGAGTAGATCCAGCGCTGTTTGTGGATGGGACCAAGGACAAAATTGGACTGCTGTTCGTCGAACTCCGTATCTTGGCACATGCCATAGACTTCAGAGGTCGAAGGAAAAATCAACCTTTTCCCGTACTTGGCGCAGTAACGGACAACGCGCAGGTTTTCCTCGAAATCCAATTCAAAGACCCGCAAAGGGTTGCGGACATACTCGATCGGGGTGGCAATAGCTACCAGCGGCAGAATCACGTCGCATTTGCGCACATGGTATTCGATCCATTCACGCATGATCGAAATATCGCCTTCGGTGAAATGAAAATCCGCCTCGCCGAGCAGGTGCTGAATGCTGCTTGTGCCCAGGTCCATGCCGTGTACCACATAGCGACCACTGTCCAGCAAACGCTTGCTCAGATGGTTGCCGATAAAGCCATTCACACCGAGAATCAACACCTGTTTTTTTTGTTGTAGCTGGGTAATGTCTCCCACTCGACCGTTGAGGAGCATACCAACGGCCACGTTCAATTCTTCAGCCAGACGAGCACCGCTTTGATAGACACCGTTTTCGACCTGGCCAAATTCCACGCACAGCGCATCTTCCCCGCAGGCAATGGTTAATGGGTTGGTAGCGATCACCGTCCCCGGAACTGCCGATTGCGGACGGGGGACGACACTGGCCTGCCATATGGTGAACTTACGGTTGACCAAATAGGTAAACGCCCCAGGATAGGGGCGGGTGACGGCACGAACCAGGTTACGGATGGTCTCGGCACTCTGATTCCAGTGAATCTCCCCATCTTGGGGACCGCGGCCGCCATAATAACTGGCCAATCCGCCGTCTTGGGGAATACGTACATTGGTTCCCTCCATAATCTCAGGTAACGCTTCATCGAGTAGTACCGAAGCCGCCTGATCCATCTTGGCAAAAAGGGTCAGGGCCGTGTCGGTATCGTCAATAGAAACGATCTTCTGGGCGATGATGTCTCCATCGTCGGGTTTTGGAGTCATGTAATGGAGACTGACACCGGTCTCCTTTTCCCCGTGCACCAATACCCAGTTCACCGGACAACGTCCCCGATAACGGGGCAGGAGCGAACCATGGAGGTTGATGCATCCCGCAGGCGGGATAGCCAGGATTTCCTGTCCCACCATGTTACGGTAATAAAAAGAAAAAAGGATATCAGGCTGCATCTCCCGGATCTTGTTCACCCACAACGGGTGATTGATATCTTCCGGCGCATATACCGCGATATTGTGAATGGCGGCCAACTCGGCTACCGAATCAAACCAGATATGTTCCTGGGGATTGTCAGAGTGGGTAAAAATGGCCTCAATGTCATACCCCTGGGCGAGCAAGGCCCTGATACCGGCGCATCCGATGTTGTGATAGGCTAAAACGACTGCTTTCATGAAACTCTCCTGATTGATTACTGAAAAAGATGCTGTCCGGGTGTGTTATCAGGCAGATGCGTTGGTACCTGCGGTAGTGCGGCATCCTCTGCCCCCCTGATTTCATGGATGAAGAAGCGGGGACGACTGCGAACATCGTGGTAAATGCGACCAATGTATTCGCCGAGCAAACCAAGGCCGATAAATTGGGCACCGATAAAGACAAAAAGAAGGGCAAAGAGGGTAAATACCCCTTCGGCTGCCCAGGATGCACCATAGATCACCCGCAGTACCATTAGCAGGCCACCAAAGCCGATACCGCACAGGGAGATGACCGCGCCGAGCAACGACAACAGGCGCAAGGGAAAGGTGGACATGGAGGTCAGCAGATCGTACTGGAGGCTGATCAATTTTAAAAAGCTGTACTTAGACTGCCCATTTTCACGACGTGCGTGCCGGACAGGGATCTCAGCGGTACTGCCGGCAAAGCTGTTGGCGAGGATGGGGATAAAGGTGGAACGTTCCGAACACTGGAGCATTGCCTCGACGATCGGTCGGCGATAGGCGCGAAGCATGCATCCGTAGTCATGCATCATCACCCCGGTCGACTGTTGAACCATACGGTTGACAAGGCCCGAGGCCACTCGACGAAACAACGTGTCCTGCCGATTTTCACGGACCGTCCCTACTACATCGACTCCCTCATCCATGGCTAGGACCAGACGAGGAATCTCTTCCGGTGGATTCTGCAGGTCCGCATCCAGGGTAATAACAATTTCTCCTCTGCTCTGCTGCAAGCCGGCGAAAACAGCAGCGTGCTGGCCGTAGTTGCGGTTGAGGATGATGCCGACGAGTTCATCGTGCTGGTCTGCAGCCTCAAGAATCATGGCCTGTGAACCGTCACGGCTACCATCATCCACGAGAATTAGCTCAAAACTGCGGCCTATGTTGCGACAGGTTGCAAGGCAGCGCTCAATCAACTCGCGTAGATTTTCCCGCTCGTTGTAGACCGGAATAACCACGGAAATTTCGGGTCTATCAATCATGCAAGTACCTCTTTGATGGCTAGGACCACCTCATCCACATCCGCAAGTGTCATCTCCGGAAACAGGGGCAAGGAACATAGACGCTCTGAGTTCCATTCGGTATTGACCAGAGCCCCTTTGGCCTGGGGCATAGTCTCACGGTAGTAGCGTTGCAGATGGGCTGCTTTGAAATGGATGCCGGTGCCGATATTGCGTTCTTTCAGGGCAGCCATAAAACTATCTCGATCCATACCCGCTTTCTTGGAATTCACCCGAACGATAAAAAGATGCCAAGCGTGACGCATGGGATAGGCAGGAAGTCCCAGAGGAAGGATTTCGGGCACCTCGGCAAGCAATTCGAGATAGCGTGCGGCCAACAGTGTGCGTTTTTCGATGAATCTATCTAAACGTTCCAGCTGTCCTAGACCAAGGGCAGCCGCCATATCGGTGAGGTTGTACTTGAACCCTGGCTCCAGTACCTCGGCTTGAGGAGAACGTCCCTGCATGGTGCGGTCAAAGGCATCTACACCAAGACCGTGAAATTTCAGACGGCGAATGTGCTCGAGCAACTCGGCATCTTCGGAGCAGAACATGCCACCTTCACCGCAGGTCAGATTCTTGATCGGATGAAAGGAAAAAATCGTCGTGCCTTTTTGCCCGATCCGCTCTCCCCGGTATTCGCTGCCGGTGGCATGGGCGGCATCCTCAATCAGAGGGATATTGTAGGTTGTTGCCAGTTGCCGTAGCGGATCCAAGTCCACCGTCGCACCTGCAAAATGGACCGGAATGATCGCTTTCGTTCGCTCAGTGATCATAGGCTCCACGGTTTCCCGAGTAGCCATTAATGTATTGCGGTCGATGTCGGCAAAGATTGGGGTGGCACCAAGGAGTCTAATGAGATTGATCGTCGAAACCCATGTCAATGACGGGGTAACCACTTCATCACCAGGCCCAATCCCCATGGCAACCAGCAAAAGATGCATACCGGCGGTGGCGGAGCAGAGAGCCACCGCACCTGGCGCATGGCAATAGTCGGCAAAGGCTTGTTCAAAAGCCAGCGCCTTGGCACCTGTGGTTATCCAACCGGATCGCATGACGTCGCCAACTGCCTCTATATCAGCCTCGGAGATGGACGGTTTTGAAAACGGCAAAAATGTTGATCGCATCATTATCTTTTTTCCTTGATCTGAAATTGTAACAATGAACCCCATGGACCTCGAGATATTGAGTTACTCCACCTAGGGTGTGTCACCATAACGAAAGGTACGTGAATAAAAGATGAAGATTGGTTCGAAGAGATACGAGTTGACTTCAACCGTACCCATCGCCACAGTGCTAATGGTCGCATCAGTCCTAAGGCGCTTGAAGCTCTCAAAGAAGCTTAACTGGATGTCCAGTCATAACGGGTAAGATCAACATTGAGGTAGGTTAGGCGAAATGCTATTTTATAAAGATGGATAAATTTTACAAATACACGGTCAGGCTGGTTTCAGATCATGCAAGTTGCACAACGTCATTTAAAACCAAGACGGTTTAATGAGCTCTAATTCCAACAACTCCTTCACGAAAAATGGGGTTCGTCCGCGTGCCCGCACAAGTTTTCGCTGGCGGCCACCGTGGCTGCTCTACAGTTATATCGCTAACGAATTGCTGGCCCCGTTTTTTGCCAGCCTCCTGATCCTGTTTTGCGTTTTTTTTCTGGTTCGCCTTGTCCCCATGCTGGATGTGGTGTTTTCCCTGCGCATAGGCCTGGCCGATTTTATTCGGCTGATTGCCTACATCTTGCCCCACATGCTTTTGTATCTCATCCCTATGGCCAGCATGGCGGGGGTGATTATTGGTTTTACCCGTCTGACCAACGACCATGAAATTTTGGTGTTAAAATCCTGTGGCGTCAGTCTCAAACAGATGCTGCCCCCTGTCTTGGTAATTACTGCTACTATTGCCTGCCTCACCGGTCTGTTCTCTATTCGGTATATCCCAGCTGGGGCACTGGCCATGAAACAACTAATGTTCGTTTTGGCTAAAGAAGAAATCGACAGGGGGGTTCATCCCAAGGAATTTACTGAAACCTTAGGGGATATCGTGGTCTATGTCGATGCCATTGATGATCATAAACAGTGGCACGGGATCTACGTTTCTGATATGCGCGGCCGCAGTCAACCACTGATTACCGTTGCACAGACCGGCCATATGGAGGCCGACATGGAACGGATGACGATGAAGATTATCCTCGAAAATGGCACCATGCACAATAACGAGGGTATGGACAATCAGGTCATCCGGTTCGGCCGCTACCAGTTGAACATCTCTCTGCACCCGCCGACCCTAATCGGCAATGAAGATGTGGCCAGTATGGACCGTGGAGCCATGACACAAGAACAACTGCTCGCTGGCGCTGCGGCAAAACCCAGCGGCTCGAAAGCTCAAAATTATTATCTTTCCGAGTACTACCATCGCCTAATCTTGCCGGTGGGTTGCCTCATCCTCAGCCTGATTGGGCTTCCTCTCGGACTTCAGGCTGCTCCGGGACGACGGGCTGTGGGTATCCCCTTAGGACTCATCGTGTTCCTAGCCTACTATATCATCCTGACCACCGCCGAAAACATGTGCGAAAATGGTGTGCTGCCGCTGGTTCTGGGGATGTGGCTGCCCAACATCCTGTTTGCCATGTTGGCGATTTTTCTCTTCCACCGCGTCCATCGAGAAAAGCCCCTGATTCCCGAAACTATTCAATACCTACTGCACATACTGCGTAACCTTCGGTTACATCACTTGGGGCAATGACTTGTTGCCTCAAAAAACGGCTCAGGCCTCAACTCTTTCGCCGCCGATGGATAGCTACCGATTCATCGCACCCCGTAGTCTATCTCAACCCATTCCCCACGGTCATTTTAAAAAGAGCCAGTTTTTTTATACAATCGTGGTGAGCTAATTCGTGCCTAATTGTCGTTCGCTATTGTTGAATAAACGCGAATAACCGCGTCCCTTCAACCCAATGGAGTATGAACGATGAAACAGAAAGTATTTATCCCTGTCCTTGCTTTTGTAATCGCCTCAATGAGCAGCTCTGCTTTTGCGATCAGCGTAGAGGAAAACGACGCTCTCGGCATTCCGGCTGCAAAAATCAGTCTCACCAAGGCCATATCCATTGCGGAACAGTATGCCATGGGCACCGCATCCAAGGCCGAATTGGAACAGGATCACGACCGGTGGGTGTTTGATGTCGAGGTTGTCAAGGGCCCCAAGGTCATGGATGTGAAAATCGATCCGGAAAATGGCAAGGTGCTCGGCACCACCGTGGACAAACCGGATCGGGATGATGACGAAGAGCACGATCACAAAGACTGACGCAGACACGACTGTGCTGCGGCCCCAACGAGCTTCGGCACGGTCGCTTCTCACCTGCCACCTGTGTTACGATCCTCTCAAGATCGTCATGGCCGCATTGTGCAACCATCGATTTTTCCGAAAAGGTACACAAGAATTATATGGCAGGTCGCGCGTAAGGGTCTGAGTAGGAAATTATTATCCTTATATAATTTCGTGAAATTAGAAACATCCAGCGAATAAGGCATTGATATGAACGGCTATCAACCTCAGAATTTTCAATTATCACTCAGTAAGGTCCCGGAAGTAACCCTGCTTTTCTGGATCATCAAGATCGCGGCAACCACCCTGGGGGAAACGGGAGGCGACACGGTTTCAATGTCGCTGAACTTAGGCTATCTGTGGGGGACAGCAATTTTTGCCACTCTTTTTATAGGCGCGGCTGCTGTACAAATCAGGGCCAAGGCGTTTCATCCCATTCTCTACTGGAGTACTATTATTGCAACTACCACCGTTGGTACCACCTTAGCCGACTTTGCCGATCGATCATTGGGGATTGGCTATGAAGGAGGAGTCCTGCTGTTATGTGGCCTACTCTCGTTATCCCTGATTCTTTGGTACAGATCTATAGGCACGATTTCGGTGCAATCGATCAACTCCGCGAAGGCTGAGATCTTCTATTGGGTCACCATCATGTTTTCCCAGACCTTGGGAACCGCCCTGGGCGATTGGACTGCCGACACGGCCGGCCTTGGTTATAGCGGGGGAGCCTTGATTTTTACCATTATTCTCGCCATCCTTGTTGCCGCCTATTATTGGACGACCCTCTCCCGGACTATGCTCTTTTGGGCCGCTTTTATCATTACCCGCCCTTTGGGCGCAGTGGTCGGTGATTTTCTCGATAAACCGATCAGTTCGGGCGGACTGGCCTTGGACCGGGCAGCGGCATCATTTGTTCTGTTTACCTTTATGCTCGCGTGTATACTTTTTTTTAGGCAAAAGGCGGCCGATGCCATGCACTGACGCTTCTGTACAAACAGGGAGCGGAAAACGATTCGTCCTGAAACAAGTTATTCCATGAGAAAATCGTCATTTTCGAAGTTTGTTCCGAGAGTGGCCGTTGGGATAAGGAGAGACAGATGCGCGTACTGTTGGTTGAAGACGACCCGATGATCGGGACGGCCATCCAGGAAGCTCTCAAAGACGCCTCGTATGCCGCCGATTGGGTGAAAGATGGACAGAGCGCTCTCGATATCCTCCAATTTCAGCAGTACGACATCCTCCTCTTGGATTTGGGGTTGCCCGGCAAAGATGGGGTGGAGGTGTTGCAGCGTATCCGTGCTCAACAAAACCCGATCCCTTTGCTGATCATAACGGCCCGGGATGGGCTGGAGGACAGGATTCGCGGCCTCGATGACGGGGCGGATGATTATGTGCTCAAACCGTTTGCCATGGCGGAGTTGCTGGCACGGATGCGCGCGGTGTTGCGGCGCAAGGGAGGCCCGGCCTCGCCCCTGTTGACCAATGGTATAGTCTCCCTGGATCCCGTAACCCGAGAGGCGACAGGCCCGGATGGAACACCGGTCCAGCT
>JAQUEZ010000059.1 GCA_028684915.1 Desulfobulbus sp.
ATTCGTGTTCTTGAGGATGAGGATCCGGGAATCGACTACAACGGGGATTTGATTGTCCTGGTAAACCAATTTAGTGCATCGGCCTCGGAAATTTTGGCAGCAGCGCTTCAGGATTATGGAAGAGCTTTTGTCATCGGCGGCGCCCACACCCACGGTAAAGGGACGGTGCAGGCAATGATGGATCTCAATAGAAACCTGCCCCTTTTCCAGCTTCAGCGGTATGAAGACCTGGGGGCGTTGAAGCTCACCATTCAAAAATTCTACCGTGTTAACGGTGGGTCAACCCAGTATAAAGGCGTTGAACCGGATTTGGTGGTGCCTTCGATGTACGACTACCTGGAAACCGGTGAGAAGTACATGGATTATTCTCTCCCATGGGACCAGGTCAATGCGGTGGATTTCAAGCCCTGGCATGGAGAGCACCTAGCCAAGGAACAGGCTGTGCAGCAGGGGGAGCGCTGGGTGGCTGCCAGTGAGACCTTTAGAAAGCTCAAGGAAGAGACCGAAAAAGCCAAGATTCGCTCCAAACAAACCAATCTAACCGTTTGCCTGGACAGCATGTGGAAGGATCGCCAGGACTTGGAGGAAAACCGAAAGGAAGCCAAAGCTGCAGGTCTGCTACCGGATGCAGATGAGGAGGGCGCTCCGCTGAAGGAAGAGAAGAAGCTCGACCAACTTGCCGCCACTGATCCCTATGTTCAGGTTGCGTTGTATCTCCTTAAAGGTGGGGGACCATTGGCTCTCAGCGCACCATCGGCACCATAAATTTTTATCTTGAAACAAATCAGTAATCATGATAGAGCATTTGGTGCATGAATCCTCATTCATTTTTCATGGGTGAGAGATGTTTGATATACTGAAAGAATTGTGATTGCCGCCCTGGAAAATCATTCAGAAAAAAACAGGGGCGGCTAAGATTTGGTACCTATGGAACTTAAAGAAGCACTGGCTGGAAAAAAGAAGGCGATTCTCGCGTTATGGATTGAACGGACACTGGATAGCTACATCTCGCCGGGCTTCTTTAAAAAATCCACCGATCCTTTTGCCAATCCCGTTGGCAGTAATATTTCCAAGGGACTCACGCAGATTTTTGAGGGGCTCGTTGAAGGGAAAGGTGGGGAAGTGTATGCCAAACCGCTGGATCAGGTGGTGCGGATCAGAGCGGTGCAGGAGTTTACGCCAGCGCAGGCAATTGCACCGATTCTGGAGTTGAAATGGGTGATCAAACAGATTTTTTCCGCAGATAAGGCGACGCAAGCCTTGCTCGGGGGACTGGATCATCTTGACTGCGAGATAGATCGCATTGCCTTGGCCGCTTTTGATATCTATAGCGAATGCCGTGAGCAACTGTACCGCAACCGGGTCGCCGAACTGAAGAGCGGCCGTTCGATTTTAACGGATGCGGCTTGTCCGTCGGCCCTGCTCAAGGAGCAGTTAAAGGCCGAATAGAGTACCGGGAATTGAGCGTGTGTGACCGCCGGATGGCTTCCAGGACGTCCCTGAAGTAAAATCCGGCTTTTTATCGTAACTTTTGAAAAGTTATTGTTTAACTCGAATGCGAAGGAGTGATCGATGAAGTACGCCTTCCCTTTGGCGGCAGTAATTGCCCTGGTGTTGATTGCGCTGATCGCGGTGCAGATACCGGGAATGCAATACCTCTTTGGTGTTGTCATCCCGTATCTCGCTATGGCGCTGTTCTTAGGCGGTTTTTGTTACCGGGTCATCCATTGGGCCAAATCGCCGGTACCTTTTAAAATTCCGACAACGTGCGGTCAGGGCTACTCACTGCCCTGGATCAAGTATGACAAGCTTGAGGCCCCCGTCAACACCGGACAGGTTGTTGCCCGGATGTTCCTTGAGATCTTCCTCTTTCGCTCGCTCTGGCGTAACACCAAGGCCACGGTGTACGATGGGCCGAAATTGACCTACGAGTCAAGCAAATGGCTGTGGCTTTTTGGTATTCTGTTTCACTACAGTTTCTTGGTCATCGTCGTTCGCCACATGCGCCTGTTCCTCGATCCGGTTCCGGGCATCGTTGCTCTGCTGGAGACAGGTGATTCGCTGCTGCAGATCGGTGCTCCGACCATGTACACCACCGATGTCACTATCGTTCTCGCGCTGCTGTTCTTGCTTGGACGCCGTTTTTTCAATCCGCAGGTTCGCTATATTTCGCTGCTCAATGATTATTTCCCGCTGTTTTTGATCCTGAGTATCGCCTTCACCGGCATCCTGATGCGTTTTTTCCTCCGTACCAATGTCGACATCAATGCGATCAAACAACTGGCTGTGGGCTTGGTCACCTTCTCCCCGACCATAGTCGCCGATATTAGTTCCCTGTTTTATGTCCACCTCTTTTTAGTGTGCACCCTGCTTGCGTACTTTCCTTTCAGCAAGCTTATGCATATGGGCGGCGTCTTCCTCAGCCCGACCCGAAACCTGGCAAACAATTCAAGAATGGTTCGCCACATCAACCCCTGGAACCCGGAGATCAAGCCGCATTCCTATGCTGGCTACGAGGATGAGTTCCGTGAGGACATGGTCGAGCAGGGCATACCGGTAGAGAAAGAGTTGCCTTCGCAAGGCTAATGACTAACGCTGGATAACCTCAAGAGTATAAGGATAGAGCAATGGCAGTGGTAAAGGTAGATGTGTTGGCACGGAGCGTTGCCGAGGGACCTTCGCTGATGACAGGCTCCATTCCAACCAAAGGATGGATGGATGTACCTGTTGTTTTCAAGCCTGGAAATTACGCTTACCCGGCGAAGAAGGAAGTTATTAAGTATTTGGATAGCCAGAAAGGCGTCAGCTTTCCGAATGCCCGTGACTGGAGCCCCGAAGATGACGATTGGAAACTTCCAGAGAATTGGAAAGAAATCATCCTTCAAGGGATTGCGGATCGACTGGATCGGTTTCGCTCACTAAAGATTTTTATGGATTGTTGTGTCCGCTGCGGTGCTTGCGCGGACAAGTGCCACTTTTTCCTGGGCACCGGCGATCCCAAAAATATGCCGGTTCTGCGCGCGGAATTGCTGCGTTCGGTATATCGTCAGAATTTCACCCGCGCCGGTAAGATTCTCGGTAAGATGATCGGCGGACGTGAGATGACGGTCGGCGTCCTCAAAGAGTGGTTCATGTACGCCTATCAGTGTACAGAGTGTCGCCGTTGTTCGGTCTTCTGTCCGTACGGTATCGATACCGCTGAAATCACCATGATGTTGCGTGAGTTGCTGCATCTGGTCGGTATTGGTATCAACTGGGCCATGGAGCCGGTTGCCAACTCCAACCGGACCGGTAACCACATGGGCCTCACCCCGCAGGCCTTTAAAGGTAACGTTGAATTCCTCTGTGAGGATATCGAAAACCTGACCGGTGTTAAGGTCAATCCGACCTTTAACCGTAAAGGTGCTGAGGTTCTCTTTGTCACTCCTTCGGCAGACGTTTTTGCCGAGCCCGGTATCTTTACCTGTATGGGGTACCTGCTGTTGTTCGAGGCCATAGGTCTGGATTACACCTGGTCAACCTATGCCTCCGAGGGTGGTAACTTCGGTCTCTTCACCTCCAACGAGATGATGAAGAAACTTAATGGGAAGATGTACGCCGAGGCCAAACGGCTTGGATCTCGCTGGATCCTTGGTGGAGAGTGCGGTCATATGTGGCGCGTACTCCACCAGTATATGGATACCATGAACGGACCGGCTGACTTCCTCGAAGTACCTTGTTCGCCGATCACTGGAACGGTGTTTGACAACGCAGCTTCCACTAAGATGATTCATATCTCCGAATTTACCGCCGACCTGATCAAGAACGGTAAAATCAAACTCGACAAGAGCCGTAATGCTCATGTCAAGGCTACTTTTCACGATTCCTGTAACCCTGCACGGGCCATGGGGCTTCTTGAAGAGCCACGTTATGTCCTTGACCATGTCGTTGAGAACTGGGTCGAGATGCCGGAGAACACCATCCGTGAAAAAACCTTCTGCTGCGGTTCAGGTACAGCCCTGAACACTGACGAAATCATGGAACTCCGTATGCGTTCCGGTCTGCCTCGGGCCAATGCAGTGAAATACGTTCATGATAAACATGACGTCAATACTCTGGCCTGTGTTTGTGCGATCGACCGGGCAACGCTGACAACCCTCATGAATTACTGGGTGCCTGAAGTGCAGGTCGCCGGTTTGAGTGAGCTTGTCGGCAACGCTTTGGTGATTGAGGGTGAACAACGACAAGACCTGACCGAAGGGCTCAGGACCTTGGTTTAATAGACCGGCAGGAATGGAGGAAGAGCTATGTATGATAGCGGTAAAATAATCCCGGGACTGATTATTTTTGTCCTGTTTATAACAATACCCATCTGGTACAACCGCGGCACAGCAGGCAACGTGCCCCAACCGGTGTTGCCCAAGGATGCTAAGAACTGTGTGCTGCCAGCCGCTGAAATTAGAGCAAATCACATGCAGTTGCTCAATGCCTGGCGTGATGATGTAATTCGTACTGGCGACCGGAGCACCTTCGAGATCGAAGGCAAGCAATATACCAAAAGCTTGATGCTCACCTGCATGAAGTGTCACACCAGCAAGAAGCAATTTTGCGACAAGTGCCACGAATATGCCTCGGTTAAACCATACTGCTGGGATTGCCACCTGGCTCCTGTTGAGTGAACGGCTAAGGAGGAGAGAGACAGATGGACACGAATAGACGAAATTTCCTCAAGGTAGCCGGTATTTCCACACTGGCGGGCCTTGGAGGAACTGTAGTTGTTGATCGCCTGGTTGCAGGGGTCAATGTTGCGCATGCATCCACCGAAGGTGGGCATGGTGTCGAGCATGCTGCCGCACTTGCAGCCACTGAAGGACACGGCGCTCCTGTCAATCCGAACGCAAAGCGGTACGGATTGGTTATCGATATTAAAAAATTCCAGCAGGATCCCAGCCTGGGCGAGAAAATCGTTCATGCCTGCAACTCAACTCATAATATTCCGCAGTTCACCGACAAGAAAGACGAAATCAAGTGGGTCTGGATGACCAACTATGAGAACGCCTTTCCCGAGAACGCGAATATTTATCGTGACGAGGCCACGGAAACGCATCAGTTGCCGATTATGTGCAACCATTGCGACAACCCGCCCTGCGTTCGTGCCTGCCCGACCAAGGCCACCTTCCGCAACGACGACGGTTTGGTCCTGATGGATTACCATCGTTGCATTGGTTGCCGTTTCTGTATGGCTGCTTGCCCCTACGGGAGCCGTTCTTTTAACTGGCGTGATCCTCGCCCGTTTGTCAAGGAACTCAACCGCGACTTCCCCACCCGTATGCGCGGTGTTGTCGAGAAGTGTACCTTTTGTGCACAACGTGTCGAGAGAGGTCAGTTGCCTGCATGTGTAGAGGCTTGCGGAGAAAGCAAAGCAATGGTCTTTGGCAATCTTAATGATCCTAACTCCGAGATTCGGAAAATCCTGAAAGAAAACCATACCATTCAGCGGAATCCTTCTCTCGGTACCTTACCTTCTGTCTTCTACATCGTGTGAGGCCGCCATGTTTGAAAAAGCATTAAAAGGAAACAATTATTACTGGATGTGGCTGGCCTTCCTCGGATTTTTCATCGCGGTGGCCGGTGTTTGCTATCTTCGGCAGTATTTTTATGGTCTCGGCTTGACCGGTATGAGCCGGGATATCTCTTGGGGACTGTATATTTCCCAGTTTACCTTCCTCGTCGGCGTTGCCGCGGGAGGTGTTATGCTGGTACTCCCCTACTACATCCACAACTTCAAAGCTTTCGGTAAGATCACCATCCTCGGTGAATTCTTGGCCATCTCCGCGCTGTTGATGTGCCTGATGTTTATCATGGCCGACCTTGGTCAGCCGTTGCGTGGTCTGAACGTTATGTTCTACGCAACACCCCATTCCATGCTGTTCTGGGATATGTGCGTACTCTGGGGCTACCTGTTACTGAACATTATCTGTGGGTGGGTTATCCTTACCGCCGAGCGGAAACAGGTTCATCCGCCGAAATGGATTTATTTCTTTGTCTACTTATCCATTCCATTTGCCTTCTCGATCCATACCGTCACCGCCATGCTGTACTGCGGTTTGCCTGGTCGTCACTTTTGGCTTTCAGCCATCATTGCTCCCCGCTTTCTGGCATCGGCCTTTGCAGCCGGTCCTGCTCTCATCGTTGTTATGGCGATGATCCTCAAGCGTGTTGCCAATTTTGACGCCGGGAAAGAGGCAATTCAGAAGATGGTTACCATCATCATCTATGCAGCCATTGCCAACATGTTCTTTGTCGGATTGGAATTCTTCGTTGGATTCTATTCTGATATTCCTGGGCATAAGCATACCCTGCAGTACCTGTTCTTCGGCCTGGAGCATCACGGACATATTTACAACAACCTGGTTCCCTTTATGTGGGCCTTTGTTGTCCTGTTCGTTGTCGGTATGGCTTTGATCTGCTACCCGAAAACAAGAAAAGAAAGCGACCTTTGGCTCGGACTCGGTTGTCTCTCAATCTTCGTTTCTTTCTGGCTGGATAAAGGTATCGGCTTTGTTCTCGGTGGTTTCGTCCCTACGCCTGTGGACGAAATCGTTGAGTACTATCCGACTTTGAACGAACTTTTCATCACCATCGGTATCTGGGCGACAGGATTTTTTATCCTGACCATTCTCTACAAGATTGCCATCGATGTGGAGCACGAAATCGAAGCATAGTTTATTCGCTTCTGTTTTCTTCGAACCCCCGAGATTCTCGGGGGTTTTTTTTTGCCCTGTCTCCATACACCAAGGGCCTTTTCGCTGATTTGGTTCCTTTTCCGTGGTTTGGAGTCCGGTCAAGGGATGGCGTATCTGAGGGCTACACAGAAAATGGTGGCCTGCGCTAGTTCTTTCCGCACAAAGACACTGATCAAAGATTATACCCTGGGAAGGACAACGGTATACTGGCGTAACTGCAATGCTCTAAATCTCAGGCCTGGATCCCAAAAGAGAGGATCAGGTTGCAAGGCTATCTTGCAAGACCGAGATAGAGTTGCCACAGAGTCAATATCTGTTCCTGCAACAGGACCCAGCTCATGGCGCCAAAGGCAAGGAAGGGGCCAAAGGGAATTCTTGTTTTACCACCCCGCCCTTGGCTGATCATAGCAATAATTCCAATGATGCTCCCCAATAGGGAACTGGCAAAAACAACATAGAGTAAACTCTGCCAGCCGAGAAAGGCACCAATCATGGCCAGGAGTTTGATGTCGCCGCCTCCCATGCCATCTCTTTTGGTCAGGGTATAATAGCCGAAGGCCACCAGATAGAGAATGCCGCCGCCAATCAGAATGCCAAGCCCGGATTGTTGCCAGGTGACCTGTTCGGTGAAAAACGAAACAAAAAAGCCCACGGCGATTCCGGGAAGGCTGAGGCGATCGGGAATTATTTGGTGATGGATGTCAATAAATATGATAACCAGCAGGGCAGCAAAAAATACAAACATAGCACAAAAATCAATGCTTACTCCAAAACGTTGCATGAGAAGTAATGAAAACACGGCCATGGCAGCCTCAACCAAGGGGTATTGCCAGGAAATCCGTTTTTTACAGTTTCGACATTTTCCTCTTAATAGCAGGTAGCTCAAGAGGGGGATGTTCTCCCACCAGGAGAGAGGATGGTTACATTGTGGGCAATGTGAGCCCGGAAAAACGATGGATGTATCTTTTTCCGGCAAACGGAGAATAACCACATTGAGAAACGAGCCGACCACCGCGCCGAAAAGCAGAGAAAAGACGGTCATGAGTGCATTCATATTTTGTAACCAATTGTTGATAAACCCATTTTTTCAATATCACCTGATATCTTTTTAGCGTTTTCCATGTCTCAGTTCCAGGAAAAATCCATTGTCGTTGCCAACGAACACATATCGGAGCAGTATTTCCGACTTGTTCTTCGAGCTCCTCGTATCGCCGCTCAGGCGCGTCCAGGACAATTTGTCATGGCTGCCTGCGGATCCACCCTTGATCCGCTGCTCCGGCGCCCCTTTTCCATTCATCGCTGTCCTGGCGATGACACCGTGCATCTTCTGATAAAAAAAGTTGGCAAAGGAACACACCTGTTGGCCGATTGTGCGGCAGGAGAAACGGTCGACCTCCTTGGTCCTCTCGGAAAAGGGTTTCAATTTCAGCCTGAGCTCGCCAGCGCCCTGGTGGGTGGTGGGGTGGGGATTGCACCGCTGCTTTTTTTAGTTGAAGATGCGCATCGCCGCTATCCTGAGCATGCACCGATCCATGTTTTCCTTGGTGCACAAACGGGGGATGATGTCCATCAACTCGGTGCTGAATTTGAGCAACTGGGATGTACGGTGAGCATCGCCACTGATGACGGTTCGCTTGGTGTGCATGGTTTGGTGACCGCGCCTCTGGCTGAGCACATATCCACGATGCATAAAGCGTACGTCTGTGGCCCCATGCCGATGATGGCTGCTGCGGCCGAGCTTTGTGCAACCGCCTCCATCCCCTGTGAGGTCTCGCTCGAATCGCACATGGCCTGCGGTCTTGGCGCTTGCCTTGGTTGTACGGTCCATGGCGCAGATGGCCATTATCGGCATGTCTGCAAGCATGGTCCGGTACTACCGGCAGAGGAGGTTGCATGGATACGCTGAACGCCATTCCCGATCTCTCGGTCAAAATTGGCAGCCTCTCTCTGGCTAATCCAGTGATGACCGCCTCCGGGACCTTTGGTTACGCCAGCGAATTTGCCGATCTCGTACAGCTTGATCGTCTCGGGGCGGTGGCGGTCAAAGGGATTTCCCTTGAGCCACGTCCGGGAAACCCTCCACCACGGGTGGTTGAAACCGCCAGCGGCATGCTCAATGCGATTGGCCTTGAGAATGTTGGCGTTGATCGGTTTATTGCTGAAAAGATGCCCTTTCTCCGCAAATGTGCCTGTCGAGTGATCGTCAATATTCTTGGGGATTCCATCGAAGAGTATGCCCGGTTGGCTGGAAAACTTACCGGGGTTGTCGGCATTGATGCCCTTGAAATCAACATCTCCTGTCCCAATGTCAAGAAAGGCGGCGTTGCTTTTGGTACAGTTCCGGAGATGGCTGCGGCAGTCACCCAGGCGGTCAAACAGGCCACGGATTTACCGATTATAGTCAAGCTCTCCCCCAATGTCAGCGATATTGTCGCCATGGCCAAGGCTGTTGCCGAGGGTGGGGCAGATGCCCTTTCCCTGATCAACACCCTGATCGGTATGGCTATTGACGTGCGTACTCGCCGACCGAAACTGGCCAACATTATTGGCGGACTCTCGGGACCGGCCGTAAAACCGGTGGCACTGCGCATGGTCTGGCAGGTGGCCAATGCGGTTTCTATCCCGGTGATAGGCATCGGTGGCGTCGGGACCGCAGAGGATGCGATCGAGTTTCTCATCGCCGGGGCCACCGCAGTCCAGGTCGGAACCGCCAACTTCTACAATCCGGCAGCGACTGAACAAATCATTGACGGTATTAACGACTACCTCATTCAGCAGGGCGAAAGCTCGGTGCAGTCCATCATCGGTAGTCTTCGATTGGGGGATTGAGCCGATGAGTCGAGGACTGATCTGTGTTTCCATTGCCGTAAAAGACGAGGCCACCGTTCAGGCAGCGGTTGCACCGGTGCTGCCGCTTATTGATGTGATCGAAATTCGCTTGGATTGTATGGAGGACTCCCACGTCGCTGGGTTTATCGCCAGCTCGGTGAAACCTGTACTTGTGACCAATCGCCCTCATTGGGAAGGAGGCCAGTGTCAGCATTCCGAGCAGGAGAGGGCAGATCTTCTCTGTCGGGCTCTGCAATGGGGAGCCAGCTATGTGGATATTGAACTGCTCGCCGCTCCTGAAATCAGGACGCAGATTCTTGCGCAGGCAGCTAGCGTTGGGGCAAAGGTTATCGTCTCTTCCCACGACTTTCAGGCCACGCCCAGCCGGGTAATTCTTGAAGACCGTTTTGCCCAGATGATGGCCACCGGAGCGGATATTGCCAAAATTGTGGTCACCGCGCATACTCCTGCAGACAGCTTGCGCATCCTTTCCCTGCAGGAGAAGGCCATGGTTGCAAATTTTCCCTTAAGTGGGTTTGCCATGGGAGGAGCAGGTGCTATCAGTCGTTTGGCTACGCTTTACCTGGGAGGATTTATGACCTATGCCGCCCTGTCGCCAGAAGAGGCTACTGCCCCAGGCCAACTGAGTGTTCAGGAATTACATGCCATGTTGCCCATTCTGGAGAGAACCTATGATTGACGGGCAGACCCAACTCTTTGGCATCATCGGCCAGCCAGTGACCCATTCGATGAGTCCGGCCATGCACAATGCCGCCTTTGCCGAGCTTGGGATCAACGGAGTTTATATCCCCATGCAGCCCGATAACCTGGAACAGGGTTTTCATGGGTTGAAGACCCTCGGTTTTATCGGTGTTTCGGTCACCGTGCCCTTTAAGGTAGATATCATGGCCTACCTGGATCACATCGATCCGGTAGCGAGAAAGATCGGAGCAGTCAATACCCTGCTCTTTGATCGCAGCAACCCGGATAAGGTTCTCTGCAAAGGCTACAATACCGATTGGCTGGGGTCAAACCTGGCTCTGGCCGATGAAATGACCCTGAAGGGAAGTACCATCCTTATTGTCGGTGCAGGTGGTGCAGCCCGGGCCGTGGGCTTTGGCCTGATAGAGGCCGGTGTCAAGGTGGTCATCACTAACCGTACCGAATCCAAGGGGCAAGATTTGGCCAATCTTCTGGGATGCAGCTTTGTACCAACGAGCAACCTTTCTTCTCTTGCGGCCGATGCCCTGATTAATACCACCTCGGTGGGTATGCATCCCCATGCCGGGGGTATTCCTCTCCAGGCAGATTTGCTCGACCGTTTTCCCGTGGTCATGGATATCGTCTACGCGCCATTGCAAACGCGGCTACTCCGCGAGGCTGCCTCGCGTGGCTGTCGGACCATCGACGGCCTGAAGATGCTCCAGTATCAGGGGGCGGCCCAGTTCACCCTCTGGACCAATCAGCCTGCACCCAATGCCACCATGCGAGATGCCCTGTTGCAAGAGCTGCAGGCGCGTTCTTCTTAACCGTTTAGCTCATACCTCATCCATTATGATTACCATCACCCCTGTTGCCGCCATTGACGCTGTTGTCACCGTTCCCGGATCCAAAAGTCTCACCCAGCGGGCACTGATCGCTGCTGCCCTTGCTCAGGGCCCCTCCCAATTAATCGGCCCTCTGGCCAGTGAAGATACCCACTATACCATGGAAGCCCTGCGTGCCATGGGTGTGGCATGCGACGACACCGACCAGCGATGCTGGCGGGTTGAAGGCAAGGGTGGTTTGATCCAAGAGTCGCCTCAGGATATCTTTCTTGGCAACAATGGCACAGCCACCCGCTTCTTGACCTCGGTGGCTGCCTTGGGGCAGGGCCAATTTCATATCACCGGTTCTGAACGCATGGCCCAGCGTCCCATCTTTCCCTTGATGGAGGCGTTGCAGGGTTGGCAGGTCGAAATTACCAGCGACGCGGGCACCGGATGTCCGCCTTTGACCATTCTGGCCAAGGGACTTGCTGGCGGTAAGACCGTTTTGCCAGAGGGCAAATCCAGCCAGTATCTCTCCTCCTTGCTGCTGGTTGCCCCGTATGCAGCTGCACCTGCAGAACTTGAGGTGCAGGGCGAGATTCTTTCCAAACCCTATGTGGAGATGACCCTGGCAGTGATGGCGGATTTCGGTATTCGCGTGGAGGCTGCACCGGGACTCAATTATTTCCGCATCCCCCAGGGGCAGTATCAGGGTCGCACTTACCAGGTTGAAGGCGATGCCTCTGGCGCCTCTTATTTTTGGGGTGCCGCTGCAGTGACCGCGGGCCGGGTAACCGTGGCCAACGTCCCGGTGCCCTCTCTGCAGGGCGATGCCAAACTGCTCCCCTACCTAGCACGTATGGGCTGCAAGATCGAGCAGGCCCCGGAGGGAATCACGGTCATCGGCTCGCAGCAACTGGAAGGCATAGAAGTTGACATGGGGGATATGCCTGATGTAGCCCCGACCTTGGCGGTGGTCGCCGCCTTTGCCGAGGGTGCAACCGTGATCAATAATATCGCCCATCTGCGGATCAAGGAATGCGACCGGGTCTCTGCGGTGGTGACCGAGCTCCGCAAAATGGGGGCCGAGGTCGAAGAAGAACATGATCGAATGATCATTCACGGCAAGGCCGGGGGCAGCAACCTGCACGGTGCCTGCATCGAAACCTATAACGATCATCGCATGGCCATGTGTTTTGCAATGGCTGGGCTGCGAATTCCCGGTATTGCGATTACCGGCGAAGACTGTGTGGTCAAATCCTTCCCCGATTTCTGGGAACGTTTTGGCCGTTTAGCAGGATGATCGCTGCCAACAGGAAGAGTCGGACACCGTAGAGGGCGGTGTCTCAAGCATAACACAAGGGGAGAGAAGGATGTTCAGCAGGAAAAAATGGGTCGGCGTGGCTGCCGGTATCTTGGCGATGTCTGCAGCGGTTTGTTCCAACGGTTGGGGGGCGACCGGAGGCTCGCATTACCAGTATGGGGTGGAAGGTGTTCTGGGGGCGACAGCACCGCCTCCGGGCTGGCATTATCGCATGTATAACCTTTGGTACAACCCCGATATGTATAACGATAGCCCCATACCTGGTGCTCATTTCGGGCTTGATACTTTTGCCTCCGTGCAGCGTATAATTCATGTTACCAATGTGAAAATCTTGGGTGCCGATTATCTTTATGATGTTTTAATCCCTTTTGTTGATACGGATTTCACCTTGGGCCCGATTTCCGACAGCCACTCCTTTTCTCTTGGGGATGTCACTGTGGAGCCTTTTGTCCTCGGCTGGCACCAGTCCCGTTGGGACGCCACGGTTGGTTTGGGTGTGGTTATGCCCACTGGTCATTTTAAGGGCGATGAACCCGCCTCGCCCGGATTAGGGTACTGGTCCGGTCTTATCACCGTGGGTGCGAGTTACTACTTTGATGAGCAAAAAACCTGGTCCGCCAGTGTCCTCACCCGCACTCTGATCAACGGTGAACAGGACGATACCGATATCACGCCCGGCTCGGAATTTGTGGTCGAATGGGGCGTCGGTAAGGAGTTTCGGCCCAACAACTGGATGATCCGCCCCGGTATTACCGGCGCCTCCTACTGGCAGATCTCTGACGACAGTAGTGAGAGCCTCTCTGCCGACCAACACAAAGAAGCTCACGCCATCGGTGCTGAGGTCAATTTTTTCTATCTGCCGATGCTGTTTCAGGTCAATCTTCGCTACCTGCAGGAATACGGAGTGGAGAATGGTCCCGAGGATAGCCGTTTTATCGCGACTCTGACTAAATCATTCTAAAAAATGGATTGATCGGCCGACTTCTTCTTGTGGGGAGAAGTCGGCCTTTTTTATTGGCCCTGTGCACAAGAGAGGAATGCCTATGCTGGAAAAGTACCGCAAAGACGCTGAAGAAAGAAATCGCTTTGGCGTACCGCCGCTGCCTCTGACAGCTAATCAGACCAGGACGCTCACGGATTTGTTGACCCAGGGCAACAGTGAACAGGAGGCGTTGCTGGACCTGCTGACGGACCGGGTGGAGCCGGGGGTGAGCAAGTCGGCAAAGGTGAAGGCCGCCTGGCTGGAGCAGGTCGCGGTGGGCGATATCGAGGTGCAGGGATGTACCCCGGAGGCTGCGGTTGCCATGCTCTCTCAGATGGGCGGCGGGTACAACGTGGCAGTTCTGATCCGTCTCATGCCGCTTCCTGCCCTTGCCCAGAATGCAGCAGAAGCCCTGAAGGGACTCACCAAGGTTTACGAGGCCTTTGATCAGGTGGTGGCGCTTGCCAAGACGAATCCCTCTGCTCAGGAGGTGCTGGAGTCCTGGGCTGCGGCTGAGTGGTTCACCAAGAGCCCAGAGCTGCCGGAACAGATCGTTTTTACCGCCTACAAGGTGGAAGGAGAGATCAACACCGATGATTTTTCCCCCGGCAACCAGGCCCAGTCTCGGGCCGATATTCCTCTACATGCCACCTATTTTGGTAAAACCCGTTTCCCGGAAGGCCTCAAGACGATCAGCGAGTTCCGCGCCAAGGGAGAGACTGTGCCCTTTATCGGCGATGTGGTCGGCACCGGTTCTTCGCGTAAGTCGGCCATCAATTCGGTAAGCTGGCTGCTTGGTGAAGATATCCCCCATGTGCCCAACAAACGGCGTGGCGGGTTGGTGTTGGGTGGCACTATTGCCCCGATTTTTTATGCGACCGCCCGTGATGCAGGGGTCTTGGCCATTGAGGGCGATGTTGCCTCCATCAACACGGGAGACCGGCTAACCCTTGATCTCAAACAGTGGAGCTTGCATGACGGGCAAGGCAAGGTCATTGCCCTGAAACCAGCTCCCCTGACCTTACTGGATGAATACCGTGCCGGTGGTCGCCTGAACCTGATCATCGGCCGCAAGCTCACCCGTTGGGCCTGCGATACCCTGGGCAAACCTTTTCCCGCAATTTTTAAGGAAGTCGTAAATCCCAGCCCCAAGGCCAATCAGGCCTATACCCTGGCGCAGAAGATGGTGGGGCGGGCCTGCGGTCTGGACGGGGTGTTGCCGGCCGAGGTCTGTGAACCGCGGATGAGCACGGTCGGCTCCCAGGATACCACCGGGCCGATGACCATGCAGGAGATTGCCGAGTTGGCCTGTTTGCGGTTCAAGGCCGATTTGTTCATGCAGTCCTTCTGTCATACTGCAGCCTACCCCAAGGCCTCGGATCTGGGGCGCTGGCAGACCATGACCGAGACCACCACCGATTGCGGCGGGGTCGCCCTCAAGCCCGGCGACGGGGTGATTCACTCCTGGCTCAATAAGATGCTGGTACCAGATACGGTGGGCACCGGCGGCGATTCCCACACCCGTTTCCCGCTGGGGATTTCCTTTCCTGCCGGTTCGGGGTTGGTGGCTTTTGCCGGGGCGCTTGGCTTTATGCCCCTGGAGATGCCTGAGTCGGTGCTAGTGCGCTTTCACGGCAAGCGTCACCCTGGCATTACCGTGCGTGACATGGTGAATGCCATCCCTTACGTCGCCATCAAAGAGGGATTGCTCACTGTGGCCAAGAAGGGCAAGAAGAATGTCTTTGCCGGCACCATCCTTGAGATTGAAGGCGTGGATGATCTGCGGGTGGAGGAGGCCTTTGAATTAAGTGATGCCTCGGCTGAGCGCAGCGCCGCTGCTTGTACGCTTAAGCTATCCTTGCAAGCGGTGATTGCCAATGTGCAGAACAATCTGGCGCTCTTAGAGGAATTGATCGCTGGTGGTTATCAGGATCGGGACGCCCTGGAGCGGCGAGTAACGGCCCTGAAGGAGTGGCTTGCTCGTCCGAGTCTGCTTACAGCTGATAAGGGGGCGGTGTATAAGGCAGTGATCGATATTGATCTGGCCACAATCACCGAGCCGCTTTTGGCCTGTCCCAACGATCCCGATGATGTCCGCCCCTTGAGCGAGGTGGCGGGCACGGTTATTGACGAGGCCTTTATCGGCTCCTGCATGACCCACCTCTCGCACCTGCAGGCGGCAGCAAAACTGCTCCGCGACGAGCCGTATGCTGTCAGCCGATTGTGGATGGCTCCATCGACCCGGATGGATCGGGATGCGATCCAGAAAGAGGGCGGCCTGAGCGTCTTTGCCCAGGTGGGCGGACGGGTTGAAATTCCCGGCTGCAGCCTCTGCATGGGCAACCAGGCACGGGTGCGGCCAGGAGTCACGGTGATGTCTACCTCCACTCGCAACTTCGATAATCGCCTGGGGGATGGCGCCAAGGTCTTTCTCGGCTCCACCGAGTTGACCGCCATCACCGCGCTTCTGGGCAAGCTACCGAGCGTGGAAGAATATTTCGCTTTTTTACAGCGGAAGGAAAGCGTTGCCTAACCCAGATTTAACAATGTAGTGCCATGTGCGTATAACTGTCCTATTTTACAGTGTTAAAAATCACGCCAGAATTTGAAAGTGCAGTGCCATAATTTTTTTATTGCTTTTGAATCAATATGTTAAGCACTTAACGTGTTAAACTTGGCCTAAGCAGGCAGAGATAATATCCGGAAGCGAGAATTGCTTCCGGACGTTGTATTATGGGGTGAATTGCCCAAGCTTGATCTGCTCGGAGAAAACTCGAGCCAGGTTGTTGTCGATGACGTAAATGCAGATTTCTTTGGCACCCTGGCGGGAATAGCCGAATTTTTTCTGCAGATTCTTCATCATGAAACGGACGTCGGACTGAATCTTTTGATCGTAGGTCTTGAAGGATTCGAGATCGAATTCCTTGACCGCCCGCCGAAAATTCTCGTTATCGAGGAAAGGATCGAGCACCTTTTCCTTGAGATTATGGATATAGCGCTCATGGAGTTGCTTATAGAGCACGGTTTCGGTGATCGGGATGTTGTCGCGAAGGATTTCTTGGGTCAGAGTGGAGCTAGTGTAGGCCCGTTGCACCGTTGCCCTAAAGGTGGTCCCGTCATAGGGGGAAACCATGAGCCGCGATTCGACCCGTTGGAAAAAAGCCTCGCTGATCTCCAGCCGCTCGCCGGTAAAGCGGCAGACTTCTGTGGTGCCGGGCTCGAAGTTGACCGCAAACATGTAATTCTGAATGTCGCGGGTAATTTGCTCTTCATTATAATAATAGAGCGATTCCTTGACCGACTGCAGCACTGAATAATTGTACATCCGCAGCAGCGAGTCGAGAAAGCCCATGGGCAGGATGGTTTTGTCCTTCTTGCAGTATTTGCGGAAGAAGATACCCAGCATCGACATGTCGATCAGTTTGTCCTCGCGGGCATACATCGAATAGAACTCGTTGAACATCCGGATCGAGTCGCGTCCCGATAAGCCCTGCCAGCCGTCCTGCTCCGATTCGGCAATGATTTTCAGCCGCCGTTTGGAGTTGAACCGCTCCACCTCCTCCTCTTCCAACCAGGCCGGAATATAGCCGGTGTAGATCTCCATTTTTAACAGTTGCAGGTTTTTGTCGCAGTAAAGCTCGTATTTTTCCGAGTCCTTAATCCACTCGAGCATCGCATCGGAACGGGTTCGCAGGCGGGTGGCTATAATTACCCGGGCAAAGTTGTGTAACACCCGGGGAAGGAAGGATTCATTGATGTGCTTGCCGAATACCTCGCGGTAGATCTCAATCTCTGTCTTAATATCAAGAACATAGGGAATATTGATGTATTCGATCCGGTCGGAGAAGGCAGCCAGGTCGGTCAGTACCTTCTTGTCTTCGGGGTTCATCAGGGCAAAGAAAAGCGAGTTGACCCGCTCCTCGATATGATCGACCTTGTGTACCCCGTCACTGATGATGTTATGCAGGTCCATCAACCGCTCGGTGTTATGCGATTTAACATCCATCAACGCATAGATGCCGTTGTTGACTTTGGCATAGCCCGAATAGAGGTAGGGTACCTTGCCCGAGGGAGCAAACAGGGCGTTCAAGGTGCGCTGCACGGTTTCATCGGTGCGCACATTACGCTGGGAGCGGCGGTCGCCGGGATTGAACACGGAAATACCCGCACCCAGGCGTCGGTTGAACATATAGGGTCGGGCATAAACCGATTCGAGCACCTTGAGCGGGTCGCCCATTTTTTTCAGCAGTTCCTGATAGAGGGCAGAACAGATGGTGCAGGGCTCGTCGCGGAAAACCCATTCGTATTTCTTCTCGTTGAACAGCTGGTCTTTGAAGACTGCATTATCAAGCAGTTCATCGAGAAAACGGCGGCGAATATCCTTGGGAATCAGCAGCAGGGGATGGTCGTGACTAGGGCAGGGCAGGGTCAGCCAGTTGCCGTTACCCTCGGTGGTGGTGGTCAGGCTGCCTTCCACTTCACTGTTGGCCTCTTCGCTTAAAAGCTGTGAAATTTTGTCGGCCAGGCCGGCCACGCTGTGCACACCACCCACTAAATCCGGTGCTTTTAGCCGCCAGACCACTTCGTAGCGCGAACCTTCCGGGGTGTTGCCGTATTCCTCAAACTTGCGCAGCAGATTGTTGAGGAAGGTTGATTTACCGCTGCCGTGCGGACCGTCAAAGATGTAGATCTTGTTCTGCTGATCGCCCACCAAAAGGGACTCCACATGGCGGAGCAAACGGTTGGCAAAGAGCCGGTCAGCAAAAAAAGGACGGTCTGAGCCCTCGACAAAGAGCTGGCTGCAGTCATAGTTGAGGTAGTTGATCGATTCCGGGTCATTGCGGTACTCATCGTGGCCGTCCTTGACAAAGTGGCGGACCATGTCGGCATAGACCTGGATCACATTGCGGAGGTTGCGCTCAGGGCGCTCGATTACCTCACCCAAAAAATCAGCGAACGAGAGTTCTGCCTGGCGAAAACGGTCGCCTTTGTACTGCTGCAGGGTATTCAAGGCCTTGGTTAATACGCCCATGGTCACCTTCCTGGTTCGGGTTGCCGCCGTGCCCTTATTCTGCGAGCGTTCGCGACAGTGTTCTGTCTTTCATGGTGTAACGAAATCGCTTCCACTGAATGGTTCGTTTCGGGGTCTCCTCCTTGGGCTGGGCATCGGAATCCCGGGGCGCTTTCATCGGAATGGGCACGCTGGTGTAGAGATGGACCTCTTCACCCCAGAGGTATTCCACCCCAAGCAGAACCCCTTGAATAAAGTCGCGCATCAGCGGTTTGCCCTCGAAAACGTGATTGAGTACCAGTCCATTATTCTCGGCCACCGTTACCTCGATTCGCGGCGGATGGTACAGGCTGTCTGCCACCATGGCCTTGTAATCGACCGCCTTACGGCTTTTGACATAATATTCCCAGGTCATTCGTTCCTTATTGAGCCGCTTGTCGACCACAAACAACCGGTGGAGATCGACAAAATCCTGGTCGATGAACGAGTTGATATACATCGAGTCGCAGTAATTTTCGCGTATGTGAAAGATGTAGTCCCGGCCCTGGCCGGTGGCGCGGTCAAAATTGCGCCGTTCTTCCCGGTCGTTGGTCTGGAAATATTCCAGGCCGGTGCGGCCTTTTTCCGCCTTTTCCTCCAGGTATTGAAACAGCCGCATGCCCAGGGCATAGGGATTGAGCCCGACCCGGGGCATGGAGGTGACCTTGGCGTTGACAATAGCGTAGTCTACCTCGTGGCCTTTGATCCGGTCATCCTGAAGAAACAGGGTGTCGTGCCAGTAGGAGGCCCAGCCTTCGTTGAGGATTTTGGTGCGGATCTGGGGTTGGAAGTAGAGCGACGTTGAGCGGATCACCTCCAATACCATCAACATCCAGCGGTTTTTCTCGCTGTTGAGAAAGGGAGAATATTCCATCAGGAACTGGAGCAGGTCGGTGCGACCGACACTTTTTGTTTCCTTCAGGCTGCGCGCATAGAGAGACTCCAGCTCAGAGTGTTTTTCGGTGATGGATTTGAGAAAACGCAGTTCACCGTCTTCGGGGTGCTCGCGCAGGAACTTATTGTAGCGTTCAATTTCGCGGGCATAGCTGCTGATCGTCGAACGGACACCGCGTTGGAGAAAGACATCAAAGTAAAAATCGAGCAGGGTGGGCTTTTCCTGTTTGGTCTTTTTGCCGCTTTCTTCCAGCAGTTCAAAATAGCCCACCAGGTTATCGATGGTGCGGGCGAACTCGATCACGTAATCCACCCATCGGCCCTTTTCCGAGCGGAGCTTGGCGATAAGCCGTTTGTCGGCCAGGGCACGGCCGGTGAAGTCGTAGTCCCAGGTGTGACGGAAAAAGAGGTTGTTCTGGAAAAAATCGATGTGGCCGATAACGTGATAAAAAATCATCACGTTCAACCAGTCCGGGTTGTTGTCGTTGTAGTAGGAGATCGGTGGCCGGGTATTGATCACCGTCTCATAAGGGTTGTTGGGATAGAGCTCATAGCGGCCTTGTTCCCGCAGTACCTCCACCTCCTGTACCCAGTAATCGTAGAGGGTGGGGATCATGATTTTGGGACCAAGCTCGAGCATGTCGCGGTTAGTGACCACATATTCAAGGGTCTCGTCCTCGAAGCGCAAACCGGCTTGCCGCGCCCGTTCCTTGCACCCTTCCATGATTCGTTTGGCATGCTGACTGATCAGTTCCATAGTCCCACCACTGTCAGGAGGTCCGCCCCTGTGAAGAAAGGTCGTTTTTGCAAATGGCCTCGAAAACGATCTCTCATGCTTCGCAATCCACTGTTGTTGTGATGCATGGCTCAGGCGTTGTTGGGTTATTTACGATGCCGTCAAGAAATCAGATTTTTGATGCCCTCGATGATTCGGGCCTCGCTACTGTCTTTAGACATGACGTCCAGGCGCAGCAGATCCTTCTTGGACTCCAGGAGCCCGGATTTGGCCAGGTACTTCTCCACCTCGGTCCGGCGGCTGCCATCCAGACCGTTTTCGGCGATGGTCACACCGATACGGCTGGCGTAATTGAGCATTTTTTCCAGCTCAGGCACAGATTCCTCGCCGTAGGTATCCCAGTCGTCACCGTCGGTGCCGTGGAAGACGTAGATCGAGTAGTCGCGCGCCAGTTCCTCCTCAGCCACGATCTGGTTGACCAACCGATAGGCCGAACTCACCTGGGTGCCGCCGGCCACCTGCATCTGGTAATAGGCCTGGAAATTTTCCACCTCGCGGGCCTCGGTATCGTGGAGGATAAACCGGGTTTCCACCTGGTTTTGATACTGGTAGGTGAGCCAGGCATAGATGAGCACATGCTGGTTGACCACCAATTCCGTGGGCTTACCGGCCATGGAGCCGGAGTAGTCTCGGACGAAAAAAACGACGGCCTGGGCCTCGTAATCCAACTCCTTGGAGAGGATGCGGTAGACTCGATCTTTGGGGGAGACCATCAGGCTGCCTGCATCCGGTGGGGAGCCTGCCTGGACCCTGCCCAGAGCGATGTTGGTTTGCAGTACTTGACGTAAGGTGGCTTTCTTATCAAGAATTTGGCCAAAGCCACGGTTTTTATCGGTGAGATCGTAGGCAAAGCGGGTCAGAGAACGCTTTTTGCCCTTATCGCGCAGGTTGGGCAGGGCAAACTGTTCGGTGAGTACCCGGCCGAGATCATAGACCGTGGATTCCAGTTCGTGGGCCCCACCTTGACCTTTGCCGGAACCGCTGCCGCCGCCTTGCTGTTCACGTACCGGCTGCTCACCGATAACCTCGCCCTCTTCACCCTCACCGGCGCCACCCTCGCCCGGATCCTGACCCTCGCCACCTTCGCCTTCCTCCTCTTCGGAGATGCGGTCATGCATCAGTTTTTCTTCCACCGTGGTGGGGATAACCACGACCTTGTCGTCGCCGTCCCTGCCTGGCTTGACCAGCTTGCCCACCCGGATCTTGCGGGGAAAACCATCCTTTTCCCGTTGCAGATCACGCTGAAGGAGATGATCAAGGGATTGCGCTGCCACAAGCGACATCAATGGTGAGGGACTGGCCTGTGCCAGCATCTCCGGATCGCAATAGCTGTAGAGCGAGCGGGCATGTGGGGACGGCGAGCGGAGATGGGCCTGTTGCGGATCTCCACTGTATTGGGCCAGCTCCAGTTCGTGCTCGATGACCCGCCGCTGACTCTCCGTCAGGCCTTTGGCTTCCAGCTGTTGGTACAGTTGCCGCAGCGTTTTCATTGTCTCTCCGCGCTCGGAATGGCTTGAGGGGGTGTGTTTTCCTTTAGTTCTCGTCGACCTGGGTGCAGAAATACTCAATGGTCTTCTGGGCACAGGTGAGACAGTAGCCCAGTTTGTGGAGCATGGTATCGATCATCCGATCATAGAGCTTCTGGTTTTCCTCGTTGGTGCGGTTGGCCAGTGCCCCGATCAGGCTTCCTGCTCCGGCAATGTCGGACTTGAGGCGGACATCGGTGACTGCTTTGACCAACTCCAGGTTGTCCATGAAATCGTAGTCCGGATTGATCGAAATTTTCTGGCCGTAGATCTTGCGGATCGAGGTGCGGAAGGAATCCTTCTGCTCGCGGACCTTGAGTCCCAGGCCGGCTTCGACCGAATCGATATAGCGCTCGTCGATCTTCAGGGCCACCAGCTCCCCGGTTTGCGGATTTTTGTATTTCCACATCCGGTCCACGCCAAGATTCTCGGCATCGATGCCGATGATCATGTTGACGTAGTTGAGTACATCCTTGCGGATCGCCAGGGGTTCGTCCATGTAGGCATTGAACATCTCCGTCATGATCCGCTCGCGATACAGTCCCTTGGCAATCTTGATATCATCAAGGAATTTGGCCCGGTCGCCAGCCTCGGAAACATAGTCGAGAATTACCCGTTCAAGGGCGGTGAACACATCGTAGGCAAACATGCACCTGCCTTCGTTCGTCTCCGAGCTCTCGAGCATCAACTGCATGGTCCGGCCCAGGTTCCGCTGGCCTAGTCCCTTCTGGCCGAAACGCTTGGTGATGTCATGCTCTTGGTTGAGGGTGTCGATCACCTCGGAGAGCGTCTTGAGACTCTTCTCGCCGGCGACCTCTCCCGCAGCCAGCTTCATGGTCTCGATCGGGGTCAGTTTCTCCGAACGCGGCAAACGGCTCAGGACCACAGCCACCGAGGCGGCGTAATTGAGATTAGGATCCTGGTGCATAGTGTTGCCGGTCAAGGTGGTTTTGGATTCGTTACCGATGGCATAGGCGGTCAGGTCATGCTGCTGAAGGTAATTGGTGTTGTGGGAGACATAACAGATACGGCAGCGGTCGACGATCGGCGCCTCCTCCTTCTCCGCCAGGAAGCGGTTAAACTCGGAGTTGTTGCTGGTGGCGACAATCAGGGTGTCGATCGGCCAGCGGTAGCCGTCGATCTCAATGGTCCGGTTCTGGATAATGCCCAGGTAGACCTGCACCAGGTCTTTCTTGTTTTTGTAGATCTCGTCGCTGAAATGGATCCCGCCGCCGGCCACTCGGGCGAGTGCTCCGCGCCTGAGGTCGAACCGAAACGGGTTGTTGGTGTCGGTGATGTGCAACAGCCGTTGGATCGACTCCTCGCCCAGAAGGTCGACCGCCGAGCTGGTGATTTTGTCCTTGGCCGGATACTTACCGGTAATCGTGCCCAGGCTCTCCACCAGCGGCACAGTAACGATTTCGATGTTTTTGAGCATCTCGTCGATATCGCCGCCGGCCATATTGCGCAGGTCATTCCAGATGTAGGCCGAGCACGCCCCCAACGGCCGGTAATTCTCCATCCACTGTTCGACCAGGGCGTCGCTGACCTTGAACTTCTTGGCCAGGTACTGCATCGATTCGTCCTTGGTTTCAAGCAGGTTGAGCGCCAGCACCATCGGATCCTCATAGGTCTGCGATTCGATCGTCTTAATCGCGCCGTAGGTGCCGACCCGATCCAAGCCGTTGAAACGGATAGTGTATTTCCGGTTCTTGGGGCGGGCAAGGAAGTTGCGGTAAAGGCTGCACAAGTACTCCACTAAAAAGGTTTTGCCGTTACCCGGTTCACCAACAAGAACAAACGCCATTTCCTTGGAGGAACCTCCCTGGGAGGCATCCTTGACAAAGGAGACAAAGGAGTTGATCTCATCGTACATGCCGATGATATGTTTTTTCTCCTCACGGAATATGGTGAAATCAAAGGTTGACTTGCCGTTGACCGTGACCTTGTTGATTTCCTTTTCCAAAATCATTCGGCTGACGCTTTGGAAGGCGTTTTCAAAGACGCGTTCACCTTTTTTGACAGCTTGAATATGGTGACTAAGCGATGTGGTCTTGGGGTCGGTCATCATGCGCCTCCTTAACGAGGTAGGGGTAGGTGGGTCAGCGGATTTAAAAGTATTATTGCGGTAACCTGGATGAAATTCAAGCAGTTATTCTCTTTGCCGCGTAATACACCCTAAGGGGGCTGGGAGAAAACGACAAAAATGTTTCCGTCCCGCCCACAATCTGCAAACCCTTTGTTCTTCCTGTAAGGACTCTTTTCCGATCTGGTCGAAAAAAAAATGAGGCGCTGTTTGCAGGGGAGTTTTTTTGGGGGCAAAAAGGCCGGGGGAAGAGGTGAAGCGAGGTGAGTGTGGTTGAACGGCTCCGAAAAGGGGAGGCTTGGCTCGGGTCCAGGATCTACTGGAGAGGCCGGGGCGGTTATATCGCCGGCAAACGCTATCGCCGCCGCTAGCCCGGACATGGCAAAGAGAGATCCTGTGGTAGTTGTACTACCAATGCCCCCATGGTGGGGCAGGAGCCGTTCTTCCAGGGAAACGCCGGCGATGGTACTGTGGGAAAAACCGGGGCTTCCGCCGCTTTGATCCGGGAGCGCTCATGGGGGGCGCACATAAAAAAAATCCCGGATCACGATCAAACAATGATTCGGGGATGCCCTGGTCTATCCACGTATCGATGCCGCCTCCCGAATCCGCGGGGAGAGGCTGTCACGTTTCAGGCAGGTATTCTGACTCCCGGTTCGTCCTCCGGCCACGTCTTCCCAACCTTGCGGTCAGTGACTTGTCTGCGGCCTTTGTCCCCGGTTACAGCGGCGGGCCCGTCTCCGATTTACACGGAGTTCCCTATTATTCCTTAAATGGAACCTGAAACCTGTGGGTAAGGAACAAGATTCCACGGTGAAAGTCAAGCTGAAAATTTCGCTGGTTGCGCGCCGGTTATCGCCGCTGCACAACAAATAAGGTCAAGGAAATGGGGGAAAATTGCCGTTCCCACAAAAAGGCGGGAACGAGGTTAATGCTTGCTGATGGCGGGTTTGGTACAAGTTGGTGTCCTGAATTTTGACTTTTGCCGAATCATGAAGAGTCCTTGCTGATCGGGCTGTGAAAAGTTATGGTTGAGAGAGGAGAAGGCACCGTCTCTCCTTGGCGGATATCGACTTGCATCAACCGTGGAGGGATTGGTGCAAAGCGCATCCGGTCGATGTTTCCCCCTCATTGCACCCATCCTCAAGGCGTGCGGAGTCGAACGTGGAGAAGGACAAAAAACGTAAATTTGCCCATGCCATCTCCATCAGGATCGCCCTGCCGGCCCTGCTGACCATTCTTCTGTTCGTCACAGCCACCTTTGTCATCATCCTGCCTTCCTTTAAGGAAAATTTGCTCGAGAAAAAGCGGGACATGCTCCGCGAGATGGTGGAGATCGTCTATGACCTGGTCTCCACCTATGAGCAGATGGCTAAATCCGGGGAGATAAGCGAGGAAAAGGCGCAGAAAGAGGCATTGCGGATTATCGCCTCCCTTCGTTACGGCTCGGCCAACAAAGATTATTTTTGGGTTAACGATATGAAGGCCTTGATCGTGGTCCATCCTTACCGCCCCGATCTACGCGGCGAGGCCGTGCCGGATTTCCGTTACCCCACCGGTAAAAATCTGCTCGAGGAGTTCGTGCGTGTGGTCCAGGCCCAAGGCGCCGGGTACGTGGAGTATCTCTTCCAGTGGCAGGACGACACCAAGAAGATCGTTCCCAAAATTTCCTACGTCAAAGGGTTTGCCCCCTGGGGCTGGGTGATCGGCACCGGGCTCTATGTCGATGATGTCAATGTCGAAATTGGGGTGATCGCCAAGCAACTCAACGCCATTGCCTCGGTCATTCTCCTCATCAACGCTTTTCTTGCCTTTTATATCATCCGCCACACCGTGCTTGCCGATCGGGTGCGTCGCATCATCTGGGAAGAACGGGAACGACTCTTGACGGCGCTGGAGATGAGTAACGCTCGCTTTCGTTCACTGGTTGAAACTACCAGCGACTGGATCTGGGAGATTGATTCGGAGGGGACCTATACCTACTGCAGCCCCAAGGTCAAGGAGCTGCTTGGCTTTGAGGCTGAAGAGATTATCGGTAAGCATCTTGAGGACCTGGTCTCGGTTAAGGAGTTGGAGCGAACCAGCAGGCTTTTTAAAAAGTTGGTCGCCTCCCATAAAGCCTTCAGCGGATTTGAAACCGTCTGCCAGACCCGTGACGGCCGGGTGGTGGTGATCGAGAAGAACGGCGTGCCGGTCTTTGGCGATAAAGAAGAATTCTTGGGATATCGAGGTATTGCCCGCGACATTTCCGAACGTAAGACGGCCATTGAGGCACTGAAAAAGAGCCGCGACGAACTCCATTCCAGCCTGGAAGAAACTGTTAAGTCACTGGCCCTGGCTGCGGAAAAACGCGACCCCTACACCGCTGGCCACCAGATGCGGGTGGACAAGCTCGCCTGTGCCATCGCCCAAGAGTTGGGCCTGCCGGAAAAACAGCTCGAGGGCCTTCATTTTGCCGCCCTGCTTCATGATATCGGCAAGATTTCCCTGCCCTCGGAGTACCTGGCCAAGCCGGCTCGGCTTTCTGCACAGGAGCGGGCGATTATAAAATGCCATACCGAGGTTGGCTACGAGATCCTCAAAAATATACCCTTCCCCTGGCCAGTGGCTGATATCGTCTATCAGCACCATGAGCACCTGGATGGATCGGGGTATCCGCGCGAATTGACCGATAAGGAGATCCTGCTCGAGGCCAAGATTCTGACCGTGGCTGATGTGGTCGAGGCTATGAGTTCGCACCGGCCTTATCGCCCCTCTTTAGGCATTGACTCGGCTCTGGATGAGATTCGCTCCGGTCGGGGCGTGCTTTATCACGCCGAGAGTGTTGACGCCTGCATCCGTTTGGTTGCGGAAAAGAAGGTGGATTTGAGCGCTGTTGCCTGGTAGGCGTCAGCGAACTTTTTTGGTGCGTGTCCGTCTCCGCCGCCTGCCAAGTGTCTTACTGGCGTTTATCCACCGGTGAATATTCGCAGCCCATCAAGCCGCAGTACTCACCCACATACTGGGCCTGGGGACGGTACAGCGCCGGTTTGCCCTGGGCATCGGCGAACTGTTCTTCGATGATGTGGGCACACCAGCCAGCCACCCGGGAGATGGCAAAGACCGGGGTCATGAGGTCGGTGGGGATACCCATCAGGTAGTAGACCGGGGCCGAGTTGAAATCGACATTGGGGAGGATGGTGGTCTTGCCGCGTTCTGCAAAGATAGCCAGGGCGGTCGCCTCGATGCGTTGTGAAATGGAGGCCCATTTGCCGCCGGTCTGCTCACCCAGCCGCTGTCCCATCTTCTTCAGGTACACCGCCCGGGGGTCACCGGTCTTGTAGATCGCATGCCCCATGCCCATGATTCGATCGCCTTCACTCAGCTGTTGTTTCACCCACTCCTCGATATTCGGCTCATTTTCCAGCTTGAGCAGCATCTCCATGACCTTCGCATTGGCGCCGCCGTGCAGGCTACCGGAAAGCGCGCCTAAACCTGCGGCAACACCAGCATAGAGGCTGGCACGGGTGGAGACGACCTCGCGGGCGGCAAAAGTGGAGGCGTTGAAGGTATGGTCGGCATGGAGAATCAGGCAGACATCCAGATCGTGGGCAGTGGCCTTGTCGGGCTTTTTGCCCTGGAGCATCCACAGAAAGTTGCTGGCATGATCGAGTTCCGGATCTGGAGAAAGCACCGGTTGACCGTTACGGATGCGGTGCCAGGCCGCCACCAGGGTTGGCAATTGCGCCAATAAACCGATGGAGCGTTGCAGACAGATATCCCGATCCATGGCATCGCTGTGTTTTGTGGCCATGGAGAGCATCGGTACCGTGGCCTGGAGCACATCCATTGGCCGGGCATCCTGGGGCCAGAGCTTCATGCTTTCGAGGATATAGTCGGGTACCGCGCGCATGTCTTTGATCTGCTGGGTGAATCCAGCCAACTGCTCGGGACTGGGCAAGGTTCCGAACAGGAGCAGAAAGGCGGTTTCCATGAACGAGGAACGATTCGCCAGATCTTCGATGCGATAGCCACGGTAAATCAGCACGCCCTTTTCGCCGTCGATGAAGCTGATTGCGGAATCGGCGACGGTGACGCCACGTAAACCAGTGTTTTTCACTCGAATCTCTTCGCTCATCGGATGCCTCCGGCAGGATTGTATACAGGAATAAGAGGTCCCGAATTCGGACCTGGTTCGGGGGCAAGGATATGGAAGGACTCCCCGACTCGTTTATGGCAATCGGCGTGTTTTAATGAAGAAAAGGGTGAAGTTCAACTTCTTTTACTGCTCCCATTCCTGCTTTCTTGCAACGGTTCTTTGACGGTTGGCTGCGAATGGCCTTTGTTTGCAGAGCTGCTTGGTTCGGCGGTGTCGTCGTCAGGAAGAAATTCGGGGGCGGTCCCTTCGGTGGTTGGCTTGGAAAACAATGGCCCGACATCAGGGAGATACGATTCGAATGCCTTGCCGTAGATTTCCCAGATGGTGATAAACAAAGCGGCCACTATCGGGCCGATGATAATGCCGAGAATGCCAAAAAGGGAGATGCCGCCCAGGGTGCCGAAGAGCACGAAAAGATCATGCATTTCGGTGTCTTTGCCTACCAGGCGTGGGCGGAGTAGGTTGTCGAGATTTCCGGCGACGGCCCCGCAGAGCACGCCAAGAATTCCGACCCCGAGAAAGTCGCCTTTCAGTCCGAGAATGACCAAAGCCGGTCCCCAGACGATGGCAGTACCGAAGGCGGGAATGATCGACATCACCGCCATCACTGTTCCCCAGAACACCGGGCCCTGGATACCGGCTAGGGCAAAGGCGATACCGCAGATGCCTCCCTGGAGGGCGCCGATGATCAGGGTTCCCTTGAGGGTCGCCTTGGTCACCGAGGTGAATCGGCGCAACAGGAGGCGTTCGTCGCGATCGTGCATGGGGAGGAAGTAGAGAATTTTGGTCAGCAGCACCTCGCCCATGGTGAGGAAGTAGAACATTACATACAGCATAATAATGCTGCTGAAGATGGCATTAACCGTGAGCTTGGTCACCGAGGAGAGGCTGTTGATGAGAAAGGTCGAGATGTTGCCCACGACCAGTCCCGCCTTTTCGATGATCACCGCCCGGTAGGGCAGAATTTCGTGGTAGTAGGGGAGTCGCTCCATGTAGGAGGAGATGGCGGTGGGCTCGTTGATGAATGACTGCACCCAAGGCGTGACCGACTGGCTAACGCTGATCGCCTGGCCAACGACCACACCAATGAGGATGGAGAGTGGTGCCAGTACCAAGATCACCACCCCGATCAGAACCAGGATCGAGGCCAGGTTTTCCCGGCCACCGATTCTGTGATTCAGCCAGCGGTGGGTCGGGCTGAGCATGGCCGAGAAAATACCGGCCATGAACATCGGCATCAGGAACTGGCTAATCATGTCGAGGAACAGGGCCGAGATAAGCAGCACCATCACCAGGAGCACCGTTTTATTGATCAGTTCCCGTTTCATCGTTACGACCTGGAAAAAAAGTTGGTTCAGACCATGGATGCGGCCTGGATCAGGGCTGCAGTTAGGCGCGAGAGATCATCTGGCTCTATGATAAAGGGCGGCATCAGATAGAGCAGGCGGCCAAAGGGACGGATCCAGACTCCCTGGTCGACAAAGAAATGCTGGAGTACGGCCATGTCCACCGGGGCCTTGGTTTCGAGTACGCCGATGGCGCCCAGCACTCGGACATCGGACACGGTAAAGAGATCTCGCGCCGGGGCCAGTTCCGCCTCCAACTGGCGGTTGATGGCGCCCACCCGTTCCTGCCAGGAGGTATTGAGCAGGAGATTGATCGAGGCGCAGGCCACATGACAGGCGAGTGGATTGCCCATAAAGGTTGGCCCGTGCATGAATACACCGGGGGGCGCCTTGGAAATGGTGGTGGCGACCTCGGTGGTGGCCAGGGTGGCGGCCAGAGTCATGGTGCCGCCGGTGATGGCCTTGCCCACGCACATGATGTCCGGCGATATTCCGGCGTGATCCGCAGCAAAGAGTTTGCCGGTACGGCCAAACCCGGTGGCGATCTCGTCAAAAATCAACAGCACCTGGTATTGGGCACAAAGTTCCCGTAATCCTCGCAGGTATTGCGGATGATAGAACCACATCCCACCTGCGCCCTGAACAATGGGCTCGATAATGATGGCCGCAATGTGCTGGTGATTGTCCGCCAGCAGTTGCTCCATCTGGGCCAGGTCGGAGGCATTCCAGGATTCGCCGAAACGGCAGCCTGGCCGTGGGGCAAAGAACTGACCCGGCAGGGAGCCTTCAAACAGGCTGTGCATGCCGGTGACCGGGTCGCAGACCGACATTGCATGGAAGGTGTCGCCATGGTAACCGCCACGCACCGTGAGCAGGCGATGTTTTTTCGGCCGCCCGGCCGCCTGCTGATACTGCAGGGCCATCTTGAGCGCCACCTCAACACTGACCGAACCGGAATCGCAGAGAAAAACCTTGTCTAGCGGTTCCGGAGTCAATTGGACCAGCAAGCGGGCCAATTCCACTGCGGGCTCATGGGTGAAGCCACCGAACATGACATGGGCCATCCGTTCGCCTTGTTCGCGGATAGCCTGTTGGAGCACCGGATGGCTGTAGCCGTGAATGGCACACCACCAGGAGGACATGCCGTCGATCAGTTCACGCCCGTCTTGGAGGCGGATACGCACCCCGGATGCCGAGGCCACCGGATAGACCGGTAGCGGCTGGGTTGTGGAGGTATAGGGATGCCAAAGATGGTCGCGGTCGAACTGGAGCAGGTCGCTGGCTGCCATCTCAGTCTCGCTCAAAGGTATAGCCCAAGGCGGTAAGCTGTTCCAAATCACCTTGGATGCCTGAGCCGGTGGTGGTGAGGTAATTGCCGACAATGGCCCCGTTGGCACCAGCTGTGAAGCAGGAGTACTGGTCCTGGCCAAGTTGCTGGCGTCCACCGGCCATGCGGATCACGGCCTTGGGGTTGATGAAGCGGTACAGCGCCACTGTGGTCAGAACTTCATCCAGGGTCAGCTGCTTCAACGCGGCAAGAGGCGTGCCTTCGATAGCGGTGAGGATGTTGATCGGAATGGAGAGCACCTCCAATTCTTGCAACTCAAAGGCCATGTCGAGCCGGTCTTCCATGGACTCGCCCATGCCGATGATTCCACCGGAACAGAGCGTCATGCCGGTTTTTCGGGCCAGTTTCAGGGTTTCAACTTTTTCCTCCCAGGTATGGGTGGAGCAGACCTGGGGAAAATAGTTTTTACTTGCCTCGAGATTGCAGTGGTAGCGACGCACGCCAGCGGCGTAGAGGTTCGCGGCAATCTGCTCGTCAAGAAAGCCGGCCGAGGCGCAAAACAGCAATGCGGTGGACTCGGACATCTTCTCGTACAAATTGGTCAGCTCGGCCACGGTTTCCGGGGCAAGGCTGCGACCGCTGGTCACCAGGGAGAGCCGGTGCACGCCGTGCTGGTCGTTATCCTGCGCCTGGGCCAGCGCTTCTTGTTCGGGAATGACCTTATAAGTCTCGACCCCGGTATGGTGGCGGGCTGATTGGGCGCAGAATCGGCAGTTTTCACTGCAATTGCCGCTCTTGGCATTGATGATCGAGCAGAGATCGAAGTGGTTGCCGTGGAAATGGCGGCGAATCTGATCCGCGGCCTGGTAAAGGTCGTTCTTGTCTGCGCTGAGCAGAGAGGTGGCTGTGGTCCGATCAATCCGGCCGCCGTCAAGAATGGTCTGCAGTGCCTGTTGTACGATGGTATCCATAATCCTTTGTTATTCGGGGATTATTCCCGGTTGTTTTTGATGTCCTTGGGCGGACCACCCACGATCATATCGGCAATGGTCAGCTTGAGTTTGGGTAAAAGACCGCGTCTGTTGCCGAGGAATCGTGATTCCAGTTGGGCCAGCCGCCGATACAAAACGGTTCGATCCATGGCCGGAGCCTCACTTTCCACCGCGTACCCGTCCTTGACGATCTCCTGGCAACGGAAACAGCCGGGAAAGCGGAGGTGCTGGCCATCAGGGCGAGTCAGAGTGGCCGGTACGCCATGGGTGCGGCAGATCATTAGCCGGTGGGTGTAGGCGCTGCAGAGGCCGTCATCGTTGAGTGGGCACATAATCTGTGGTCGCTGTCCCTTGGTAATCATCTGCCGACTCTGCTCCACATAGTCGCGGGAGCGCTGCATGATCCGGTCGATGTGCGCATCATCAAGTTTACGGATGCCTTCCCAGAGGTAGGCCCATTCGCTGTAGGTGTAGTGGAGGAAATAGGAGTCGCAGCAATTATCCGAGCAGCCGCTGCAGGTGAGGGTAATAGTTTGGGCCACTTCGTCGTAGGCGACGGCCATAGACTGATATATTTCCCCGATTTCGCAGGAGAGTTCCGGGGGGAGAAACAATTCTTTCATAGGTGTTCCCGCTTTAGCGGGATTCTTCAAAGGATTGAACCTGATAGGTTGATAAGCGCACATTGCCGCTACGCCAGGTGGACTCTGCGAGGCCTGCCTTGCGGCAGAGGTGGCCGAGAAATTGTTCAACGCTGGGTAACTGCTCCCAGACTTGGGGCAGGAAAGTGGCACTGGCCCCGCCCGGCCCTTCAAGAATTACCCCATCTCGACCGGGACAAAGCAGGTGGCGCAGTTCCTCAGGTGCGGTGAAGGGCAGGGGGACGGGATCGGTCAGCACCGAAATTTCCACATGCAGTTGCTCCAGTTCATCCATGGCTACCGGATTGAAACGGAAATCATGGAAGGCGGCATTGAGGGCATTGCTTCTGATGCCGTCAATAATAGGCTCCACTGCAGTCAGACTGCCGATGCAGCCCCGTAGGTCGCCCCGTTTGTGCAAGGTGACAAAGACGCCTCGTTTTTCTTCAAGGCCGGGCTGCGCGAGTTCCCCGTTACTGACGGGCCGAGAGGTTGTTGCCCCTAAATGCTGCTCGATAGTCTGGCGAGCCAGGTGGACCAGTAAACGTCCCTGTTGTTCGCTGAGCATGGTTATGCCTCCACAGATCTGGTCATCAGAGGGAGAGTACTCTATTGCACAGGATGAGACTGTCAATATAAATGTAACAAAATCCTGCAGGGACAAGAGCTTGCACGGAGGTGGGCAGGCTCCTGCAAACGAAAAATAGAGCGATCAGTGTTTGTTGAGCCCCTTAAGGGAGAGCTCACCCGAGGATTTGAAGGGAATTTCTTTGGAAAAGCCATGGATCCCCACCCGTACCGTGCCTTGCAGGGTATAGGGCAGCGGGTTATCCTGGTCGGGGATTTTTCCGGCGGAATGCATAAGGTCGGCCACGGAGGAGATCAGGTCAAGGACCGAGGCATACACTTCAACCGGTACAATGGCTGTGCCGTAGGCCGGTACAGTCTGGTTGCTGTCGCCGACGCCGCTGGCAAAATGGCGCTTGTTAATTTCGAGATTGCAGTTGATCCCGCGCAGGTCAAGGGTCACCTCGTTGGGGTTAAGGATGCGCAGCTTGATGAGGAAAATTCCCTCCAGTGCCTTCACTTCCTGGATACGGATATCAGCAATGGAGATTTTCGGATCTTCTTTGAGCCCGTAGATTCCGGCGCATCCGCTCAGGCAAAGAAGGATGCAGAAAAGAGAAAGAAGTGAAAAAAATTTTGACTGCAATCCGTTGGAAAACATGGTCGCTCCTTGAAAAAATGACGATGAGCCATTCTTAACCAGCGGTTAGAACAAAGTCAACAGCTCCATGGAACTGTTGACGATCGCCACGGAAAACGGTATCAATAGCGCGACGCGGAGAAGTGCCGGAGTGGTTGAACGGGACGGTCTCGAAAACCGTTGTGGGGGTAACCCCACCCAGGGTTCGAATCCCTGCTTCTCCGCCAGTTCACACGATAACTGTCTGTTATTTCAGTATATGACCTAAGCATTGAAAGCCTCTGTGGTTTGGGTGTGCCAATTTGGTGTGCCATTCACAGGGGCTTTTCTATGTCTGGGAACAATCCGTATACGTACTTATCACGGCACCATGTTTATTACTTCCGGGTGGTCGTCCTTATTCAGAATCAGAATGGGGACACTGAAAGCAGGCAGGAGTACCGACGGTCACTGAGGACTCGTGACCCTTCAGCAGCTCGAAAGATGAGCAGAATTCTCGTGACTTGTGTTGACAAGGTCTGTGATGGTGGGGGGATTGACTTGGTAACCTGGGGGACCCTGAAGAAGATACTGGATGACCATCTAGTGCAATTAATTGCATCAGCAAGGGAGAGAATCGCTGATAAGGGGCCATACTCCGTATCGACTGAGGAGGCGTGGGAGGCTAGGTTTATCCCTAATTATGGGAAGCACGCTGATGAGGTATCAAGAAAGCGGTTTGAGCAGCTCAAGGGGAAGGAGGTTCAGCTTGCTATCCAGCATCACCTTGAGCCTGACAGAATCCTGAAAGAGCATGGCATAACAGGCCTTAAAGACAGTCCTGAGTTGTACATGCAGTTCTGTGAATCTGCCCTGAGAATCTATGGTAACAAAATTCAGTTGGATTTGGCCGACTCGGGATAAGCCCCGAGTGACTTGAATATCTGGCCCGGCAAATCGTCCAGGTGTATCAGCGGCCTAAACCCCGGCAAGATACGGTCGTTGT
>JAQUEZ010000253.1 GCA_028684915.1 Desulfobulbus sp.
ACCGTGTCAAGCAAGGCTGTATGGGTGCTTCCTTCGATGAGGTAGGCGTTGTAGGACGTTCCGTCGGGAAGGGGGATGAGAGAGTCAAACAGGCGCCTGTCCCAATCGATAGCGCCCAGCCAGTGGATCTTGTCCTTGATTGGTCTTCGTTTCACAGTACACCTCGCTTGTAATGGGATGGATAGAATTCCCGGGAATTTCAGTTATCCTCAATAAGTTGATCTGTCTAGATGGCGGGTCCCCATCTCCTCACGTCAAAATTCTCATCAGGTATTAATAGATAGCTGCTTCTCGCAGTTGGCAAGACGTTCTTTGAGTTCCTTCTCCTTGTGCCAACGCCCAGTTACATCCCGCATTATGGTGGCACAACCCTCGACCCCGCCTTGTTCGTCACGCAAGAGAACCATGCTGAATTCCAAGGAGAGACGGTTCCCATCCTTGCGTGCACCGGGAGAGGAGAGTCTCTCTGTCAGGTATTTAGTCTGTCCTGTCTCCATCACTCGAAAATATCCTTGCCAATGACGAGCACGGAGGTTTTCCGGGATGATGAGATCAAGGGATTGCCCCACCGCCTCGGCAGCGCTGTAGCCAAACATCCGCTCAGCTCCAATATTCCAATAACGAATCAGCCCCTGTCTGTCGGCAACGAGAATCGCATCGGCCGTATTCTCGATCAATTGCTTGAGCGCTTTGTCCATATCGTTGTCTCCTTTGTACGTTATGAGGAGAAGAGAGCCGTTGCCTTGGGAAAGAGGATGTTGTTTTCAAGATGGACATGCTTGTGGAGATCGTTTTCGAACTCCTTGAGTTTTTGATAGGTCAGCGTAAAAGTGCTGCAGGCGTCCGCCGGGATTGCAAAGTCGTGAGCGAGATGACGAATGGCATGGACAGTCTCGCCGATTTCTTCATGCTCGCGATACAGCCTCGCCAACGCTGATCGCATGGTTTCCTGATCGATGGCGTCTGGCTGGTGGCCGGAAGTCCTCGCTGATTCTGCCCGTTTGAGAGCCGGAAAGAAAACCTCTTCCTCCTCCTTGAGATGGACTGTCATATCAGCAGCTATTTTTTCAAAGAGCGCTGCTATTTTTATGACCTCAGGATGATTGGCTCCATGCACTGCAGCTATCTTGCGGGCATAGGCAGCAATCTGGTCATCATTTTCCCTAAGATAGGCATGGTGCGTGTTGACGATATAATCGGCGAGAAATGAGAGTGGCCATGACGCAAAATTGAGGCTTTGTTCACCAGGCTCGCTTTGAACAGCCTCAAGTTCCCGGATAATTTGTGCTGGATCGATCCCTTTTTGCGCGCACACCGTCGCCAGCGGCATGTTGCCCCCACAGCAGAAATCGATGCCTCGGGCTGCAAAGACTTGCGCTGTTCTGAAATCAGCAGTGACAATCTCTCCGACAGTTGTCATTTCGATTGATAAGGGTTCCATCTTCGTCTCCGGCTGCAAGGCGGTTGTCTTGGTAGGGCGCGAATACCATCACGGCTTGGCGAAAGCATCTATTCAATGTTCATGATGTTTCATGGATTTTTTCTCGGCAGGTTCCTTGTGATGTTCAGCATGCCCGATAGCATCTTGTTGCAGCTTTTCCACATAATGGGTGTACTCCACATAGGCCTTCACATAGTTGCGGCCTGCTTCGACACTTTCATCCTTATGCTTGTACAACTCTGCTGCCTGATGATGCCGCTCACGAATGCCTTTGGTCACCGCATCCGTGACCAACTTCATCACTGCTTCATCCGAACCGCTGATCAGCGACGTATCAGCAGCGGCTATAACTGGTTCTACCGTGCCGGCCGGCTTGAGACCGGTAAAGGGAGCTCCTTCACCAGCTCGATGAATCTTTACCAGTGTTTCGTAGAAACGATGCTCCCCCTCTTCTTTCCCTTTCTCACCTTTCGCCCGTGCTGCTAAGGCTTGATGAAAAGCCTTGCCCACTTGGGCTTCATCCTTTTTCTGCACCCACTTAAGGACCGGAGTAATATCTCCTTCCTCCAGAGCTAACCGAGCATCCTTGATGACCGGGCCGTCTAAGGTATCGCAATGGGCTGCCGCAAATCGTGGTGTGATGAGGAGTCCGAAACACGTCAAAGTAAAGAGTGTGATTACAGCGTAATCCTTCAGTTTCATGATGCTTACCTCGTGAATTTCATGTTCCAAAGTGAAGAGCCCCTTGTCGAACCACTAAGATTCGACAAGGGAAAACGTACAACGCCTGAAAATTGTTTATCCTAAAATGGCCTTGAGATCCGCCTCCGGGGTATCCACCGGCTTGATGTCGAAGGTCTTGACCAGGAACTCGAGCACCGCCGGGCTGATGAAGGCCGGCAGCGACGGCCCGAGGCGGATGTCCTTGATCCCCAGGTACAGCAGGGTCAGGAGGATGGCCACCGCCTTCTGCTCATACCAGGACAGCACCATGGAGAGCGGCAGATCGTTGACTCCGCAGTCGAAGGCCTTGGACAGAGCCACCGCGATCTGGATCGCCGAGTAGGCGTCGTTGCACTGACCGACATCCAACAGGCGCGGGATGCCGCCGATATCGCCCAAGTTCTTATCGAAGAACCGGAACTTGCCGCAGGCCAGGGTCAGCACCATGCAGTCGTTCGGGATCTGCTCGACGAACTTGGTGAAGTAGTCGCGGCCGGGTTTGGCGCCATCGCAGCCACCCACCAGGAAGAAGTGGCGGATTGCCTTGGATTTCACCGCCTCGATCACCTTGTCGGCCACGCCCAGCACGGTGTTGCGCGCAAAGCCGACCAGCACCTGACCGCCCTCGACGTCATCGGTGAATCCGGGCATGGCAAGGGCCATGGCTACCACTGCGGAATAATCCTTGTCAGTGATGTGCTTGACCCCAGGCCAACCGACCAGACCGTTGGTGAAGACACGGTCGATATAGTCCTCGCGCGGCTTCTGGATGCAGTTGGTGGTGAACAGGATCGGCCCCGGAAAATTCGGAAACTCCTTGTGCTGATTCTGCCAGGCGGTGCCGAAATGACCGTAGAAATGCGGATATTTCTTCAGCTCCGGATACCCGTGGCAGGGCAGCATTTCGCCATGGGTGTAGATGTCGATGCCCTTGCCCTCGGTCTGCTGCAACAGCAGTTCAAGGTCGTGGAGGTCGTGGCCGGAGATGAGAATACACTTATTCTTGCGATGCCCGAGCGGTACCGGGGTGGGAACCGGATGGCCGTAGGTGCCGGTGTTGCCGGCATCCAACAATTCCATGGCCTTGAGATTGATCTCGCCGGCCTTCATCGCCACAGGCACGCACTGATCAACGGTCAGCCTGGGAACCAGTAGCACGGCCAGAGCCTCGTAGCAGAAGGCGGCCACGGCCGGATCGGTCTTGCCGAGAATGGCGGCATGGTCGGCATAGGCGGCGATTCCCTTGAGGCCGTAGAGCAGGGTTTGCTTGAGCGAACGGATATTGACATCGCTATCCAGGCTCTCGATCAGGTTGAGGGCCTTACCCTGGGCAGCCATTTCGGCGACCCCACCGGTCGGAATGAAGGTGGCCGGCGCCTCGGTGAAATCGGTCTTGCCACCGGCGGCTGCCACTTTGGCCTTCATCGCCTCGCGCAATTCAACGGTCCGTTTGATCAGCTCGACGAAACGATCCGGATCAAAGTCAACGTTGGTCAGGGTGGAGAAGATGGCCTCGAAGGTGAAACGATCGGTGGCCTCATCGACAACACCCACTTTCCGCCCCTCCTGGGCATAGAGGGCCAAACCCTGCAGGGCATGGATCAGCAGATCCTGGAGGTCGGCGACCTCTTCATTCTTCCCGCATACCCCGGCGATGTTGCATCCGATTCCCTTGGCGGTCTGCTCACATTGGTTACAAAACATGCTTTTCCTCCTTCGTCATGGTTAGGTGATGGTGGGCGCCGATAATCGGCGTAAATTTTATTTGACCCATGCCGTTCGTATAGAACTTTCTTGGGAGAGATCAATGAAAATTATATTGCTATATCGCCATGGTACAACTTGCAGTAGCTTTTTTTTTACACCCAGAACTCTGGGTATTTGCGAGTCTTGGGGATGTTATTGACGACCAAGGCAATGACCAGCATGATACAGGCCCCCAGTGCCACCGGCATCACCACGTAGAGATAGCCAAGATTGTGTACGCTTTGACCACCGATCACCGCGATAAGGGCCGTGGCTCCTCCAGGAGGATGCAAGGTCTTGGTCAGGTGCATCAAAGCAATCGAAACTGAAACCGCCACAGCCGCAGCCAGCCAAGGATTATATCCCAGCCATTGGAAAGCCGTCACCCCAATCACGGCAGAAAGAATATGGCCACCAAGCAGGTTTCTCGGTTGCGCCAGAGGGCTACGAACGGCTCCGTAGATCAATACCGCCGACGCACCAAACGATCCAAGAAGCAACATCAATCCCTGTTGGTCGAGCAGCTTGTAATGCAAGAGAGCAACCGCCGCTATGCCCAGGAAGCTGCCGAGCCACGACCAGCAAACCTCAGCAAGACTCACCGGTGGGGGGCTTTGGCCTTGACCGCGCATTTTTTGCAGATAACCATTCATTGGTTGCACCTCTACCGGGCAAGGCAATACGACTGGACGAGATCGGTGCGGGTCACGATTCCGAGAGGTCTTCCCTCTGTGTCAACGATGGGCAGGCGATTGATCTGTTTGTCGATGAACAGAGACGAAATCTCCCCCATTGTTATCTTCGGCCCCGCAGTGATTGCCGGCGTGGTCATGATTTCCGAAACGGCATGATTACGAAGAGATGTCGCCATGCATCCCTTGTTAGTCAGGCAATGGGCGACAATCTGCATGAAGGAGAGGGGTTGGCCCAATCCCATTTTGGCCAGAAAATCCTTTTCAGAAAGCACCCCGACAATACTGCCGTTGGTGTCGACGACCGGCACGCCGGAAAACCGTTTTTCCGCCAAAAAAGTTGCAGCCTGCATCAGATCCATATCCGCTCTAAGGCACTGAACCGGTTGGGTCATCATATCCTGCGCCACACGGGAATCCCAGATTCTTTGCAGGGCGTGCTTATAGGCTACTTGGAAGACCTCGCGGAAGTCTCCGGGGCTAATATCGATATACCCCTGAATATCTTTCATCGCCGCAATCACATCTTGCTCAGAAATATCAATTGTTGTGCTGCACGAGGCGTTTTCATTCTTCATTAATAATGGTTATCCTTTTCAAAGATTGAAGATAATGATAACAACATAATAAACATAATAAACATAATAAACATAATAAACATAAAAAAAATAATTTCTTTGATCTACGTCAATTTTTTAGAGGAATAGTTATGATATAATAAAGAAGTAAAAATAACAGAATGACCAAAAGTCTCGAAATCCTGATCGATAAAAATTTTTTTGCAATACTTGGCTACTGCACTTGTTATCGTGTCGGTAGAAACGTTGATGTCAACTGATTGTTTCTTCAAACAAGGAGGGGTGCAATGCGTCTTGACAGAAGAGAGTTTTTACGGGGAGCTGCGGGCGCCGGTTGTGCGGTAGCTTTTGGGTTGAAATTCTTTCACTTCTCAGATGATCCGATCGCTTACGCTGCAGAAGTTGACCAGCTGGTTCGCTCCACCTGTTCGCCCAATTGTACCGGAGCTTGCGGTTTCAAGGCGCGCGTCACTGGCGGACGAATCAGCACGCTGATTCAAGCGGCCGATTATCCTGAAGAATCTTATAATCCTCGCGGTTGCCTGCGCGGGTTGTCGATGATGGATCTCATCTACGGTAAGGATCGCCTCAAATATCCACTCATTCGTACCGGTCCCCGGGGCAGCGGTAAATTCCGGCGGGCGACCTGGGACGAGGCTCTCGATTACACGGCCGGCAAGTTAAAAGAAATCAGCGACAAATATGGTCCGGAAGCGATTGCCTCCACCATTCAGGTTCCGGGCACCGGTTATGTCCAGAAAGGCGCGCTGGTCGCCCTCACCGGATTAGCTGGCTGGAGCATGCACCACGGCTATGATCAGAATGGCGATTTACCCATGTTCTGGCCGATGACCTTTGGTGTGCAGAGCGAGGAGCTGGAATCACTTGAGTGGATCAACGCCCGGACCACGCTCATTTTCGGTTCCAACGTCATTCAAACCCGTCTCCCCGACGCCCACCATCTCATGGAAGCAAAGCGCAGAGGCCGGGTCGTGGTCATTGATCCCGACTTTTGCAGTACCGCTGCCAAGGCCGACGAATGGCTGCCGATCAAGGCCGATACCGACGCCGCCCTCGGACTTGGCATGGCCAGGGTCATCATCGACCGCGGGCTCTATGACGCGGCTTTTCTCCAAGATTTCACAGATTTTCCGATCCTGGTGCGCCAGGACACGGGCAAGCGCCTACTGGCAGGGGAGGTGGCCACTCTCGCCTCGGAAGCCGAAGGTCGGAATATCCCCGACTACCGCCGGCTGTTTGTCGTTCGCTGTGGGGAGGATTTTCGTATCCTCGATCCGGAAAAACTGGATCCGACCCACGCTGAGCTTGAAGGCGAATATGAGGTACCCCTTGCCGACGGAACCACTATTCAAGTGGAAACCGTCTTCACTGCGTTGCGAAAAAAACTTGCTCCATACACGCTTGATAAGGTCTCCGCCATAACCGGTCTTGATCCGGTGCAAATAGAGCGGGTAGCTGTGGATGCGGCAGAAAATGGGCCCATTCACGTCATTTACGGTGCCAGCAACTATCAATGGTACAATGGCGACCTGAAAGGCCGGGCACTTTCCCTTTTGCCGGTCCTCACGGGCAGCATTGGTAAAAGCGGGGCGGGAATCTCCACCTATGCCGGCCAGTATCGGATTCGCTTCAATGTGAAAAGCTGGTGGTTCCCGGAGGGATCAAAGATCAACTGGGTCGCCTACCTGCACTTTCTCCAGGGAAAAGGTCCCAATTATCCCAAGAACGGCATCAAGGCCATGGTGGGAGGCTGGGGAAATCCGTTTGATCAGCACAACATGAGTAATCGCCTCAAGGAGCGGGCAACCTCCGGTGAATTGGAGTTTATCCTCACCACCGATTTCCAGATGTCCACGTCCTGTATGTGGTCGGATGTAGTCCTGCCCGCTCCCTCCTGGTATGAGAAGTACGACCTGACCGCCACCATCCTTCACCCGTACCTGCAGCTGCAGCAACCGGCCATCAACCCGTTGTTTGAGAGCAAATCCGAACTCTGGATATTCCGTGAACTGGCCAAACGGATCAACCCTGCCTTTGAGCAACATTTCTTCCCGCAACTTGATGAAAAGCAGGCCGCTCTCAAGGTCGTCGAACTTCTGCTGGCAACAGGCGGTGCGGAAACAGCAGGCATTACTCTGGAGATGTTGCAGAAGGGCCCGGTTCGCCTGCATTCACCCGCTCCTGGTGATCGGCAGGTCCCATTTTACGAGCAAGTGCAGCATCGTGTCCCCTTTCCGCCACCAAGTTATCCGGCGCCAATCAAGGCGACCGCACAATTTCTCCGCAGCGGCCGCATCGAATTTTACAAAGACGAAGACCTTTTCTTGAAAGAGGGCGAACAGCTGCCCGTCCACAAAGAGACCTATGTCGAAACCGAATACAAGGTCAATCCAGCGGCCAGGGAGAAGTATCAGCTTCGTTATGTGACCAAAAATTCACTCTACCGGGTTCACTCCACCCATTCCAACAACACCATCCTTCTGGAATTGCAGGACAACAAGGCCAAGGTCTTTCTCAATCCGCTTGATGCTAAGAAGCGCGGAATCAACAACGGCGAATTGGTGCAGATCTACAATGATCGCGGCAAGACCAGAGCCTATGCGGTTCTCGACCCTGGTTGCAGTGCGGGGACGGCGATCTTCGAAGAAGGATGGTGGGCACGCTATCTTGGGGAGGAATCGTACAACTCGCTGACCTATCCCTGGATCAAGCCTTTGCATGAAATTTATTTCGTGCCCGGCATTTGGTCACCGACGACGGTCTGGAACGAATGTCTCGTCGACGTAAGGAGGATGAGCGCATGAAGATGGGAATGGTGATTGATTTGGAAAAGTGCATCGGTTGCCGATCTTGCATGGTTGCCTGCAAACAGCATAATGCTCAACCACCGGAAACGTGGTGGAACCGGGTATTCACCCCGGGGAGCCACCGTCATTTGACGCCGCCGGCCAAAGGTGTCGAGTATTTTCTGCCCGTGCACTGTCAGCACTGTGAGAATGCGCCCTGTGAAAAGGTTTGCCCGGTCGGTGCCACCTATCGTGCCGAAGACGGTGCAATACTTATTGATTATGAACGCTGTATCGGCTGTCGTTATTGTATGTCCGCCTGCCCCTATGGTGTCCGCCAGTTTAATTGGGAAGACCCGGAAAAAGCCCATCAACGATCTGAGTATCACGAAAAATATCATTATGGCTATCCCGAGGACCACCGTCATAAAGGTCGTCTGGTTTACACTCCACTCCGCCCCAAAGGTATTGTCGAGAAGTGTACCTTTTGTGCCCAGTATCGCGATAAAGGTGAACTGCCTGCCTGCGTTCGTGGCTGTC
>JAQUEZ010000254.1 GCA_028684915.1 Desulfobulbus sp.
CATCTTCCAGGCGGCCAAATGCAGGGCCAGAGGCTATAGAAACGACGACACCTTCATCAGCATCATCTACCTGCTGGCCGCACCGATACAGAATTTACTCAAATCCACTTGATTCGTCGAAGAGCCTATTTTTCCTCTACGCTCCTCGGCGGGTGCAGTGTCCAACTTGTGGCGTCAAAGTCGAAAGATTGCCGTGGGCTGTAGGAAAAAGCCATCTTACAATCTCTTACGCCTGGTTTCTGGCTACTTGGTGCAAGCGATTGAGTTGGAAGGAAGTGGCTGAAATCTTTAAAACCAGTTGGGACACGGTCTTCAGGTCGGTGGAAATGGCGGTCAACTGGGGCCTCGCACATCGTAACATCGACGGGATCACTGCCATTGGCATCGACGAGATTTGTTGGCGCAAACGCAAAGACAAGTTTGTCACCTTGGTGTATCAGCTTGACCAGGGAAGAAGACGCCTGCTTTGGATCGGCCCCGACCGTACAGCCAAAACTTTCAGGGAGTTTTTCGACTGGCTCGGCACGGCAAGGTCTCGGCAATTGCGGTTCATTTGCACGGACATGTGAAAATCCTATCTGACCGTTATTGCGGAAAGGGCAGCGGGCGCCGTCAATATCCTCGACCGGTTTCATATTATGAGTCACATGAGCAAGGCAATTGACGAAGTCAGGGCCAATGAGACCAAGGAGCTGAAGAAAAACGGCAAAGAACCCCTCCTGACAAAGAGCCGTTGGTGTCTGCTGAAACGACCCGAAAACCTGACTGGAAAACAAGTAGACCGGTTGAAGGATCTGCTCGCATGCAACCTCAGAACCGTCCGCGCCTACTTGCTCAAAGAAGATTTTCAGCGGTTCTGGGGCTACAGTTCTCCGACTTGGGCTGGCAAGTTCCTTGATGCCTGGTGCACAAGAACCATGCGATCCAAAATCAAACCGATGAAGAAGGTCGCCAGAATGTTGAGAGCGCACCGTCCACTCCTGCTCAACTGGTTTCGTGCGAAAAACACGATTGCCTTGGGCTGTGTGGAGGGTTTTAACAACAAGGCCAAGGTGATCACCAAGCGATCCTATGGATTTCGAACGTATGACGGGCTAAAAATAGCTTTATATCATGGGCTTGGTGACCTGCCGACCCCGATGGCTACCCACAGATTCTGCTGAGGAACCGAATGTTGTTTACTTATCAACTATGTCAGCTAAGGACTTGATGGCATGCATTGACGATATTCCTCTCTCTAAATGGTTTCTTATGTATTCTGCAATTTCTTCTTTTTTTGCTAGATCAATCCCATCCATTGCGGCCTTGTACATGATTAACGATGTCATTTCAAGATGATATGGCCCAGTGAATGTTTTCCAGTCCATGTCGATTGTACTGTCTGTAACATTTGCATGCCGTGATGGAGGTGTCTGATTTGCAAGGGATCTGAAAAAAGCTACTCTACAAATTTCATTCCAGTGCTCAAGACCGGTGTAGCGCTTGATTTTTAATAAAACTTCCTTTCCTTTAGAGCTTACTCGTACATGTTCAATTGGCGGTTTCATATATCAAAATAGCCTTCCTTTATATTTGTCTGCCCTGCTTCTTCATTATGCTCTAAAATATATGCTCTCGTCACAAACGGTTGAAGATCTTTGTAATAATTTCCGACAATTTCCTCGTCAGTGGATAATAGTAAAACTTGGTGAGATGCATTAGGGAAGTATCTAGTAATTAAGTGTTTGCGGTGTGATGAATCCAATCTCCCAAGCGGTGTGTCGATGATGGTCGGCACAGGACGCCCAGATGCGCGCGCAAGCCCCCAAAGGAGCGACGTTGCCAAGAGCTGCTTCTCCCCAGCCGAAAGTCGATCAAAAGGGAGCGGCTTACCTTTCATAGAGGTCAGGGTTGCCTCAAAGGTCTCAGGGTTGATTGACAGACCTTTCACTAAATCTTTCTTGCGTAACAGCTTGCGGAACGACTCCAGCATTAATGCTTCCATGTTTTGGGTATGCCGCTGAACGATTTTAGTGCGGAAACGAATGAGAGTTTCTCGCACTTTTTGTGAATGCTTGAGTATTCGTATTCGGCTTTCCTCTGTGAATTGGGCGTCTATATTACTTTCTCCAATTTTGTCCAACCTCGCTTCGGCCATCTGTCGTTGCCGATTTAGTGCTTCACGTCGCACCTTGACCATCTCTAGTTCAGCCAACTTTGCCTGATGTGATATCCGGATTGATTCCAACCCCTGCTGCAGATCAGCAATCCTCTCTACCGTTGGTACCCTCGCCAGTTCTCCCTCTGTGCGAGCTATTTTTTCCTCCAAACTAGTGATCCTCGCTGTCAGGTCTCGTATCAACTGATCTGTTGTCGGCAGCACGGTGCCTCGCAAATGGGCGATCTTCGTGGCGAGAGCATCGTCGGCATCCAGAATCAGTTCTTCTTTGGCTAGTCCCATCCGACTGGCACGGTCGTCTTCAAGAACTTTCACCATGGTACTGAGTGGCTGGGAAGCCAATTTTTCTGCCTTGAGAGCGGTCACTATGTCGGCATCACGGTTTTCTAGCGCTTCTTGCAATAGCCGAGCACGTTTGATTTCTGTTTCGTGTCGAACCATTTGCTCCACATCAACCAAAAGATGTTCCACCAACAAAAGCGGGAACGGTCCAGAAATTAACTCCCTCAGTTGGGCCTCTGTAGATTTTTTTTGAGTTGCAAACGCGTCTAACTCACGTTCCAGCTCCTTTCGCCGCAGAAAAAGCTCACCCCCTTCTTCTCGGAACTGCTCTTCTTTGGCGTGCAGCTCCTTGGCCATTCGGCCGGCTTCATTTACCAGGGCACCTTCTTCCATGGCCACTTGTTCCTGCTGGTGGTCGATCTCTTCCAGTTCCCCGCGAGCCTGGACCAGCTTGCGGGCTGCTTCCGGGTCGAGCCCCTCTCCCTTTTTTCTGCGCTCGAAGATCTTGAGATCGTTTTCTAATCGATCCACCAGATCAAGGCCCAGCAGTGAGTGAATGGCAGAACCGAGAATCTCGGCAGCATGGTCACCTTCGGCCAGCTCTTTGATCTGCTCACCATCAAAAAAGAAGAGGTGGGCAATGCTGCTGGGGAGGTAAGCTTCAATAGCTTCTTCCCAGTGTTCGGTGAAGATATCGTCGGGGAGGCCGTCGCGTAAGACCCTCACGGTCTCTTCTATCCCCTTGATGCCGGAACGCCAGCTTCGCTGTAGTTCAAAATTGCAGATTTCGCCTTCGATAACCCGGCGGAAGCGAATAGTGATACTGGCTCCTTCGCCAAGATCGCTGCTCCGGTGGACCGACTCTTTGAGATACTCTTTGTAGGCAAGCTTACCCCGATTGGAGATACGGGCTTTGGAGCCATAAAAGGCCAATTGGACGGCATCCAGCAAGGTGGTCTTGCCGCCGCCGTTCATGCCACCGAAGAGAACAATCGGCTTGCCTTCTTTGGGCGTAAGGAGCGCTTCCTGGCGCCCACCGTAGACACCGAAGTTTTCCAGAATGATACTATCCAGAATCATGTGTCACTCCCCTCATCACTGGCCAGCGGCTCCATGACGACCGATACAAACTGTGTGTGTTCTGTCGACAACCACTTTTTTTGCTCCGCCATGCGCTGCGCTCGCGAAAGTGCATCGTCCTTGTTGTCGTAGTAATGGCGGGTAAAGGTTTTTTCCAGAGTCTTATACAGACCGGCGCGGCGAGTAGTGCTGCGTTGCTGCCGAGTGACGCTCAATAGCTCACGTGTTAATTCGTAGTGCAGGCGGTCATCGCCGCATAGCTCGGCAAGCACCTTCATTTCTTCTTCGCCAATCACCAAGTTGTCGTCAAGTTGCCGACCGGGATAATTAGAGCCGGTGGCTTCCAGGTAAATACGAGGAAGGGAGTCTTCCAGTTCATGCTTATCGACCACCCAGACACGGCGAATCTCTTGCAATTCCTCCGTGGTAATCAATTCGATTTCACAGACTTCCAGAGGTCCATTTTTACGGATGTATGTCTGGGCGGTAAGGAGTTTCTTGAGCCACTCTTCACGTGCACTCTGAAGGTATGGTCCGGGAATAGGACGCCCACCGGCCATTACCTGTACCGCTCCGCTCATACGGCGAAAATCTCGGATGTCATAGTCGGCATTTTCAGCATATTCTCCTTTGTGATCCCGTCGGAAATCCAGTGCGTCGCGAATATCGAGGAGAGGCATCATCCACTCCTTTTCTTCGTCATTCTGGATCATGGCGGTCATGGATTTATCTTTGTCTACCAGTGTACAGACCCAACAGCCAAAGCGGGAATCTCCGCAACTGGGCGTCGAGTCATCAACAACCAGAGGACATTCGCCATCCTCTGATGCACCGGCGTACATGCCAAGCAAATCTCGATTGTTATAGCCCCAGGGGTTCTTTACCTGCATGAGATAGAACCAGACATCATCGTTAGTCCAGTCTTCGATGGGGGTGTAAACTAACGAGCCGGGTAAGCTCGAATTGGGGCTGAGTCGATCACGCACCCGGCCTTTTTCGTGTCGTGCCATGTTGGCAGCCCGTGCTGAGCTTTCAGCTTTACGGGTGCCAAGAACGAGGATTGCTTCCCCGCTTGACGAGACGATGCTGTTAATGAAGGTGTTCGACGGAGCAATTTTTAGCCTCGCAGTGCACCAACGGAATTTGTGCCTGGGGGCAGGATAACCTTTGCCTATCAAGTTGACCCAAAAGGAATCTGCCAAGGCAGGTACGAGTCTACACGGTTGAATGGGGATGTTCTGCTCTGTTGCCGATTGTTTCATGACTGCCAACGAGTTTGCTACCCAGGCAGCAACGACCGGATTTTCCACCATGGTGTCAGTAGAGATTGCATAGATCTTCTTGCGGCGCCGTTCTGCAGGTAGTCCTGCAATAGCGCTCCAGATCAGCTGAAGTGTGGCGGTTGAATCCTTGCCGCCCGAATAGCCGATGATCCAAGGAGCATCGTCAGCTGTGTAGAGAGTGCGAATCTCCTCCTGCAACAGCTCTATGGTTGCCTGAAAGCCGAGTTCGTTGAAGGCCGATTTGCACTGCCGTGGCGCAGGATCGGTAGGTTGCGCGGCTTTTGTATTTTCTGTTCGCTGCGTTGAAGTCATATAGGTCTTCTTTGGGTGAGTTGGTTATTTGCGCAAGTGCGCAGTCTCGACCCGCTGTTCTTCTTCTGTGAGAGGAAGTGATAAGGCCTGTTTGATAACATTGATAGTCAGGACCACGTTGGTGGTGACCTTGGAAACCTTGCCACCGATCATAGCGCGACCCTCCCATAGCTTGGCGTTGTTGCGAGACCAGTCAATCTTTTTCAATGATTTTAGTCGATTTTGCCAATCATTGGGATGGGTGAGGAGCAGGGCATTTCCGGCCTTGCCGATGGCCTGCAGGGTGATGCCGTGGGTATGTATGTACCCTTCCCGCACTTCGCTGGCTGGCATGCGGCCTTCGCGGACCTGGCCCCACAAAGGAAAATGTTCCGCAACGGCTTCCCAAAAGCTCCGTGCAAGATTGGCGTCATTATTGATATCACCGGTTGCCAGCCCGTTGACCAAATCGGCACAGGCATTGTAGAAGGCAGACAGAGTAAAAAGTTTGCGTGAACGGGGGGCAAGGGAGGATTTTTCCATATCAACGAGATCGCAGAAAATTTCCGATTTCATAATGACCAGTTTGGCTAAGCGGGCCTTGTCATTGCGGTGGTCGTAAAGCAGGCCAAGCGAACGGCTGGGGCGGATGGCATACCGGTTGAGGTCGGCAAACATCTGCTGACAGCGCTCAAGGCCGATATCGAGGAAGAAGACCACGGCTATGGTTTCGTGCTCCAATTCCGGCCGATGTTTTAACGCTTCGATAATGGCGGCCCTTCGGTGCTGACCGTCGTTGATGATAAAGTGGGCATCCATGGGGACGCGAAGAATTCCGAGGCGGTTCTGACCGGGTAGAGCTTCGAAGGCAACCTCCGAATCGATGGAAACGGTGAGGGCCGAGAAGACATAATCGTCCGGGTTATTGAGAATGTAATCAGAAATTTCCGGAATTCGGGCCTTGTTGAGTGTCCGCTGGGCGCGCAGTTCCGGTGGCAGCGCGTCTTCGTCAAAAATAGATATTTGCCGAAGCATACGCAACGTCCACATGGCGACATAGTATTCTCGTCGTGCCTGGAGGCCGCGGATGACGGGAAAACTCAAGATTGAATTGGTATCCATTGTGTTCCTTGAGAGAATGATTCCAAAAGGCCCTGCCGGAAAGTTTGTTAAAGTTTGCAAAATTGTTTATACATGAATTCTAAAATGTACGTCAATAATTAAAACAAAAATAACATACATGGGCAATGTATATGACAGCAGTGTACCTCGACTGTAATGCGACCACACCGCTTGATCCTGAGGTCAGGGAGGTTTTACAGTATTTTCTGACCGACGAGTTCGGTAACGAAGGGAGTCGGACCCATGAATATGGGGTGAGGGCGAAGCGGGCGGTTCAGAAGGCGCGGGACCAGGTGGCAGCGGTGGTTGCTGCCAAACGGGAGGAGGTAATTTTTACCAGCGGTGCAACCGAGAGCAACAACCTGGCGATAATAGGCTTACGTGCGGCGGGAATTGAACAAAACCGACGACATATCATTACCACGGCCATCGAACACAAGGCGGTGCTGGAACCGTGCGAGGCACTGGAGAGGGAAGGATTTACCGTCACGCGATTATCTGTAGGAGCATCCGGTGCTGTCAGCCCCGAGGATGTGAACAGTGCTTTGCAACCTGATACGCTGCTGGTCTCGGTTATGCATGTAAATAACGAAACCGGCGTACGCCAGCCTCTAGCTGCTATTGCCGATGTACTAAAAGATCATCCTGCATATTTTCATACCGATGCCGCCCAAGGGTATGGCAAAGACTTGGAAATGTTGCGCAATCAAAGAATTGATCTGATCAGCATCAGTGGACATAAAATATTCGCACCAAAAGGAATAGGTGCACTTGTCATGCGTCGAAGGGGATATTCACTGCCGCCCTTGCATCCTCTTATGCACGGTGGCGGGCAAGAACGTGGATTGCGACCTGGAACCTTGCCGGTTGCAATGATCGCTGCATTGGGTATTGCCGCTGAGATTGCGGTGAGAGACAATGAAAAACGTAAGTTGGCGTGCAAAGAGATTCGCGATAAGGTCTTGAACGCTCTCACGCCCCTTGATCCTCTATTGACCGGTGATCAAACGTTGGTCATGGATCATGTGCTCAATCTTTCTTTTCCGGGGATGGATTCAGAAGCGTTGATTGTTGCTTTAAAGGATCTCATCGCCATCTCTAACGGTTCAGCTTGTACATCCAACAGTTACACGCCGAGCCATGTGCTCAAAGCAATGGGCATGACAGATGATGATGCAAATGCCTGCGTTCGAATCAGTTGGTGCCACATGACACCAGAAGTTGATTGGCAGGCTGTTGCCGACACTGTTAACTTGCTGTTTTTTCATTAAAAATGGCACGTTACCAAAGGCGCTAAGCTTAGATTCCATAGAGAATTTGCCTTGTCCGTTTCTTGTTGTTGGCATATATTAACAAGTGAGCCCGTCGCAGAATCATTGCCGAAATTTTTCAGCCTCATCGCCTAACCGTCCATCTCTGTGTGAAAATTGCCTTTGTATTTTCGTTTGGCACTTCACAACTTGCCCGTGACTGCGTTTCCGTCGTTCAACCATAACCTGCCGCCGGTTCGAAGCGCCTTCGCCGCCGGTTTGCGTTGCTCATCAATCTCCATACGCGGCCCTGTACAGCTTGCGGAGGTTGAAACAGGCGCAGATCAGCGACCATTCCGACTGCGCCGCCTCCAGACCACGGCGGAGAAAGCTTCTGCATCCCATGATGCTCTTGATCTGTCCAAAGACCGGCTCCACCGTCTGGCTGCGCAGTTTGTAGACGGCCCGCCCCGCCTTGGTTCGCAACTTGCGCGCCATGCGTTGCTTCGGAGTGATGTCGTCAGGGATCCGGCCCTGGGGAGAGCCTTCCGCCTCCGCTTCCTTCAATCGACTCGCCGTGGCGATGAACAACTCGGGGCCTTTCTGCTCCAGCTCCGTCACCTCCAGTTGATCATGCCAGTAGCCCGCATCCGCCGCCAGCGTCTGGGGACGATCCTCGATCCCGGCTGCCTCCAAGGTGGCCGCCAGCGCCGCCAGCATCGGCTCCAACTGGTGGACGTCGTTCTCGTCCTGAGTGATCTCCGCGCTGACGATACATTGTCCCGCCGTCACGATTGCCTGGGCATTGAATCCCTGCACATGCCCCTGACGGGTTTTCATGATCCGACTCGCAGGGTCCGTGGGGTTCGCCTTGCGATCATGATTGACCACCGCATCAGGGCTCGCCGGTTTGCGGCCGGGTTTCTTCTTGCCGCTCTGCTCCTCCTCTTCCGCCCGCTTGGCCAGCTTCGATT
>JAQUEZ010000255.1 GCA_028684915.1 Desulfobulbus sp.
CTCCCCCTGATCACCAACTCGTGGCGGACCAGGGCGGTTTGCCCATCGGGGAAGCTGATGGTGGTCGTGGTGGTCACCCGGGTTTCCTCAGTGGTGGTCACGCTTTCGGTTTCATCGAGGTCGAGCACCGAGGCCAACTCCCGCTGGCGATACCGGCTCCAGGCTGTGGTGACATCCTCCACCGGCTGCTGACCGGTGAGGGCCTTGGCCAACTCGTAGAGCATGCTGTTCTCCGATTCGGAAAGCGCGGCCAATCCTTGACCCGAGAGTTCGCCCTCAACCGCGAGCGAGGTCTCCATCTTCTGGGCCATGAGGCTGAGCGCTTTGTCCTGCATGGTTTCCGCATAGGCCAGATAAAAGACCCGAACCGGCAGGTTCTGACCAATCCGCCAGCTACGGCGGCTGGCCTGCCTGAGGGTGAACACCGAATAGCCGCACTGGAAAAAGACGATGGTCGGGAAGTCGAGCAAATCCAGACCGGTCTTGACCAGGTTGGGGTTGCAGAGCAGACAGTCGTACTGGCCGGTGGCCAGGTTCTCTTTCAGCCAGTCTTCCCGCTGTTCCGGTTTGACCGCCTGACCCCGGAGCACCAAAGGGCCAAAACCATGGTGATGCAGCTTGTCCACCAGGGTGGGCACCAGGTCACGGGTACCAGTGTGTTCGAGAAAGACCGCCACCTTGCGACCCTGTTTGCGTTCGGTTGCCAGGATCTCCAATAACCGCTTTTCCTTGGCCAGGAGGTTGATCTCCAGGGCCGGAGCCGAGGCGATCAGTTCCTCCACGCCACCGCGTTCGAGATAGACCCGTTCGCCGAAGCGGCAACCATCCGGATAGGCCAACAGGCTTTGCAGCATCTTGCCCAACATCCGCATATCCCCGCAGGCCAGGGCCTTGCGAGTTGCAGCGACCAAGGTGTTGGAGAGATCGAAATAATGCGTTTGGAGTGCGTCATCCATCGGGGTGGTGACGATGATTTCTTCATAATCGGGCAGGGCCTGGCTGACGTCGTTCAGCCGGACAAAGGCGGAACGCTCCAAGAGCAGATCTGGGAGCAGCAAGGGGGAAATTCCCGGCGCCTCTTTGATCCGGGCCTTGCCGGACTTGCGGCCGATGCTGGCCTGATTCCAGTCCGGGCCCAGATCATCGGCCTTGTAGGTTCGCTCCACCACCCCATAGCGTTCGGCAAAACCGAGGGTACGGCCGTATTCGAAACCGGCCTGTACCATCTGCCGGGGGAACATCCGCCAGAGGAGGTAAAACAAATCCTTCGAGTAGGGTAGGAAGCGAGCTTCCCGATTGCTCGGGACAGCGCGTCAACCCCCCTCCGAACCGGACGTGCACGTTTCCATGCATCCGGCTCTCCATGGGACTATTTCGCTATTCTTCTCATCCAACTTGGTAGCGTTCCAGCATGAAGCTGTTTGTGGCAGTCAATACAGAGGATTAACGTCTTCCTCCTTCGCCAAATCATTAGCCGTTGCCATGGTAAAGTCCCTTTCTGTATGTCTTTTAGCTTTCTGACATGATGAACCTCAAAGTATCCGCCCTTTTTACCGCAGTATTCACACTCTCTTGCTGACAGCCGTCGTAATAGTTCTGTCTTGCTGAATGTGTACATTGTTGGCGCCTGGACATAATCCAGGCCATATCCAAGGGGTTGGGGTCGTTCAAGATCCTTCAGTTGAAACAGCTTGTAGTAACGCGCCGTCCCCTTCGCATTGGATTGTTGCACCGCAAATCCACCTTCCCATTTGAGAGATGCCGCCGCCTTGGTCACTGTCGTGCCCCTCTTTCTGGCCATTGTTTTGAGAAAACTGCTGGTGGCCAGGCGAAAGAGTTTATGCATTTCAATTTTGGCAGAGGTCGCGATGGAATAATAGTTGGCCAATCCACGAAGTTCCGCGTTGTAGGCAAGAACAACTTCCGCCTCGCTGATTTCATCAAATCCATATCGGTGTACCGCTTTCAGTTGTGCCAGGTTCCCATAACCGTGTTTTTCAGCAAAACCGTACAACTTGGTCATAGGGATATGTAACTGCATCTGCTCAGAGATAACCCTCTGGGTGTAGTAAACGCCATTCCGTTTGATTTGACGCAAATGGGATGGGTCACTATGCACCCGAAGATCAAATCCGAGAAACCTGGTGTTTTCGGCCGCATGTCTGATACCGGATTTTTCCTCCGCAATGGTCAGACTCAGGGTTTCTTGGACAAATGTCTTGACTCGGTCCATGATTCCCTGAGCATCCGCCTTTGAACCGATCACGCCGATAAGGAAATCATCGGCATATCTGCAATACCAAAGACGTTTATACTCCTGGTCCATCGGGTCTCTTGCTTTCAACTCTCCCATCTTTATCTTCAACAACTTGATATCCTTTCGGATCATGGCGAGAGCCGTTTGATCAGCTTGGTGATCCCGTATTTCCCGATAGTGCTTCCGCAGCGATTCCACTTTCCATGCGAACTTGGTATAGGCCGTGTTCTTCCTTCGGCCTTTTCCTGTCCTGAACTCCATTTGCATCTGCTCCATGTACTGATCCAACTCATGGAGATAGATGTTGGACAACAGCGGGGAAATAATCCCGCCTTGCGGCGTGCCGCTGTAGGTCGCATGAAATTGCCAGTCCTCCATGTATCCTGCTCGCAACATTCCGCGAACAAGCCGAAGGAACTTGTGATCATCGATCCGCCTTTCCAACAATTGCATCATCACGAGATGATTGACGTTGTCAAAGAAGCCTTTAATATCCATATCGATGATCCACTTGACCCCGGTCCAGCCGTGTTTGACCATTTCCAGGGCCGTGTGGCAGGAACGCCCCGGTCTGAATCCATGTGAGGTATGTTTGAACACCGGTTCATAGATTCTTTCCAGAATGGCTCGCACCACTTCTTGGACGAGTTTATCGCTGCCTGTCGGTATACCGAGAGGCCGGGTTTTGCCGTTTGCTTTTGGGATATAGGTTCGTCGTACAGGTTTGGGGTGATAACGGTTTTCCTTGATGAGCTTTATGAGATTCAAAACTCGGTCTTCGGAGAATCCGTCCATGGTGACGTTATCTACTCCTCGGGTTGCAGCGCCTTTATTGGCGTACAACCGGGAATAGGCTTCCTGCCAGAGAAACGGGTTTTCCAACAATCTGAACAACCCGTTTATACGCTTGCCTTGCCGGGCAAGAGTTCCTAACGCATCCAATCGCTTGATGGTTGTTTCTGGTAGCATCAGCTTGCCGCCTTCAAGTCAATTTGGATGATATTCGTCCCACTGTCCGACTTCCCCCGGTTAGAGGGCCTTTCACCAGAGTTACCCCTGACTTATAGCCATATCCGTATTTCATAGAGTTTCTCCTGAAATCTGCTGAACCCATTACAGGCCAACCTTGGGTACTATTCGGACTCCGTCACCATACAGGCGGCTGCTCACAGGCGGCACGCCAGCTTAGGTGATCCCGAGATTACACTTAGATGAGAATCGCCATGTTTAGGTCCCTCGTTCGTTCTTTTGCTCTCTTACCGAGATCGTGTCAGGAATACTGGGTATACAGGTCGGTTACAGTGGCCTGTATAATTCCTGAACCGTCGTTTCAACTACCCCTACGACGGCGCGATGGGGCACGCCACTGAACTGAGGTTCAGGCAGTTTAGCTTTAACCATGCATGGCTTGTGCTGACGCATCCCAGGACGGGTAGTTACCTGGTGGTCGCCTTTTCCCAACATGCTGCACTCCCCTTCCTCTTTCGAGGCTTACTCCCATTACTGGGCAAGGATGAGTTGGGTGCACACAGAATTTTCCAGTAATTCTGGTGAGATTAATCTCACGCTCTAAATCCTAAGCGCCTTCCCGGCGCACGTAGCCGCCCATGAGGGTTCCCGTGAGCGCCAAAACCTTGCGGGAGCGGGCGATCAGGCAGGACATGGCCTGGCCCTGGGCAGTGCCTCCTCCCTTGAGTTCGTGGACCTCGTCAAGGATGACCAGATCAAAAAAGCCCTTCGGGAGATAGCGTTTGATGAACTCGGCCTTGGCATAGCGCCGGTTGCGTTCACCGTCGGCTGACCACATCCGGGCCCGGCAATGTTCGCAGACCGGGGCCGGGTCGTTCAGATTGAACATCACCTGAGCGCCACAATCCGGGCAGCAGGTTGTCCCTTGCCGGACCATGAAGCCGGGCTTGCGCTGGTAGTGCAGCTTGGCCCGCTCCTTGCCCAGCACCCAGATCTCGGCGCCCCGAGGTTTTGCAGGTTTATGTTTATGATCGAGTAATAAGGTCATGTCTCGGCCGTTAAGGTTGATGCAGGTGCAGCCGGGCAGCGTTGCTTCCGCCTCCCGGATCCACTTGCGCACCAGATGACCGGGGCATTGGATGAGGATGCGCTTGGCCGGTTTGGGATCGAGCGCGGCAACAGCCAGGCTCATGATCGTCTTACCCGCTCCCATCTCACCCACCAGGAAGGCGCCTTTGCGGTCCTCCTTGTACAGCGTCCGGGCAATGGGCAGGATGCCGCAGCGGATCTGGGCCTCAAACGGGGTGCGTTTGAGCTGGCCCAGTTGTGCGCGTGCCTGTGCATCCCACTGATCCTCTGTCTTGGGCTGATAGACCGGGTGCATGGTGGTGATGACCTGGGACTTGAGCACCTCGCCCCATTGATCGAGAAATTCGCTTAAAGGGATGTCCATCGTCTGTCCTCCATGGTGAAGGCAGACGATCCCCTTCAGGGGAACGAATGCCTCCCCTGATAGGGTTGATTTGAATTCGGTTAACTGAGGTAATTGAGTCGGACCCCTTCCAGAATCCGTTCCTCCAATGCCTCTTCCTGCCAACTGATCTTCCAGGCCTGCCGTAGTTGCGGATTACCGTAGGCGTAGAGCCGTTCCGGTTGCAGGACCTCGTCCCATAACCAGTCGCGCCACTCAGGCTTCAGCGGCATGGTGGTGCTGTTGTCCAAACGATGATAGGCCTGCTGCTTGACCGCTGCCATGTCCTCGCCAAAGACGATGACCGAGCAGGCGGTCTCGGTGTGCTGGGCCTTGCGTTCGAACTGCTCGGCGCTGATCAGCACCTTGTTGACCACATCGCCGATCTTCCGTGCCCGGATGGAACGGATGGTGCCCGGGGTGCGTCTCAACTCCAAGGGAGTGGGTTCGATCCCGGAGATGCGGCTGAAGCCGCCGCTATAGAAGTGGGCCGAGGTGGCCTGAATCTGGGCCGGGCTGCCGACCAGACTGAGCAGATAGGCCCGAGCCTGATCAGCCTCGATGCTGGCGATAAGTCCGTCGCAGTAGGTGACGAAGCCATTGCTGCGAATGGTGAGATAATCGTGCATGATGCCTCCTGAAAAAAGAGGGAGACATCCCCACCGGGGAAGACTCCCCCATGGGTTGGTGTGGATGAAATTTACAAAAGTTCAGCGGATGATCAGCATCTCGGCCTTGGCCATGTCGATGGCCTTGACCGTGGGCTGATACAGGTCACGGGTGGTGACCATGGTGTCGCCGCTGTTGTTTTCGGCGATGGAGTGAATTTTTTCGGTCTTGTGGACCACGCCCTTGATCACCAGCCGGTGGCCGTCCATCTCGATCTCGCCGTTCATGTAACCGCCGGCAAGCATCAGGGCCAGGTGACCGTTCTTCAACGGCGCCAAAGGCCGGATGGAGTGACACTGTCCGGGCGCCAGATCGTGGATGAGCAGATCCGCCAACAGTCCGCTCTTGCGGACCAGGGGGATGGCTTCCCGGGGATCGATCCGGCTGCACGTGAAGGTGCAGGGATGTTTGGGCGCAGGTATTGCCAGCCTTTCCGTACAGTTTGCTAATTGTGGAGCCGTCGCCAGAAAGATCTCCGGCTCCATGCCGGCGATGCAGTTCAGCTCCTGCTCCATGTGGGCCGCCTTGGCCTTGGTTACCAATGAGCGTCTCCGCCCGATCACCAAACACTGGTGGAAGCTGTGAAACTCCTCCTCCGGAAAGGCGTAGACTTGAAGGTCGATGAAATACCGGGCCAGGATTGGTGCGCAGGCGGCCAGCACTGTGTAGGGGACAACCAGCACCAGCCAGCCATCCTTATGCAGGGTTTCCTGGAAGCGTCTGAGAAAGAGCGCTTCCAGCCGCTGGGCCTGGGCCTCCGGCTCCAGACTGTAGTCATAGGGTGGATTGAGGTAGAGCAGGCCAATGGCCCCGGGCGAAATCCGCATCTCCACCAGGGCGTCACCCCAGAGCAGGTGGTGGATTCGTTGCCGTGCCTCGGTTGCCCGATCATGATCCAGTTCAATGCCGTAGGTGATGGAGCCTGTTCCTTCCGCCAAAGCGGCAAGTGTGTTGCCGTTGCCGCAGCAGGGATCGAGAATGCGAGCGCCTTCTTCAATATCGAGCAGTTGTTTGAGTTGGCCACGGACGTTCTCCGGCGTCGGATAGAAGCCGGCCTTGGCCTGTGAACCCAGTCGTGCCATGGTGTTCTCCTGTGGTGATTAGGGTGTACGTGCCTTTTCGATCTCGACCACGAAATGGATCTGCGCGGTCTTGCCGATCATGCAGGCATCCAGTCCCTCTATAACCGAGCCAGGTGCAGCAGGTCGGTCAGCAGATTGATGATGGCAGTTTCGAGGGTATCCATGGGTTCGCCCTTGCTCAGGCAGTATTGATCAAGCGCCTGCCGGGCGGATTCGGTGCGCCGAGTCATGGCCGTTCTCCCTGGTTGCCATGGATCTCCAGTTGCTGCCAATCGGGGAAGATAGCTTCCAGCGCGGTGCGAGCCGCCGTAGCGACTGTACCGGTGGAAGTCACCAGATCCCGCAGGGCAACAAATAAAGCCGGGGCGGCCTGGAGCAGTCGGATGTTGCCGGCATCATGCCGTGCCACAACCAGACTGCGCCGGTCGCCCTCCTCGACAGAGATGTCATATCCTTGGTCACACCATGTCTGTTGCTCATGGCGAGCCTCGCGAATGACATATCCACCTTCGGTGTCCGGATGGGATTCGATAGTCCAGGAAAAAGGCGTGCAGAATGATGGTTCTGCATGTTGATGTTCCTGTCGGTTGGGTAGGTGGTTCATGTGTTTCTCCTGATGGTCGGAAATGAGGGCCTGAACCCCGCGAGGCGGGATTCAGGCATGGGGAGTTGTTTGGCTGCAATGCGTGGCAATCAGAACGGCACTTCGTCTGAGGGCGGTGGTTCCTGGCCGTCTTCCGGCGGGACCGGAATATCGGTTCGTTCGCCGCCGCCCAGCATCTTCATCTCACGGGCAATGATCTCTGTGGTGAAGCGGGTAGCACCTTCCGCGTCCTGCCATTTGCGGGTCTGCAAACGGCCCTCCAGGTAGACCCGGGATCCTTTGGAGAGGTACTCGGAGCAGATCTCAGCCAGGCGGCCGAAGGCAACAATACGGTGCCATTCGGTCGACTCTTGTGCCTTTCCTTCGTTATCCTTCCACCGTTCGGTGGTTGCGATCCGGAAGGTGGCCACTGCGACCTGGGTCTTGGTGTAGCGGGTTTCAACGTCCGCGCCTAAATTGCCGACCAGCATGGTCTTGTTCAACATGGTGGTTCTCCTTGAAGAAAACGGGGGCAGACCTCTCCCCACCACGGGGAAATGTCGAGTGCCCCGATGATGGGTACAGGTGATGCGCAACAATCAGTAGAGTTGCAGTAAGCCCTGGCGTTGCTGCTCGAACTGGGCAGCAATCATTCGGATCTGCTTGATTTCAATCGGGGTGGCAAATGAGGAGACATCAAGGTCATAGACCTGGATGTCCAGTTCTGCCGATGCGTACACCGATTGGACCAAACCGCCTTCCACATGAATGAGGACATGCGGTAAAGGATGGCCAGTCAGACCGGTTGCCAGGTTGGGTGCGAGATTCGAGAGCATGGGATCTCCTGGGTGAAGGTTGGGAATGTCCTGACGGTTCAGGCGGCTTTCTTGATTTCAAGGAAGGTGTAGGAACTGCTCTTCTGAAAATCATTCAGCGAGTGGTCATATCCTTGAAGGAACTGGTTGAGTTGGTCCGTATCCAGTGACTTCCTGGTCCGGACTGCCTTGCGCAGCAGATGGCCAAAGGCCTTGAGCGGACCGCGTTGGGCCACGATGGCCATCAGGTTGCTCTTGCGCATGCCGATCTCTGTGTCCAAATCCTTCTGTTGGTGTTGCAGTTCCAGCAGGATCTCGACACTCTCCGTCAACTCGCGCACCTCCTCCGCCTCGAACTTGGGGCAATCCATGAGGAAGGGGCAGTAACCGCAGAGCGGTCCCACCTCCATGGAGGGGGTAGCCAGATCACCCGCGCTATAGGCTTGGTACTGGTTCCAGATGGTGGAGGCCCGGTCGATCAGGCCGTGATAGATGGTATCCTGGGGTACATAGCCGCCAAAAAGTCGCATTCCCTGATCACCGAAGTTGACCGCCAGGATGGCGCCTTTCTCCACGGTGTAATCGGGGAAGCTG
>JAQUEZ010000256.1 GCA_028684915.1 Desulfobulbus sp.
TTCCCATGGAGCCTGCAGTCTGAGCCCTAACGTTATGATATCTTTACTATTCATGGTTTCCCTCGTCATTTGGTGTGGATTTGATCGTTTTATACATCAAATCCACACCAAATGACGAGGAGCCCTAAAAACTCGATCATTTCAGCGACGTCTTTGGTGCGAGGGTCAATCCTTGTCAACAAAACCAGCACATCGAGATCAGGATTGAAATCACGGGCAAGCTCAACAACTGTGAGAAGATCGGTCATGGCTGCAGCATCAAGGTTAGATGCACCGACCGGCACAATCGCCCTTTGTGCGAGCAGCAAAGCTGACCGTAATCCAACGGAATCACGCCCTCCGGCATCAATGACAACATCCTGAAAACCACCTGCGAGCTGTTTCCCTTCGGTGAGAATGGCTTTACCCGCGAGACAAACAGTTGTGGGGCTTGGGGTGTAAGCAGGATTATCGCGCCGCCAAGCGGCCCAACTTGCCGCACTGGCTTGAGGATCTCCATCGATCAATAACGTCTTGCCATGACGAGAAAGCATGGTCGCAAGGTGAACAGCAGTTGTGGTTTTACCCACGCCTCCTTTCGTATTCACTACTGCATAGATCATTCTCTTTCTCCCTAATAAAAATAGATTACGCTTCGGTAACTCATCTGGAATCGATTTAATCAATACACACCTTGATATGATTTTTCAATCATTTCTTATCATAAAAATGATTTTTTTATTTTAAAATGATTAAAAAATGGTAGTGAGGGATACTGCCAGGTCAATGCAGTCTGAATGCTCTTCGTTCTCGTGCAACAAATCGACTTGCAAGGGTGGAAAGGGTCTGCTACTCATCAGGGAAAACTGTGGTTTTTAAATAACCTGTTCCAAAAAGGAGGAAGAGCGTATGAACAAAGGCGAATTGGTGGAGAAGATTGCAAGTGAAGGTGCCTTGGGCAAAACGGCTGCCGAGCAGGTGGTGGCCAGTGTATTCGGAGCGATTGCGGATGCTATGAAAGCTGGCGACAAAGTCACCTTGGTTGGCTTTGGTACTTTTTCCGTTTCCGAACGGGCCGCTCGTGAAGGACGTAATCCCCAATCAGGTGAAACCATCCAAATTCCGGCCAAGAAGGTGGTCAAGTTCAAGGCGGGCACCAAGCTGATTGACGGTGTAAAATAGCCTGAAAACTCGCTGTACATTTCTTGTCCTCATTAGAGGGTGAATCTATAGCGCCTCTTTTTTCACTGGTTCAACGGTGGGATTTCAATTACGGCAAGCCTTGCCCTTGTGAGATCTTAGCCCCTGATCAGCAAGGGTCTCCTCAATATTTTCCTGAGTGAATCACTAGCGATTTTAAATGATTTTTTAATAATTTTTATAATTAAAAATGATTTTATTGTCCGGTGATGACCGGATGGACAATTGCCGGTACGCGTCGGAATTGTCTCATCAGTCATGTCGTTAGCGGCATCGTTGCATGTGGGAAATTTAAAATATACCAGAATTTTTGGAGTGACCATGAACCAACGTATATCTAATGTTGAATTCGTCGGATATCCGGATGAGTTCATTTCGCAACCCATCCCTCTGGTCCACGCTGGGGTATCCGCCGGTTTTCCGTCACCGGCTGATGATTACATTGACCGCACGCTCGACCTCAACGAACTGTTGGTCACCAATCCTCCTGCCACTTTTTTTGTGCGCGTGGATGGAGACTCGATGATTGAAGCAGGTATTCACCCTGGGGACATATTGTCCGTTGACCGTTCTGAAGAGGCTTGTGACGGTTCCATAGTCATAGCGATGATAAATGGTGAAATGACCGTTAAAGAGTTATCGCTTTATCCCAAATTGCGCCTCATCGCTCACAATGAGCACTACCCCCCTATTGAACTGAGCGAACATGATGATTTTGAAATTTTCGGCAGGGTAAAGGGGCTGGTCAGGGTCTTCAAGTAATGTTTGCCCTGGTTGACTGCAACAACTTCTATGCAACCTGCGAGACCATTTTTCGGCCATCGCTCCGGGGAAAGCCTGTGGTGGTGCTCTCCAACAATGACGGCTGTGTTGTTGCAAGATCCGCCGAAGCCAAAGCGCTGGGTCTTAAAATGGGCGCCCCTGCCTTTCAGATCAAAGAAGAGATCGAACGGCACGGTATAGAGGTCTTTTCTTCCAACTACACGCTCTATGCCGATATGTCGCATCGGGTGATGAGCATCCTGCAGACGCTTGCCCCTGCGATTGAAATCTATTCGATCGATGAAGCGTTTGTTGATGTCCGGGGTGTTCGTGATTTGCATGCTTTTGGTGTTACGGTTCGCAAGACGATCCGGCAATGGACCGGTATTACCGTTGCAGTTGGTATTGCACCGACAAAGACACTCGCCAAACTCGCCAACTATGGTGCCAAGAAATATCTAGGTACAGGCGGGGTTGTTGTATTGACTGATGTGGAACGGCAGCGCAAGTTGATGAGCATTGCACCGGTTGATGAGGTCTGGGGGGTAGGCCGGAAGCTGCACCGGAAGCTCAATGCTTTGGGTATCCAAACCGCGCTTGATCTTGCTCAAAGTGATATTCAGGATATTCGCCGCCGGTTTAGCGTCGTGTTGGCCAGGACGGTGTCAGAACTTCAGGGGACATCTTGCCTTGAATTGGAGCAAGTGCCCTCCCCTAAAAAACAGATAGTCAGTTCGCGTTCATTCGGTCAGCGAATAACAGAAATCGACGAGATGCGGCAGGCGGTCAGTGAGTTTACAGAACGGGCGTGCGGGAAGTTGCGGAGAGAAAAGCAGTATGCGCGAGCGCTCAGCGTCTTCATTCAAACAAACCCTTTTGCGCAGCATCGTCCTGGATATGCCGATTGTGCCCATGGCACCCTGCAGGGTCACACCAACGACAGTTTTCAGTTTTGCCGCCTTGCTCAACGACTTTTGGCGCAGATATGGCGTGATGGCTTCGAGTACAATAAAGCCGGTATTATGCTCGGTGATTTTTCTCAGTCTACACGTCGGCAAACCACTCTTTTTGAAAAGCCTGTCAGAGACAACAGCAAAATTATGGCAGCCATTGATCGCATCAACAGCACAGTGGGCACGATAAAATTAGCGGCGACAGGAGTAGATCAAAAGTGGGCCATGCGGAGGGACCGGCTTTCACCGGCGTACACAACACGATGGCAGGATATTCCGCTGGTGAGATAATCGGCGGCATTGTGGTTTTTAAATCATTTTATATCATAAAAATGATTTTATTATGCTCAATTAACAGGGTGGATAGCTGCAGGTAACTCATCAAGATAGTCAACATTGATAGGTATCGGGGGCAACCATTTCAGAATACTTTCCGTCCTTCCTTCACCAACACGATAGGTATGCCAGTGTGCCCGACGAAGGTGCGGACTGAGCCGTGACCCTTCGGACTCGGCCAATTGATTGCTTGTCGATTGTTGTGGCGCTTGGGAGGCCGTTTTTGCGGCCCGGAGTGCCGAGCCAAGTCTCACCCCAACATCCCAGTTCTGTGGTCGGTCTGGAGGAAACAACCGCCACCCTTTTTTAGTTTTTTGGGGTCGGGGATACGTTGGCCGATCAGCAATCCCAAAATCAGCGTTAGCCGTACAAAGATAGAGAACCAGATTGATGACTGGCTCCAGTGATCGAGCAAGCTCTTGAGAAATATTGGGCATAGACTGGCCTGGCTCCCCTACGCTTTGCTTTATTGCTTCTTCCAGCATGGCCGCAATGGCCAAATCAAGGGTTGGTTCGGTCAAGTGGAGAGGAAGGGCAACGAGGTTAAAGGATTGAGCGGCTGCACCAAACTTCTGAGGGGCAAAATTACGCGGTGCTTCCTCGTCCAAATCCAACACCAGCCTTAATTCGGGCCGTTCCGTTTTAACATCCCACTCCAAATGAACAAAGACACCAGCAAGTTTGTTTTTGAACCACTGCAAACCCGGCGTCTCAAGATAAACGCACCACTCCGGGAGATGATACAAGACCTCAACCGGCAATTTATCGATGGACGTGTCAACAATGGAAGCAAAGAGGTCAGGATCAAATCTATAAATTCCTTGGCCAGTTCTCCAGGTAGCAAGAGCGCCTAATATGCCGATGTCCAATACCTTTTCAATCCCAAGCTGCCCGGCTTCAACAAACTGCTGAATAATATCTGCCGAAACACTCAAAGGGCAATAACACCAATCCGGCCAGCTTGGCGCACCATTCTTACCCCTCTTCTGACGGGCTTCATCATAAAACTTCCAGATATCAGGGTAGGTTTTTCCGAGATTCCGCAAGTGCTCCCTTGGGCGGCACTGTTTTGATCTGTTGGGATGGTTTGCCATGATAATCTTTAAATTGCTCCGATCCGTTTAAAATACTCAAAACAAAGCGCCTGAACGCTTCGGCAATCCTTTTAGAGAGCGAGGATGTCGACGTCCGAACCCTCAGAAGGAAAGAGGCCCGGTGATAGCGACAATTGTGGGAGCTGCTGACGGTAAATATAAAATCGTCCGTTTAGCTTCAAACTGTCAGTTAAATCAAAAACAGGCTTTAAGCTGACTGCGACCGCCGCGTCCGGAGTCAATATCCTCTTCCACCACATTGAGGACAGGCGTTCCGCGTGTGATTTGTTTCATCGTTCATGTCTTCGTAGATCAGGCCAGAACCGTGACACAAAGAGCAATCAGGAAGGCCTCTATTGGCAACATGATACCGTTCCCACCTCTTCCACAGTTCGCGGAAGAGGCGATCGCCATCTTCTAGTAAATTTTGCGGTTCGGTTCCGAGTTCGACCCTGCCACGGATCACGGCGAGAGCTGCTTGATAATATCCACGATCCAAATTGCACAGATCGACGATATTCAACTGGAAGTCATTCCCATTGTAAGCGCTTAAAAGCACTTGCGCGGCAACTCGACTTCCACCGGTATCACCCTGAGCAAGTGCTGCCAGCTTAAGGATCGCGGTTGAATACTCCTTTTCTGCTGTCATGTAGCCCCCCTCATTTCTTTGATCGTCGCAGTAGTTAACCGTAGGGCAACCCTTTTTTTTTACTCTACCATATCAACAAATCGCTCGTAGTGACGACGAGTACACTAATTCCAATAACTAGATCACCATAACTCCTAAATCGAGCTAATTTCTCTTTGTTTGACACGTTTTGCTGAGTTCTCAGGCCTTAACTTGACGGCTGGGAAGCTAACGTTCGCTTTTGTACCTCATCATAATCCCTGATAAAATAGAGGGTATATATTTCACTCCATAAAAGGAAAAAGAAAGACCGGGTCAATTTGTCGGTTCGGCCCGGTCTTGGTGGAAGTTAGTATTCGTCCGGCATCAGGATGGTCGTGACCTGTCTATCCGCTTCAGTGATGATCCATAAACAGTTTTCACCGTAACCCTGAGCCGGTTTATTCGGATCGATAGCGTAGGCGGACAAAATCCGGAAGCCTTGTTGAGTTGCGAGGTTGTTTTCTTCGGCATCGTCCTCACACACGTTTCCCCATTCTCCGCGCTGATGAAGATCCAAACATTCCCAGACTCTCGGGCTTGTAACTTTCTCCCTTGCTCCAACTGTAATAAGAAGTCGGCCCAACTGAAAAGGGTTGAAGGCGGTTTGTGCTTCCATGAATATCTCCTTTCGAGATTTCTGCCCCTGGTCCGCGAGGCGCCGGTCTCAAGGTTTCCCCCTTGAATTGACTGAATATTACATGATTTCATAATATAAATAAATCATTTTTTATCATTTATATTATATTTTTATCATTAAATATAACAAAAATCAGGGCGCTGCTTGACTGAACGGGTTGGAGTCAGAAAGGAACTATCGGTGATAGGGGATCGAATTTATTTTTCCTTTGGAGTCAATCAAATCGCCGGGTCGATCCGTAGGACACACGGACAGACCCGGCGATGGCAAAGAGGGGTTAAGCAGCTTTCAGCAGCAATGGCTGTGTCCAAGTGCTTTCAAAGACAGCCTGGCCGAGGTTCTTGGTGTATTCAACCGCTCCGCCGATCTCGAAGGCGTCAACCACCGTTTGCTCTTCGGGGCTCATGTCGTGATAGGATTTTTGGCCATAATTCATCGGGAGCCATTCTCTCCCGAGACAGGCCGCTACATTGAATCTTCGCAGAATATTCTCATCGTTGAACGTCAGGTGCAGCGTTCCTTTTTTGTAAGCAGTCAGGGTAAAATAAGTGCTCTTGATCCCTCTATTCTGGCCACGGGCAAACGCTCTGTTGATGGAGTCGGAAATGCTGAGATAATGCGGGCTTCCATCAAAGTAGTTCATCACGATGTCAATGTCGCGCAAACTGGCATCAACTTGGTGATCGAGTTTCCATTCGGTCCTATCCATCCAGTCAAGGAAAGGCCCGTTGCCATGGCCACCATACACCGGAATAATCACCTTCTTGCCAACCCTGAAAGCATCATTTGTCTTCCATCCATTAAAGTAATGAATGTTGTCGGTGAAAACACCGTCATCCCAGCAATGTTTGATTGTGAATAAATCAAATACCTCAAGCACGGCTTTGGTCAGCGTGTCGTTGTATCCTGAAATCAAGTTCAATAAAAATCCACGAATATTGTTTTCTGTAAAGTCCATATTGGTGCGGTCTTTCACCATTTCCTCAAACTCATTCAACCGTTTCTTTGTCATACGTTTTTTGACCTCAGGAAGATCAAGAGTTTTCCGCCAAAAGTCGTGCCGGATACGTCGGATCGTGGTGTTGGTTGTTCCTTGCATCAACTTGGTTAAGGTGTCAGCTGTCCGAAGATACTTGTCGGGCTCTTTGTTTAGGCCAATATATTGCCCGACCTTTTTATAATTTTGGTAATAGCCGACGATGGTCTCCATGGACAAAGCCACAATCTGATTAAACTCCGCGACTAATTCCTCAATATGCTTTCCATTTGCCACCTCATAATTTTCATCAACCTTGTCGTCAAACTCGGAAACCTTATCACCGCATCCGGCAAATAGGTCTTCCTCAACCTTCCGCTCGATCACAATATTAACCAGGACAACCTCGACGTTTGTCTTGCGTTCCGCGTTCTGAAAAGCCCCTGGGAGATATTCTGTCTCGGCGCCAAGCTCTTCCAATTTTTTTGCGAGCTCCTGCCTGCTCCTGGTGTGGGTATTACGCAAGGTTTCAGCATTCAACAAGCAGACGATCTGTCCGCTGTACATAATATCAATGGCCTTGAGAAGGTGCTTGTCACCATCCCCAAAAGGGGGATTCATCAAGATCAGGTCAAACTTATCCGGCCCATTGAAAGCCAGGAAATCATGGTCTATGACGGCAATGTTTTTGCCCCGCAAAGTTGCCCGTAGGTCGGGATCAATTTCAATGGCGGAAAACTTCCGTTTCGTGCCGTGGCGATCTTTAGTTTCAGAATAAACTTCTATGAGATCCGCTTTTCCAGCGGACGGTTCAAGAATATATTCAGGACATCCTTTAACTTTTTGGGCCATTTTCCGGCCCAGTTCCCTGGGTGTTGGGTAAAATGTGCTGTTATTGAACATTGTTTTATCTCCTTTCGAGATTTGTGCCCCTGTTCCGCGAGGCTGCCGGTTTCAAGGTTGTCCCTTGAGTTGATATAATATTACACGATTTAATATAATTAATAAATCATTTTTTATCATTTATATTATATTTTAATCATTAAAATAGGGCGAAAGACAAAGAGGCACTCTGAACAACTTATGAAAAGATGGAGGTCTAGGTTGTGTTGTTATTATTTTATTGGAGTCAGGCAAGTGTGCTGGAGCTGCCCGTAGAAACGGAACAGGAGTAATAATCACAACGCCATCAATTGACCTGGTACAGAAAAGTGGGCGTAAGGTTCCGTGGTTCAAAACTTATCGAACACAGATTATTTTGATACGTTGTTTTTGACATGAGTTTTGAAACACTTTTTTTTAAAACAGCCAGCTTTTTACGGTTGGGTATTTTGTGTCTCAAATAGGATCGTTTCTGAGGCATTATTTTTAGACGTGACCAGCCCTAACCGGTTCGTGCGAACAGGAGAGGGTTTTACGCCTCCAACAAAGATATAAGCTTAACAACGACTCCCAGGATGCTGGTTATGATGCCTCGCATTTTGGGAGTTTTTTTTTGCTGAGAAAAGAAAAATGTTTTCAAGAATGCCAGGAACGAGCTTAGGGGGCGTATTGTTGAATCAAATAAACCAACCTTTACGCCGGTTCCTCGTAAACTGGCTTAAGGCTGCCGCATCCAAATAAATGCATTCAAGGCTGGTAACATATGGAAATTATAAAGGATAAGGGCTCGATGCAAGAGGATAAATCGGCTCTTCGACGAATCAAGTGGATTTGAGTAAATTCTGTATCGGTGCGGCCAGCAGGTAGATGATGCTGATAAAGGTGTCGTCGTTTCTATATCCCCTGGCCCTGCATTTGGCCGCCTGGA
>JAQUEZ010000257.1 GCA_028684915.1 Desulfobulbus sp.
ACCCTTCCATCAATTACGAGGCGGGGTTGCTTGTTGACGGCTTTGATTTTCCGCCGGCGTTGATGATGACCTACAATCCGCCGTACTATCCGCGATTGATCGAATCGTGCGGTTTCAGCAAAGAAAAGGACCTGTTTTCTTTTATCATCGATGGGCAGTACCGGCTGCCCGAGTGGATGAATCGTCTTGCTGAACGGGTAGCCCGGAAAAAAGGGGTCCACATCAGGGCCTTTCGGCTCAAGGATCCGGTTCCTGAACTTGCCCTGGTCAGGGAGATATTCAACGACTGCTGGTCCGACAACTGGGGGTACGTCCCCTTGAGCGATCATGAGATTCGGGAGATAGGAAAAAGCATGGTGGGAATCGCGGATCAGGACCTGGCTTTTTTCATCTATTATGAGGACGAGCCTGTCGGGGTCTGCGTGGTTTTGCCCGACATCAACCCCTTGCTCAAGCGCTTCAACGGCAGCATCGGCCTGTCGGGTTTGCTGAAGTACCTGCTCCATCGGCGGGAGATTACCGGCTTGCGGGGCTTGCTCTTCGGAGTGAAGGAGAAGTACCGGCAACTGGGATTTCCCCTGCTGGCTTTCCGCCACTTGTTTGAAGTGGTGAGGAAGAAAGGGCAGTATCGATCTCTGGAACTGGGCTGGACCTTGGAGGACAACGACTCGATCAACTCTTTGGTGGAGGAATGCGGCGCCAGAATCCACAAGAAATATTGCATCTACAGGAAGGCGTTATGATTTCGGAAAGCGAGGGTGTCGCGTTGCAACGGAGGCTTGGCCATTTTGCTTGAACACCGGATTCCCATCATTGCTTTTGTCTGGCGGCCTGAAGAGATGACCTTGCCGGTGACCGAAATGGCGCAGCGAACAGGGAGCAGAGCCATCTTCGATTTTTCCCTGCTCGAGGTGGAACCACTCGCTTCGGCCTTAGCAGAAGCAGGTTCCGCCGGCCCGGTCCGGGACATCAAGATTTCCGCCCCTGCCTTGATGGATCCGTCATGGCAGCCGTTGCTGCAAGCAGCAGGGGTTGAAAACATCTGGGTTGAATGCCACCCCCTCGTATTCCTGGGCGATTATTACACTTTTCTTAAGCGATTGAGGGAATTGTCGAAAATCTGCCGTTGTTTTCCCATCATTGGAGACCTGGATCTCCTGACGGCTCTGTTGACGGACAGCTCGGGAATCGGGCGTGTCGTCTTGAAAGGATGCGAGGCCTCCGGATTTGTGAGCAATGAGACCACGCTTGCGCTCTACGCGGCAGTCAAAGACATGCTGCCCAGCGTATCGCACCCTGTCGAAATCCTTATCTGGGGCGGCGTTTCCACCCCTGAGGCGGCAGCCGCATTCCTGGCCACCGGGGCTGCGGGGATCGTTTTTGAGAGCATCCATTGGCTGACCGACCTGGTGGCTATTGATGATGTCCAGCGCCAGCGGCTCGCCAACCTCCGCCTCGATTTCACCGATCTGGTCGGGTTGGACATTCAGGTTCCGTGTCGCCTTTTCAACAAGGGCAACTCAATTGCGTTCAAGGAGATCAAACAGTACGAGAGTTCGCTGTGCGGAGCAGAAACCACGGAGGCATGCCGCCGTTTGTTTGCAGACCGGGTGCGAACCGGGGCCGTCCATCCGCTTGACAGCCGTTTTACCCCGGGCGAGACCATCCCTCTGGGGGTGGAAACCGCCTTTGCCGCCTCCTTTGCCGAGCGTTTCGGCTCAGGAACCGAGGGAGCCGTGCGGTCCTTTATCGACGAGATCCACAAGCTCTGCGGCCTGGCTGAAGGGAAAAGGGAATGCTTTGTGGACAGCCCTGTCGCGGCAGAGATGGGCACCCGATACCCCTTTATCCAGGGGGCCATGTCCTGGATCACGGATGTCCCCGAGTTTGCCCTGCGCATTGCCGAGGCCGGCGGATTGCCCACCATCGCCCTGGGCCTGGTGGATGCACAGACCCTTGATCTACGGCTGGGAAGCCTGCCGAGGATCATGGACGGACGCCCGTATGCCGTGAATATCGTCTCGCTGGCGGAGAACCCTTTCCGGGAGATCCAGCTGACCTGGATAAAGAAACACCAGCCCCGTTTTGTGGTGATCGCAGGCGGCGACCTCTCACCGTTACGTGAATTGCTGGAATGCGGCATTGAGGTGATGTATATCGCCCCTGACGAGGCCCTGTTGCGGCTCGCCCTTGAAGCTGGCGTTCGCTACGTGATCTGCGAGGGATGCGAGGCCGGCGGGCATGTGGGCCGCCATAGCACCCTCACCCTGGCGCAAAGAGTGCTGGATCTGAAACGGCTGCAGCCCTCCCTCTTTCAACAGTGTCGCCTTGTTCTTGCCGGGGGCGTCTTCAATCGAGAGACCGCCTTCATCGCCGCCATGCTCGGAGCGGACGCCATTCAGATAGGCACCGCCTATCTAGCCGCCCGAGAAATCGTGGAAACGGGCGCCCTGACACCGCTCTATCAGCGCATGATCCTGGAATCGAAGCCGGGGGGGACGATTGTCTCAGGCCAGGCCACCGGACTGCGGGTGCGATCCCTGCAAACCCCGAGAATGGCCGCGGTTGTCTCCTTGGAAAGGGCGTTTGCTGCGAGCCCGGAGGACGAGCACGCCTTCCGCACGAGAATGGAAGCGATGACAGCGGGGAGTCTCTTCGCTGCAGCCCGCGGCCTGGACCGGCCAGGCGGGGCGCCGCTTGATGAACGGGTCTGTCTGGAACGCGGGCAATTCATGAGCGGGGCCTGCGCCGGCCTCATCACTATCCCCCTGCAGCTGCAGTCCTTCCATCGTCAGCTGGCTGAAGGCACGCTCTTGCTGCAGCAGCCGTTTGCGGAGTTGGTCGAGAAAACCCAGGAAATTCGGTTCCCCGTGATCGGTAATGGGCGGCAGCGAGTCGCTCCCATCCAAGGCGATGGCACACGGATAGCCATCACCGGGATGAGCGTTCTTAATGCCTTGGGAAGCAGTCCAGAGGAAGTCTGGGCTGCAAGCCTGGCCATGCAGAGCGGAATCACCCTGATTCCGCCGTCGCGCTGGGATCACTCGCTGTATTATGATCCCCGGCCGCAGGTTCCGGACAAGACCTACTGCCAGGTGGGCGCCTTCCTGAACTTTCCTGTCTCCCGCAAAGAACTCGGGATTCCTCCCCATGATTTCCGGACCATGACCGAGGCCACAAGAATCACCATGTGGCTTGCCGACAAGGCCATCCAGGCATCCGGTCTCCTGGATTCGAACATCCCGCGCGAACGGATCGGGGTTCTTATCTCTCAAAACTCGGGCGAGACGGCGGGGACCCTCATCAATATGATTATCAGGGGCCATGTTCATGATATCGTTGGCTCTATAAAAAGAGCTGTTGCGCTCACTTCGGATCAGCAAAGCGCCATTGAGCGAGAGGTGCGATCCGGACGCATGGCCCCGGACGACACCACCCTCCTGGGCAGGCTCAACTGCGCCGCCGCCGGCTTCATCTGTAACCGCTATGGGTTCATGGGGCCCAGCTACGCAGTTTCCGCCGCCTGTGCGACCTCGCTGGTCGCCCTCTACAGCGCCATCCAGATGATCAACAACGGCATTCTCGATGCCGCCATCGTCGGGGGAGGCGAGGAAAATCTCACCCACATGCATTTTCTCGAATTCTCCGCCTTGGGCGCCCTGTACGGGCTGTCCGGACAGGAAAGGCCCGCCCGTGAGACCTCCCGCCCCTTTGATGCCGGAAGAGACGGAATGGTCCTGGGTGAAGGCGGGGGCATGATTGTCATCGAGCGGGAGCGTTCGGCCCGCGCACGAGGAGCGCAGGTTCACGCCGTCATCGCGGGCATGGGCGCGAGCAACAACCATCTGGGCATGGTGGAGTCGTCCAGCGTCGTCCAGGAGATCGCCATCCGCGCCTCTTTCCAAGTCACGCCCTACGGACCGGAGGCAGTGGACCTGGTGGAATGTCATGGCACCAGTACTCGGCAAGGCGACGTCGAGGAGGTCCGTGCCCTCAAGGCCTTCTTCAACACCCCCAAACGCACCGTTCTCACCTCGTTCAAATCCCAGATCGGACACACGCTGGGCGCCTCGGGTATCAACAGCCTCATCCGCGGCGTTATGGCCATGAAGGCAGGGATTTTCCCGCCCACACTCAACTATCTCCATCCGGACCCGGCAATCGACCTGAAAGGATCGGGGCTTTTCATTGCCTCCGAGCCGCTGGACTGGAAGTCTGTAGCCGGCCGGCTCAGAAGGCTGCAGGTCAACGCTTTCGGGTTTGGAGGTTCGAATTACGTGGTGCAGTTGGAGCAGAGCAGGGAAGAAGCTGGTGCGGTTCTGGTTTCTCCGGGGAGTACGCCCGGTTTCGTCCGAGACACGGTTGGCGCTGTGAATTTGCCGGAAGCGGCGAATGTATCGGGAGCGGCAAGGGGTGTGCCGACTGCACCTGAGGGCGTCTCTTTCTTCCGAACCAAGCTGGACGGTCGCCACTCACGGTTGGCGGTGGTGGCGGAATCCGAACAGGAGGCGCTTACGCTTATCGAGACATCAAGCCCCCTTATAGAGGGTGGCGTCGTTGCACCCAAGGCCCTGAGATCCCTGGCGCAACAGGGGATCTTCATGGGAGCCGAGGATCTGCAAGCGCCACCGCTGGCCTTGGTGTTTCCAGGACAGGGAACCCACTATGCAGGCATGGGGCGGGAACTCTATGAGTCGTTTCCGGTCATCAAGGAGGAGATGGATCGGGCCGCGGCAGTGGCGGACTTCGATCTTCTCCACCTTCTGTTCCATGATCGAGAAGAAAATCTGCAAAAGACCAGGTGGCAGCAGCCGGCCTTGTTTGTCTTGGAATATGCCATGGCTCGATACCTCACCCTCCTGGGTGTCCGTCCGGTGGCCATGGCCGGCCACAGCCTGGGCGAACTGACCGCTCTGTGCCTGGCCGGCGTCTATTCCTTGGAAGATGGGTTTGGCATTGTCAACAAGCGGGCCGTGTGCATGGACAAGGCCGCTGCCATGCCAAATATTGACCCCGGCGTCATGGCGGCGGTGGACGCCCCCTTTGACCTGCTCAAAGAGATGATCCAGGGAGTGAAAAAGGATGTCCACATCAGCAATATCAATTCACCGCTCCAGGTTGTTATCAGCGGCAAGACCGGGGTAGTTAAAGATTTTTGCAACAAACTTAAAGCCTTGGGGCATAGAGCAACTCCTCTGCGCGTCAGCATGGCCTTCCATTCCCCGATCATGCAGGTCATCCACGATGAGTTGGAGGCCTACGTTGCCGCCATTCCCTTTCACTCGCCCCGGATCCCGGTCATCTCCAACACGACCATGGCGCCGTATCCATCGGAACCCGTTGCAATCAGGCGCATCCTCATGGCCCACCTGGAGTCTCCGGTCCATTGGATGCAGAACGTCCAGACCCTATGGCAGGACTATGGAGTCAGGCTCTTCGTGGAGGTGGGCCCCGGCGATACACTCAGCGGTCTCATCATTGACACGCTCCCGGACCCGGCCTGCATCCAGACCTGCCTGCCCGCAGCCGAAAGCCTGACCTACAGAACCGCCCTGGCCCAGTTGTTCGTGCAAGGGGCTCTGCAGGTTCAAGGCGAACCGAGGTTTGTTTCACTCTCTGCATCCAGGAAAACTGGCGAATTGCACCCCGTCGCCCCAGCATCCGCGTCACCATTGCCGGAGCCCGGACTTATCAGCGCCAAACCGGTGGAACGAATCATTCAAAGGGAAATCAACCGGTTTGTGCTCGAGACCTTCGGCCGCTTCCTCAAGCCGAACATTCTGGAAGCAATCCGGGGCGAGCTTCACCCCCAATTTCAGGAAGGGGATCTTGCTGCTGCTCTTCAATCCATGCTCGGGACTATCGAGCCGCTTGCAGATCAACAGCCGGTTGCTCCCGTTCAACCGGCTGCGACAGCCGCGCCTCCCCCGCCTCTCGATCTTGCCCCTGCGGTTCCGGAGCCGAAGCCGCCCTCGCCGCCTCTCGTTGCGGTGTCCGAGCACCAGGATCTGATGGAGAAGCTCATTCAGATTATCATGGATGCGACCGGATTCAACCGGGACGAAATCCAACCCGAGATGGATCTCCGGAAAGACCTCTCCATCCGCTCCAGCCGCCTTCCCATCATCATGGATGCAGCAGAACACCAATTTGCGATCACCATCGAATTTGAGGATTTTATCGGGGTTCGTACGGTGCAGGATATTGCCGAGAGGATCGCCAAGATTATCGCCGGCCGGGAAGGCGCCAGTAGCCAGCCGGCCGCTACATCTGATGACGGCAGTCCAGTGCGGGACGGTTTGATGCCCGCAGAGGAAGAGGCGAGCGTCAAGCGGCTCGTTTTTCACCACGTTGCTGTCGAGCAAGCAACCTCCATTCCCCTGGAATTGAGCCCAGGCGAGAGTGTCCTTCTGCTCGCGCCTGACCGTGAGGACAAACGTGCCGGAAGTGTCGCCGACATCCTCCGGCGGGATTTCAAGGTTGACCCGTTGTCCATGCAGTTCATGGCGGAGGATGATGAGGGCCACAATATTCGCACTGCCGAAGGGGCGACCGGGGCAGCCGACCGGATAGCGGAGATGAAGTCCCTTGCCGGGATGGTGATCATCCTGCCGCAGGGTGGGGCGGACCGTTCGGCAAGCATGGAGGATGTTTCGCGGCTGCTCAGGGGATTTTTTATTCTGCTGCAAGCCTTTCTCCAGGCGCCGGGGAAGAAATTCGTCGTGCTGATCCACTCCGGGGAGGAGAACGCAACCCCGGTTCGACTCCAGGCGGAGGGGATCTTGGGGCTCTTTCTGAGTGCTGCCCAGGAATACCCGGCGGTCCAGTTCCGGACCCTGGCAATCGGCAATGACGCCGACCTTGACACCGACCTGAGTGCGGCCTTACGCGACGCTCTGGACAGAGGATACCCCATGGTGGAGATGGCACATCGCGGCGGCAAGGTTTGCACCTTGGAGGGGCACATTGCCCCGTTACGCTGCGCGAATTCGGCAAGCCTCGAACTGCGCCCTGGAGACGTGGTTGTCCTGTCCGGCGGCGCAACCGGGATCGGCGTCCATCTGGCCCGCAGTCTGGCCCCTTTTCAGCCCCGCCTGGTCTTTCTGGGAAGGACCTCTCTTCCGCCTCCGCCTGCAGGGCCTTCCGGCGACGGCAACAAGGCCGCGGAGATTGTCCTGACCCTGGCGGATCTGCATGCCGCAGGAATCGAAGCATCCTACCACACCTGCGATGTCGCTGATCCCGAGGCGGTCCGTGCCGTCCTGGGCGAGGTGGTCAATCGTCATGGCACGATCTGCGGAATCATCCACGGCGCCGGCGTTCTCAGGGACAATTTCCTCAGCCAAATGACAGCGGAGGATTTTTCTCTGGTTACGGACATCAAATTCCTCGGAGCGTGGAATCTTTTCCAGGCGGTGGAGAAGGCCGACTTGCGGTTTTTCGTGGGTCTTTCTTCGGTGGCCGCGATCCAGGGGAATCCTGGCCAAACTAACTACGCGGCAGCTAACCGGATGATGTCTGCCTTGATCAGCACTCTCCGGCGGAAGAATGGCGCCATCCGGTTCAAAGCCTTGATGCTGCCTCCCATCGAAGGGGCGGGCATGGCCGAGGATCCCCATGTTCGGGACCTGATGCGGCGCATGGGCGCGTCGTACGTTCATGTGATTGAACTCGCCGGGCTTTTCTGCCGGGAGCTTTTTGCATCCTCCCCGGATGATGACGATTGGGTCCTGTTTATGCGCACACTCCCCGCTGTGAAGACGGCGAGGCTCAACCTTTTGCCCCGACCTCATGGCGAGGTTGATGGAGGCGCCGAGGCCTTCAGTCCTGAGGACTTTCCCCTAATCGACGGGATTGCCAGCCTGGACCTTCGCCGGGAACAACTCGAAGCCTTCAGGTCTTTCTCCCGGGACAAGGATCTGTGGATCGAGGATCACCAGCCTTTGCTGTTCGTCAAGCATCCCCTGGTCTCAGCCGTCATGTTTGTTGAGACATTCATGGAAGCAGCCCGGCTCCTGTATCCGCACTTACAGGTGCGAGGCGTTCGCCAGGTGCGGTTCCTGGACATGATTCAATGTCCTCCCGGGGTTGCACGGCCCTCCAGGATCTCCTGCCATCGAGTCGGCGCTGGTCTACGGGAGGTTGTGTGCGAGGTCTCGCTCGCAGCCCGGGAGATCTCTCCCTCTGGCAGATTGACCGACCGCTTCACCCCGCACTGCGAGGGCCAGGTGATTCTGGATGGCGGAGAGGGAGAAGGATGCCTAGGGGCGGGATTCCTCGATTTTCCGATCCGGCTCGACGAACTGCAGTCCGGGCCCATGGAAAGTGCAACCGTGCTCAAATGGTACCAGGACCACAGCGGTCTTGCCGGCAGGTATCGCGTCCTGGAGCTCCT
>JAQUEZ010000060.1 GCA_028684915.1 Desulfobulbus sp.
ACGACCGTATCTTGCCGGGGTTTAGGCCGCTGATACACCTGGACGATTTGCCGGGCCAGATATTCAAGTCACTCGGGGCTTATCCCGAGTCGGCCAAATCCAACTGAATTTTGTTACCATAGCAAAATATCGTTTTAGAGAGACTCAAACCTGCTGGACTCGTAAAACGTCCAGCACACGCTCAGAGATGGCTAGGTAAAAAACACCGCTATACAAGGATCAGTATTTTTACCGGCTCGAAGACATCAGGTTTGTCGAACGTCGAAAAAAACGCTGCGACGCAGACAATCCCAGTTTTTACGACGTCATCAAGTCCGCCAAAGCTTTGTGCGCCTTCGGCTGAGCTGCGGCTCTCGTTTCCAGGAGGCGGCACCTTACAAATTGCCCGCACGCAGCTTAAGGAGACCCGTCAGTTTTTCTCAGCTTTTGCCAATCCTATTTGACAAGCACCAAAGGGTTCAGTAATGGTGAGCACCCATGTTTTCCTGAACAAAACAAGTGCATTTCGGTAAGCCACAAAGGAATCCATCATGACTGCAACCTTGATCCAACGTACCGCCTCGGCCTACGACTACCCTCTTCTGATCAAAAATCTCTTCCTTGCTCCGGTGGTTGACCAGCCGCAGCAGGAGATCGTCTATCGAGACCAGTTGCGCTACACCTATGAAGAGATGCGGCAGCGGGTGCATCGTTTAGCCAACGCGCTGAGTACGCTTGGGGTGAAATCTGGCGATACGGTGGCGGTGATGGACTGGGATTCCCATCGATATTTGGAATGCTTTTTTGCCGTGCCCATGCTGGGTGCGGTGTTGCACACTATCAATGTCCGCCTTTCTCCGGAACAGATTCTCTACACCATTGACCACGCCGAGGATGATTACATCCTGGTCAACGATGAATTTCTGCCGATCCTGGAGCAGATCAAAGGCCGGATCGACACCGTGAAAAAATATATTGTGCTGACCGATCTGGACGAACCGCCCCAAAGCTCCTTGCCCCTGGCCGGGGAATATGAGGACATGCTGACCAAGGCTGATCATTATTTTGACTTTATCGATTTTGATGAGAACTCCCGTGCAACCACCTTTTACACCACCGGGACCACCGGCATGCCCAAAGGGGTCTATTTCAGCCACCGGCAGTTGGTACTGCATACCCTGGCCAACCTTGCCTCCCTGGGCACTCCGGCAGTCCAGGGACGTTTTCACCAAGAGGACGTGTACATGCCGCTCACCCCGATGTTCCATGTCCACGCTTGGGGCCTTCCCTATGTGGCAACCTCGCTGGGCGTCAAGCAGGTCTATCCGGGCAAGTATGCTCCCGGCCCCATCCTCCAGCTCATTGCTCGCGAAGGAGTGACCTTTTCCCACTGCGTACCCACGATCATGCACATGCTGATCACTCACCCCAGCTTTCCCGAGATTGATCTTTCCCACTGGAAAGTGCTGATCGGCGGCTCGGCCCTAACCAAGACGATGTGCCGCAAGGTGCTCGATCACGGGATAGATGTGTTCACCGGCTACGGCATGTCGGAAACTTGCCCGATCCTCACCATTGCCCACGTCAACCGAGAGGATCTCGATCTTGATGATGAGGTGACGCTCCGCTGCAAGACCGGTCGCCCCATCCCCCTGGTCCAGATGCGACTGGTGGATGAGGAGATGAAGGACATTGCCAAGGATGGTGAGCAGGTGGGCGAAGTGGTTGTACGCTCCCCCTGGCTAACCCAGGGCTATCTCAAAGATCAGCGCAATTCGGAAAACCTGTGGAAAGGTGGGTATCTACATACCGGCGACGTGGCGCATATCAACCAGGATCGTTATGTGACTATCACCGACCGGATCAAAGATGTGATCAAAACCGGTGGCGAGTGGCTCAGTTCCCTGGAACTTGAGGACGTAATCGGCCTCCATCCGGCAGTGGCAGAGGTGGCAGTGATCGGCATGGCAGATAAAAAATGGGGTGAACGACCACTGGCCCTGGTGGTACCCAAGGCGGAAACCACAGCCCCCACTCCCCGACAGTTGGTGAGCCACATCAACCAGTTCATCGACAAGGGGCTGCTTTCCAAACAGGCCATGCTGCTCAAGCTCAAGGTGGTTGAGAGCATTGATAAAACCAGCGTGGGCAAAATCGACAAGAAAACCCTGCGCGTGAAGTATTTGTAACCCTCTGATTGGCTGGTTACGCAAAATATGCTACACCCAAAAGGAGAAGGGAATTATTCGCGAAGCGTAAAGAAAACCAATGAGATGTGAGGAGGGGTGATTATGGCAACAGTTCCGACTGGGTGTAGTCTTCCCGAAAAACGAGGCTGGCGCAGTGTGCTTCTCCCCTTTCTCCAATGGTGGCCCCAGGTTAACCGCACAACCATGCGGGCCGATCTGCTCGCCGGTCTGACCGGGGCGGTTGTCGCCCTCCCCCAGGGCGTGGCCTTTGCCACCATCGCCGGCATGCCACCGGAATACGGATTGTATACCGGTATGATTCCGGCGGTGATTGCCGCCCTGTTCGGCTCGTCTTGGCTTTTGGTCTCCGGACCGACGACAGCCGCTTCGGTTGTCCTCTACTCCGCCCTGTCCGCCCATGCTACACCTGGCACGCCGGAATATGTCCAACTGGCGATCACCCTCACCATGATGGTTGGTATGGTGCAGTTGATCATGGGCCTGGCTCGCTTCGGCGCTCTGGTCAATTTCATTTCCCATAGCGTGGTGGTCGGGTTTACCGCGGGTGCCGCCCTTTTGATTGCCACGAGCCAGCTCAAGCACTTCCTCGGTTTAATCATTCCCCGTACCCAGCACTTCCACGAAACCATCCATGCCCTGCTCGTCAATATCAGCGATCTCAACCCCTATACCTGCGCAGTAGGTGCGATCACGATTATTGCCGGTCTTTTCTGCCGCCGTTTTTGTCCCAAATTTCCGTTTATGATTTCTTCCATGCTCATCGGCAGCTTCTTCGCCTTGATCTTGGGATGGATCTTCGGCAAGGAAACGGTCCAGATTGCCACGGTGGGTGCTCTCCCCGCCACCTTACCGCCACTGTCCGCACCGCATTTCACCCTGGAAAACTTTCAGATGCTGGCCCCGGTCGCCCTGGCCACCACGCTTTTTGCCCTGACCGAAGCGGTCTCCATTGCCCGGTCGCTTGCCGATCGTACCGGCCAGAACCTCGACGGCAACCAGGAATTCATTGGCCAAGGGCTCTCCAATATTGTCGGCAGTTTTTTCTCCGGCTATGTGGCCACCGGATCCTTCAATAGAAGCGGGCTCAACTACCAGGCAGGTGCCAAGACCCCGATGGCAGCCATCCTAGGTGGCGGAATACTTATTATTCTGGGCGTATTGGTGGCGCCACTGACGGCCTACCTCCCCAATGCTGTCATGTCGGGCATTCTTTTACTGGTCGCCTGGAGCCTGTTTGACCTGCCGCATATCCTCAAAATCTATCGCACCAGTTTCACCGAAGCCGTCATCTTGAGTGTCACCTTTATCGGTACCCTCGTCTTGGCCCTAGAATTTGCCATTTTACTGGGCATCATGCTCTCCCTGGTGATCTATCTCAATCGCACCTCGCACCCGCATGTCTTTGTTCGTGTCCCGGATAAACGTATTTCCTACCGCCCCTTCACCACCGACCCCAATCTACCGGAATGCCCCCAGTTGAAAATCGTGCGGATCGACGGTTCGCTCTACTTCGGTGCGGTCAACCATGTCCGAGATGAGTTGCAACGGATTTTGCAGCAATCTCCGGAACAGAAAAATCTTCTCATTGTTGCCGAAGGAATGAATTTTATCGACATGGCCGGTGCGGAATACCTGCTGCACCTGATGAAAGATATCCACCAAAACGACGGCAACTTGTACCTGCTGGGAGTGAAAGAGGGGATTTGTAGCCATTTCCGGCTGTTCAAATACTTTCTTGAAATCGGGACGGAAAATATTTTTGAAACCAAACCCGAGGCAATCGCTGAAATTTATCCACGCCTGGACCACCAAATCTGTAAACGATGCACGGCCCGAATATTTCTTGAATGCGAGAGCGGACTCACCAGTGAGGAGATTGCCAAGGCCCTGTCCTGAGCATCAATGAAACACTCTTGATGGACTCGTAAAAAGTCCATCACGCTCTAAGAGATGGCTATGTAAAAACACAGATAGACAAGGAGTAGTGTTTTTTCGGCGCCATTAATATTGTGGCGGGCACGCAGGAAAAATCAGGAAACCGTTCCGGCTGAACAATGGCTCTTCAGCCGGAACGGGGAAAAAACTAATTAGCGGGGACCATCCCCCCCTGCTGCCCATTGAAGGCCTGGGGCAGGACGATGGTGGAGATGGAGTTTTTGGGCGATCCCTCGATAATGCGATCGCTATAGGTCAGATAGACCAACGTCGAGCGCTTCTTATCGTAAAAGCGCACTACCTGCATTTTTTTAAACAGCAGCGAGGTCGACTTCTTAAACACCTGTTTGCCGTCCTCTTTACCCGAGGCAACCCGTTCCGGCAGAATGATCGGTCCGGTTTGGCGACAGGAGATCGAGGCGTCCGAAGTATCCTCGGCAACGCCAAGACTGCCCTTGATACCGCCGGTCTTGGCCCGGCTGACATAGCAGGTGGCCCCACTGATATCCGGATCGTCAAAGGCCTCAATGACAATCTTATTGTTGGCGCCAAGAAGCTTGAAGGTCGTGCTCACCTGGCCGATCTCCTCGGCACCAGATTGAGCCGAAGCGAGCAGCACCAATATACCGGCAACAAACGTAGTTAATTTTTTCATCCCCTCTCCTGATTCTTTGCCGAAGAACGATTAAGCGCACTGAGCAACGACTTGATCGAGGCAACGATGATATCGGTGTCTACGCCTGCTCCCCACCAACTCTCGTTATCCTGGTCCAACACCTCGATATAACTGACCGCCTTGGATGAACTCCCCTGGGTCAAGGCGTGCTCGTGGTAAGAATGAAGGCCAAACTGCAAACCCAATCCTTCACGCAGGGCAGAACAAAAGGCATCCAGCGGCCCGTTCCCCTTGGCCTGGATGGTCCGCTCTTCGCCCTTGACCACAACTACCGCCTCGATTTCAGCAATCGAACTCTCCTCGTCCTTTTCAAAGTGACGTTTAAGCACGTTAAAGGATTTCAAAGCAAAGCCGTTGGCATTGAGCAGATATTCCTTTTCAAAGGTGTGAAAAATCATATCCGCACTGAGCTCGTCGCCGACCGCGTCCGAGATCTCCTGAATGACCCGCCCGAACCCCGGATGCATCTCTTTGGGCAGTTTGAAGCCGAATTCATGATCCATGATATAGGCCACCCCGCCCTTACCCGATTGGCTGTTGATACGAATGATCGACTCGTAGGTCCGGCCCACATCCTGGGGATCAATCGGCAGGTACGGCACCTCCCACAACCCGCTCTCGGTCAGCTCCAAAGCGGTCATCCCCTTGTTGATAGCATCCTGATGCGATCCGGAAAAGGCAGTATAGACCAACTCACCGGCATAGGGATGGCGCGGCGGGACCTTCATCTTAGTACAACGTTCATACACATTGATCACTCGGTTGATCCGCGAAAAATCCAGGTCTGGATCAACGCCTTGGGAAAACATGTTCAACGCCAAGGTAACGATATCAACATTGCCGGTGCGCTCACCATTACCGAACAGGGTGCCTTCCACACGATCGGCACCAGCCATCATCGCCAGTTCCGTGGCCGAAACCGCACCACCGCGGTCGTTATGGGCATGGACGCTGATGATCGCGCAGTCGCGATTCTTCATATTGCGGCAGAACCACTCGATCTGATCGGCATAGATGTTGGGCGTGGACATCTCCACCGTGGCCGGCAGGTTGATGATCACCCGATTCTCCGGGGTTGGCTCCCAGACATCCATGATTGCCTCGCAGATTTCCAGGGCAAAATCAAGTTCCGTTCCGGTGAAACTCTCGGGCGAATACTCGTAGCGGATTTTTGTATCGACCTCTTTGGCCAACTTATGGACCAGCTTGGCCCCGGCTACACCCAAGCCGATGATTTCCTTGCACCCCTTGTTGAAAACCACCTGCCGCTGCAGGGTCGAGGTGGAGTTGTACAGATGAACCACGGCCTCGGGGGAACCATTGAGCGATGCATAAGTTTTACGGATCAGCTGTTCACGGGCCTGGGTCAGGACCTGGGGAACAACGCCATCCGGGATATGGTTTCCCTCAATCAGCAGGCGAAGAAAATCGAACTCGATCTGGGAGGCAGAAGGGAAACCGACCTCGATTTCCTTAAACCCAACCTCGACCAGGAGCAGGAACATCTCCAATTTCTCCTCCAGGTTCATCGGCTGGATGAGTGCCTGGTTGCCGTCTCGCAGATCGACACTGCACCAGATCGGAGCCTTGCTCACAATTGTGTCCGGCCAGGTACGATCCTGTAAACGGACCTGCGGGTAGGGACGATATTTTTTCAACGTTTCCTGATCCATTATAATCTCCGTCATAAGTCAACAATGATGAGCTCGCAAAAAGTCCATCACACTCTAAGGGATGGCTATGTAAAAACACAGATAGACAAAAAACAGTGTTTTTCCCGGCTCGAAGGCATACAGAAGGTATGCTGAGCGTTGGGAAAAAACGCTGTGACGCCGTAGATCGAAGTTTTTACAACGCCATCAACTATGATGATCTGGTAAGAACTGAAATCAACGCAAACCACCCATCACAAAAACAGCGCACTAAAAACTTAAAACGTCATTCTCGTTTTTTGAAAGAATGACAAAAAAAAAGCCACGGTTTTGAAACCGTGGCTTTGAGGGGCTTAACTTCGTCGGGGTCCGTCAGGACACGCCTCCCTTCTCTGCCACAGTTTTCCTGTGCAGTCGGCTAAGAAGAAGAAGGAGAGCAAGTGTACGTGTCATGATGTGATCCTGTCAGTAAAAGGTTGAGCTCATAGTAAATCCCCGGCGATATTTGTCAAGCAGGAAAAACAAGGAAAATCCCTACCGGTGCATCTTTAGACGGTGTGCTTTGGCAAAAATAATCACCCCAACATCGTTTCAAGACTCAGAAAAATTCCTTTTACAAGCAATGATTTTTCGTTTTTGCACCTGTGACGAGATCCTTACAATTCACTGCGGAGAAATTTTTCCGCCAAATCCACATCCTGCTTAGAACCGATAATCAACGGTACCCGCTGATGCAGCCCCTTGGGTTCAATTTCAAGGATATTGCGGCCATCATCGGTGATGGCCCGGCCGCCTGCCTGCTCGACAATCATCGCTAGGGGGGCCGCCTCATAGAGTAAACGCAGCTTGCCCTCTGATTTCTCGTCGCTCATTTTGTCGCGGGTATAGAGAAAAACGCCGCCTTTGACCAGGTTCCGATGAAAATCAGCCACCAAGGAACCGATATAACGCAGACTATAAGGCGCTCTCTCGCCATCGCCTTGTTTCAGGCATTCAATGTAGGAACGGGTACTGTCAAACCAGTGATGGGCATAGGCCTCGTTCACACTGTAGTAAAGGGAAGTCTCGGGTATTTTAATATCCGGGTGGGAAAGGAAAAATTCACCGACACTGGGATCCAGGGTAAAGCCATGCACACCGTTTCCGGTGGTATAGACCATCACGGTTGAGGAGCCATAGATGATATAGCCTGCAGCCACCTGCTTGCTGCCTTTCTGGAGGAGGTCGCCGGCATCGCCCTGCCCGGAGGCGCTGAGACGACGATGGATGGAAAAAATAGTCCCGATGCTGACGTTGACATCGATATTCGAAGAACCATCCAAGGGGTCAAAGGCAATAGTGTAGTTCCCCTCATAGCCTTCAAGCACCGGGACGATATCGTCGTCCTCTTCCGAGGCCATGACACAAACATGCCCGCACTGTTCCATCCGCCGTTTGATAGTCTGGTTGGCAAAAACATCCAACTTCTGCACGCTCTCGCCCTGGATATTGGTCCGCCCGGATTGCCCGAGGATATCGGCCAGCCCAGCCATATTGACCTCGGCGCTGATAATTTTACCGGCAACAACCAGATCATTCAGCAGGCCGGTGAGTTCGCCGGTGGCCTCGGGATGCAATCGCTGGTCATCCATTATCTGGCGGCTGACGGTAATTCCTTTTCTTTTTGACAACATAGTGATTCTCCCTTGTATGAACGGATTGTTCCGTTATACGGCAGTTTATTTTTTTTCGACCGGTTTTAATGTTTCCCATTGGCTCAGACAGGCGACTAAGGTGCGGACACCGGTTCCGGAAGGTCCTTTAGGTATATAACTTTTTTCGGTGAAATCCCAGGCCGTGCCAGCAATATCCAGATGCGCCCAAGGCGTGTCGCCGACAAACTCCTGGAGATAGCAGGCGGCGGTGATCGTACCGGCACTGCGATCACTGCCGGCATTTTTGATATCCGCCACCCGGGAATCGATCTGTTTGCGGTATTGAGGACCAAGCGGCAGTCGCCACAACGGTTCGCCGACCTGGGACCCGGCATCAAGGATGCGGGTGGCCAACTGATCGTTGTTGCTGAGCAAACCGGTATAGTGGTGCCCCAGGCCAATGATCACCGCACCGGTCAAGGTGGCAAGGTCAACCACCGCCTCCGGGGTATAGGTCTCGATCCCGTAGGCCAGGGCATCGGCCAGAATCAGCCGCCCCTCGGCATCGGTATTGATGATTTCCGAGGTTTTACCGCCGAAGTGACGAATGACATCCCCAGGCTTGAGGGCCGCTGATCCGGTCATGTTTTCGGTGGTGGGCACCAGACCTATCACATTCACATTGGCGAGACCGATTTCGGCAATGGCCTGCATTGCGGTCATAACCGCAGCGCCACCGCACATGTCATATTTCATATCCTCCATCCCCGAAGGAGGTTTGATACAGATACCGCCGGAGTCAAAAGTCAGCCCCTTGCCCACCAGGAGGATGGTCGGATTTTTTTTACTGGTGCGGTATTCGAGAATGACGAGGTGCGGCGGCTGAGCCGATCCCTGGTTTACCCCGACCAGTCCTCCCATGCCGAGTTTCTGCAAGGCACTTTTATCCAGCACCTTGCATTTGAGCGAGGTCTTTTTCGCCAGTTTCTTGGCATACTCGGCAAAGGCGGTGGGGGTCCAGCCATTGCCGGGCTGATTGGCCATATCGCGGGCAGCGCCAGTCGCCAAGGCCAGGACCCGACCACGTTCCAGGCCCTTTTGCACCGCTGCCTGGGGAAGCCCACCATGATGGAGGGCAAAACGCTCCAACCGCCCCGGAAGATCTTTTTCATCTTTGGGATTTTTATACAGATCAAAGCGGTAATTACCCAGGATCATGCCTTCAGTGCAACACTGGGAAATCTCAACTGCATCCAAGAGGTACTCTTTGGGAAGCACCAGCAGGACATCCTTGGCTTTGAAGGCTGCCGCCTGTTTGGCAATCGTCCCACCGGCAAGGCGCAACTGCTCCCGGCGCGCATTGATCGCATCGTCCTGTTTACCCAGGCCAACCAACAGCACACGCTTTGCGGCTGCAGTCTGCTTTTTATCAAGGAAAACCGGATAAAAAGTAAATGTCTGCTCCTTGCCCCCTTTGAAATCACCGGTCTCCCAGATCTGTTGTAAGATCCGGTTGAGCGGTTTACCGAAATCACCCAAGTGGGCAATATCCTCTTCCACAAGAAAGACGAGAAGATCTCCGCCATACGCGGCAGGTTCCTGCTCAAAGATCTGAATCGTCACGGTGTCGGTGTCCACGGGGCATGTTCCTCCTCTGCTGGTATTGCTTTCCCGCTTTCAAATCCTGCGAGAACTGTTTATTGTAAGTTTTTCATACACTAAAGAACCTTGAACCTCAATCGCCAAAACTCCCCTGTCCCACGACTACAGGCCATATTTTTTCCACATTCTTTGCGGAGGCCCCTTTGCTCACTGTTTTTATATTTTCCATAATCAGCGCTTTATTGACATCCATGATGTGTTCCCTGTTTGAGGCCACCCTGCTTTCCCTTTCGACTACCCAGGTTGAGTTGATGACTGAAACTCATCCGCGTCAGTCCCTGGCACTTAAAGATTTTAAGGAGAACATCGAAAAGCCGATCACCGCTATTCTCGCCCTCAACACCATCTCCAACACTATCGGCGCCACCGTGGCCGGAGCTTCAGCGGTAGCCCTGTTCGGGCAACAGGGGCTAGTCTGGTTTTCGGTTATCTTCACCCTAGGCATTCTTCTCTTTGCCGAAATCCTGCCCAAAACCATCGGAGTCACCTTTGCCCGCCAGGTGGCACCCTACATTGTCGTCCCCCTGCGAATCATGATTATGCTGCTTTCGCCGGTTATTTGGATGGCCAAGATCGTAACCCACCTCGTTCCCAACAGGCACAAAACCCATCACATTTCCGCCGAAGAGCTGAAAACCATTGCCAGTCTGAGTTACAAATCTGGTGAAATCGAGGCGGATCAGGAAAAGGTGATTGCCAACATCCTCCAGCTTGGGGAAAAATCGGTCCGACAGGTGATGACTCCGCGCACGGTTACCTTTTCCGCCTCCCAAGCGCTGACCATCAAAGAAGCGGCACGGATGGAGGGAAAATGGCGTATGCACAGCCGGGTACCGGTCTATGACGGCGAACCCGACAACGTGGTCGGCCTGGTGATGAGCCAGGATGTACTCATGGCCGCAGCGGTAGGGCAGGATGATGTCAAACTTTCTCAGATCATGCGGCCGATTCATTTTGTACCGGAAACTGCACCGCTCGACCGGATTTTTGTCGATTTTTTCGAGCGATATCAGCACCTTTTCGTAGTAGTCGACGAGTATGGTAGCGTCACCGGCGTCATCAGCATGGAGGATATACTTGAGGAAATTATCGGCCGGGAAATCGTTGACGAATCAGATAAGGCTCGCAATATGCGCGAATTAGCCCTGATCAGAAAGAAAAAGCTGCACGCCACTAGCTAAGTGGAAGCCGTGAAAGCATCTGGCGATTCCCGTTTATTCATGGTAGCGTGTCGACTACTTGAACGTGATGGCGTTGTAAAAACTTCGATCTACGGCGTCACAGCTTTTTTCCGATTCTCGACATACCGCATGTACGCCTTCGCACCATGAAAAAAGCGCCTCCGTGTAGAGCTGTGTTTTTACCGAGCCATCCCTGAGAGGGTGATAGACTTTTCAAAAGGATATCAGGCTAAACAATCAGCACGTTTTCGCCAGAATTCCCTCTGGTTGCACACAATACCTCCATGATCAGAGGTCAGGTACGGACCACGATCACAAACCTCTGGATTGCTGTTTCAGCAGACATTTTTTTCATGAACTCAGTTGTTCTCATAAATAAGCGCCGCCTGCTCCAGGCAGCCATCCTCACATTACTGCTCATCGCCCCTGCGGTTCAGGCGGCGGATATTCTCTACATCAAGCCTAGCCTGGAAGTACTAATGCGCAAAGGTCGGGCCGACAATGCCCGGATTATTGCCACAGTTCCCATGGGCACGGCGGTGGTGTTGGTTCAGGGGGGCAAGGATTGGTCGCGAATTCGCCTGCAGGACGGGACCCAAGGGTGGGTGCGCAGCCGTTTTCTCGGCAGCTCACCGGTGATCCCCATGGCCAATATCCGCCCGGGGATGGGAGCAGACGGTCAGGTTCTGGACCCGACTGCACGATCGACAAATCTGGGAGAAGACAACCAACGATTACGAAAAGATTTGGCAGCCTGCACCACCGACCGCAGCACCTTGGCCGATAAGTATCAAACGCTTGTCGGTGACCCCGACAGTGCCCTGCACACCAAGACCGAACTCGGTGGGGCGAAACGCCAAATCGAGGATCTGCAGCAACAACTCACCGAGGCCCAGATCGAATGTACCGTGCTGCGTAAGAACCAGTCGATTAAATGGTTTTTCACCGGCAGCATGGTTTTGTTGCTGGGGTGGTTGATCGGTCGGATTAGTAGAAACAGCAAAAAACGGCAGACCTCTTCCCTGCTCTCCTAATCAATTCATTGCTTCCAACTGCACCTGGAGTTCGACATCGGCCGAATCGCGCATCACGGTCAGAGTGACCTGCTCCCCAACCGCGTGTCGCTCGAGTTCATCGCGTAGGCTGTCGTAGTCTTGAATTGCCTTGCCGTTCACCGCAAGAATGATATCGCCCAGCACCAAGCCCTCACGCACCTGAGTGGCTCCTCGCAGGCCAGCCTTGGACGCTGTCGATCCTGGCAGCACCTTCAGCACCATGACCCCTTCCAGGCCTAACTCCTCGGTCAGGCGCCGATTAGCCAGGGTAATTCCCAGCCCTGGCCGAATTAACTTGCCCTTGCTGATAATCTGTGGAACCACCCGGTTGACTTCGCCCACCGGCACGGCAAAACCGATACCTGAGCTGGCCCCGGAGGGGCTATAAATAGCGGTGTTCACGCCAATGAGGCGACCAGCACTATCCAAAAGTGGTCCCCCGGAATTCCCTGGATTAATGGCGGCATCGGTCTGGATCACATCGTGGATGGTCCGACCGGTGACCGCTTTAATCTCCCGGCCAAGCGCACTGACCACTCCAGTGGTCAGTGTTTGGTCCAGGCCAAAAGGATTGCCGATGGCAAAGACCTTTTGCCCGACGAGCAGATTTTTAGACTCGCCCAGGGAAATTGGCCGCAGTTTATCCGCCGGAGCATTAATCTGGAGCACCGCCAGATCGCGATCCGGGGCCGCCCCCACCAGTACAGCCTTCCAACTGGAGTGATCAGCCAAAGTCACCTCGAGCCGGTTTGCGTCGGAAATCACATGGTAATTGGTAACGATTCGCCCCTGCTTATCCCAGATAAAACCAGATCCTGTCCCCTGGGGAATCTCGTAGGCATTGAGACTAAAAAAATCACGCCGCACCGCGATGCTGGTGATATAGGCCACCGACGGGGCTGAGTTACGAAAAATATCGATAGTGTTCTGCTCGTCACTGGCCAAATCACCCCGGGCCGCAACCGTACGGGGTATTGCGTTTGGATCCAGACGTTGCGGCTGCAAGGTCTGGAACGCCAGCCATCCGAGAACGCAGGCAACAGCAATAAGATAGACGGGTTTCATAGGTACGCCTCAACAAATAAAGCAGCAACAATCGCTCACAACCATTTCTTGCGTTTGAAGAAGAGCAGGGTCATGGCGGAGGAGAGAAACATCAGTAATATGGCAAAGGGATAGCCCCAAATCTCATCCAGTTCCGGCATAAATTTGAAGTTCATCCCGTAGGCACTGGCAATCAAGGTCGGCGGCATGAAAATCACCGTGACCACGGTAAAAATCTTGATCACCCGGTTCTGTTCCATGTCGACCAGACCAAGAAAGGTATTCTGCAGGAACTCGAGTCGCTCGAAGTTAAACGAGGTATGATCAAGCAGGGAACCCACGTCCTTAATCATGATCCGCATGTTCTCATAGTCTTCCTTGGGAAACATCTTACTCTTGAGCATAGAGGAGATAATCCGCTGCTTCTCCACGATATTTTCGCGAATGGCAATGGTGGTTTCCTGGAGGGCGGTGATTTTGAGCAGGATTTCTTTATCTGGATCCTTGTCCACGCTCATCTGCCGGCTGATCGCAGTGATCTGGTCAGTGATGTGCTCGATCAAGTCGGCATCGTAGTCGATTCGGGTCTCGAGAATTGCGAGAAAAATATCCTCACCGTCCAAGGGTTTGATTGCCCGCAGCTTGCGGTAAGTCTCGGAAAAGGAACGGAACTCGTGCGACCGCTGGGTTATGAGAATCTTATCCTTGAGGATGAAAGAAACCGGTTCGTTGGAAAAGGTATTGTTTTCCGGGATGAGAAAGTTGAGGTTGATACCGATCTCATCTTCGGTTTCCACATACTTGGAACTGGATTCGATCTCCTCACTCTCCTGCTTGGTAAAGAGTTCCACCCGAAAATCCCGTTCCACCTGTTGAATCTCATCTTGGGTGGGATTAATCAGGTCGATCCAAAAAATATTAGGGCTGATGGAGCTGTTCCCACTCTCCATCTTGACCATTTTGTTATCAAGAAAAAAATAATTGACCATTGCAACACCCCTGGATCGAAATGGTGTTTGGAAGATCAGCGTCAGCCAGGGTTATCGCGCCATTATCAGGAGCGACGACCTAAAAAAACGCTCGGCATTACAGCAAAAGTAAGCATTGTACTGACCACGGCAGAAAAAAGTCAATTATGATAATCCTGCCCAAAAACAAAAAATGAGTGCCATGTACCATGGAAAGGATTCGTGGCACAGAAAAAGCCACCTGCGTCCACGAATTTTCATCAAAAAAAACATGGAGAAAGAAGGGCTGAAAAAAGGCCAGGGACGACAGCGGAAGCGTCGCTGTCGCGTATAAAAAAATCAGTTAAACAGCGGACTTCGCAAGGCCAAATAACAGAGAAAAAAACCGAGAATCATGGCAAACAGACCGATGCGCCGCAGGTGGCCTGGAGCTATCTCCAAAATCTGCTGCAACCAGCGTTGCATTGATTCCGGGGAGGCCACGTATGGAAGCCCCTCCAGGATAAGAATGAGACCGATTAGGGTGACAAATAGTTTCATGGGCCCAGCAATACCAGAAAGGAACAGCCACCGCAACCCGCACAAAGCTATTGACAATGACCTGTCAAAAAAAGTACCTTTCTCCCATTCTCCATTTTCCCGTATTCTTTCTATCCCACCTCAAGAGAACCGACGATGATCCGACGAAACGATCATTTTCTGTTTGTCGTGGCGGGCAGGCGACCTGACATTCATGACGCAATCATCTTCTAAATACACAGAGGCCGGTGTCGATATCGACAAAGGCAATAACTTCGTCTCCCGGATTAAAGCTATCGTCTCCGATACGCATCGCCGTGGCGTGCTCACCGATATCGGCGGTTTTTCCGGACTATTTGCCATCGGCAACGAGGATTTGAAAAATCCGGTTCTGCTGGCCTCCACCGATGGCGTGGGCACCAAACTCACCGTAGCCAACCTGTGCAATAAACACGACACCATCGGTATTGACCTGGTCGCCATGTGCGTGAACGATGTAATTGTCAGTGGGGCCAAACCACTTTTCTTCCTCGATTACTTTGCCTGTAGCTCACTGGATCTTGATGTGGCCACCGATGTGGTTCGTGGCATCGCGGCGGGCTGCAAGCAGGCGCAGTGTTCTCTGATCGGTGGTGAAACTGCGGAGATGCCCGGCATTTACCAACCAGGCGATTACGATCTCGCCGGTTTTGTCGTCGGTATCGGCGATCGCAATGCGCTCATCGATGGAAGCGACATCCGGGTGGGCGACAAAATCATCGGTCTCGCCTCTTCGGGCGTCCATTCCAACGGCTATTCTCTGGTCCGTAAAATATTTTTCGAGGAGTTGGGTAAGAAGGTCGACGATGTAATCGAAGAGTTCGGTTGCACTGTTGGCGAAGAACTCCTTCGCCCGACCCGAATCTATGTCGAAAGCCTGAGCAACATTCTGCGTCGGTTCACCATCCATGGACTGGTGCATATCACCGGCGGCGGCTTTATCGACAACATTCCCCGTATCCTGCCCAGTGGCTGTGCGGCCCATATCGACCGCGGCAGCTGGCCGGTACTGCCGGTGTTCTCCTACCTCCAGCAAAAAGGCGGGGTTGCAGAGGTTGAAATGTATCGCACCTTCAACATGGGTATCGGCATGATGGCCGTGGTGCCGGAAAGCGATGTCGAAGATCTGCTGCACCAATTCCGTGCCAACGGTGAAGAGCCCTATCTCATTGGTGAAATCAAAGCGATGCAACCGGGTTCCGACGACCAGGTCGTCATCGACGGTATTTGCTGATCCTAGCCACTTTCATTTGCATAAAAAAAGCCCGGTTGAACATTCAACCGGGCTTTTTTTATCGAACAAATCTCGCTTCACACCAACTGGCCGCAGTCGGCATCTCCACCTTTGAGTTTATACAAGCCATGCTCCAGGGCGGGCAAGACAGCCTGCAAATTTTCTCCGGCAGCTTTTTCACTCCCGGGCAAATTGAGGATCAGACAATTTTTCCGAATTCCAGCGATCCCGCGCGACCAGACGGCCTGGATGGTTTTCTCTAAACTGGCCAGACGCATGGCCTCGGCCAACCCGGGAATTTCCCGGTCAATGACCGCACGGGTTGCCTCGGGGGTCTGATCCGTGGGCGAAACCCCGGTTCCCCCGGTGGTGACGATCAGATCGAGGTGTTCTTCATCCACCCATTGGATCAGTGTTTCTTCGATCAGGGCTTGCCGATCAGGAATAATCCGAGCCAAGGCAATTTCAAAGCCCGTGGCCCGGAGCATCTCCTGCAACAGAGGACCGCTGGTGTCTTCACGTTCACCACGCGATCCCTTGTCACTTAAGGTTAAAACCCCGCACCGATAGGTTCGGAAAGAGGGCTGTACCATTAGTCTTCCGCCTTCTCCTTCTCGTATGCGCTAATGATCTTTTCCGCGATCTGCGCCGGAACTTCCTCATAGTGAGAGAACTTGACCGTAAACGTTCCGCGACCACCGGTCATCGAGGTCAGATCTAGGGCGTAGAGTTGAATTTCTGCTTGCGGCACATTGGCATTGATGATTTCCGCTTTGTCAGAGGAATCCATGCCAAGCACCCGACCGCGACGACTGTTCATGTCCCCCATGACATCGCCGACAAAATCCTTGGGCACCCGTACCTCAACCTCCATGATCGGCTCCAAAAGAATCGGATTGGCTTGAACCACGCCCTTCTTGAAAGCCAGCGAACCGGCCACCTTAAAGGCCATTTCCGAAGAGTCGACCGTGTGATAGGAACCATCGATCAGGCTGACCTTTAAATCGACGAACGGATATCCGGCGATAACACCTTTTTCCATCGCCTCAATGATACCCTTTTCAACCGCCGGTCGATACTGCTGAGGAATAACACCACCGACAATCTTATCCATAAACTCGAACTGCTCGCCACGAGGCAGCGGCTCCATCTCAATGGTACAGTCGCCGAACTGGCCACGACCACCGGACTGTTTCTTGTGTTTACCCTGGACAGTGACCTTGCCTTTGAGGGTTTCGCGATAAGGGATCCGCGGCGGCCGCAGTTCCATCTCCACCCCAAATTTACGTTTGATCTTCTCCCCGATCACTTCCAGATGCACCTGACCGACGCCGGAGATAAGCGTCTCGTGGGTCTGCTGCTCACGAGTCAGCTTCAGGGTCAGATCCTCATCAAGCAGCCGGGTGATCGAACTGAACAATTTTTCCTCATCGCCCTTCTTGGCGCTGACCGCATAGGCGATTACCGTGGGCAGCGGCTCGATCATCGGATAGAGGATAGGTTTGGCCTCCTCGCAGAGGGTATCGCCGGTGGTGGTTTCTTTAAGCTTGGCCACGGCGACGATCATACCAGGAATAGCCAGATCCACAGGTTTCTGCTCCTTGCCCGCCATAACATACAACTGGCCGTAGCGCTCGGAGGTTTCCTTGTTGGCATTGTAGAAAGCATCTCCCTTGAGCGTACCGGAAAAAACGCGGAAGATCGTCAACCGACCGGCAAAAGGATCGGCCATGGTTTTAAACACCAGGGCTGAGAACGGTTCATCAACAGAGGCAACACGCTCAACCGGATCGCCGTTTTTCGGGTTGGTGCCCAGCCGGGCTGGACGCTCATCCGGTGAAGGGAGCAAGTCGGTGAGAGCATCAAGGATGACACTTGAACCGAGATTAACTAGGGAAGCGCAGGCACAAACCGGAGAAATCTGTCCCTTTTTGATCGCAACAGCCAGTCCGGATTTCAGTTCATCATCGGTGAGTTCCCCTTCCTCCAGAAATTTTTCCAGTAGATCGTCATCGGTTTCCGCCACATACTCCATAATATTTTCGCGGAGACTTGCGACCTGCGCGGCAAGATCAGGCGGTACGTCGGCGAAGTTGGTCTTGCCACCGTCGGCAAACATCAACGCCTTTTTGGCAACAATATCGACCACACCCTTGAAGTTCTCTTCCGCACCGATAGGCAAGTAAAGTATGACCGGGTTGAGACTGGTGGATGCACGGATGGCATCGACGGTTTTCTGGAAGTTGGCCCGCTCCCGATCCATCTTGGTGATGCAGATCAGGCAAGGCAGGTTGTTGTCCTTGACGAGGTCAACGAATTTTTCTGTTTGGGGGCGAACAGCGAGAACCGCGCCCACGGTGAGGATGGCACTGTCGGCCACCTGGGCGGCAAAACGGGTCTCGTTGAAAAAGTTGTCGTCACCAGGGGTGTCGATAAGGAAAATATCCTTTTTCTGCCAGGGAATCTGATTGAAAGCAGCACCGATGGTAATCTTGCGCTTAACCTCTTCCGGCTCGAAATCCATGGAAGAAGTACCGTCATCCACCTTACCCTGCCGTTTCACCACACCTGCGGTAAACAGTAAGGCCTCGGCAAAAGTCGACTTTCCACTATTGCCATGGCCGAGAATAACCACATTCCTAATCTGTTGTACGTCCTGCATGGATACCTCCAGTGAATGAAACGGGTGCTGTATCAGTTATGACAAACTCCAAGAAACCTAAAAATGAAAAACCATGCCACCCAAAAAACAGTCCATGAAAAAGCACGGTACGTCATTTTCGCGGTTTTTGCGAGAATGACAATGTTTACGGCCGCATTCCTGCCCGAAATCGATGAAAAGCCCTTCCTCTTTCGAGGCAAGAATGGTAACCATCGAATCCACAAAAATGAGCCTTTGTTATATTCGTATTAATATTGCAAAGTCAAGCGATAACCTGCTGAAACCTTGAATGATCAATGACCGACCAGCCTTCCCACCAGCCCTCCGGAGCGACCGGAAAAATAGCCCGTTCCGCCGGAGCGGTAAGCATCGCAGTTATGTGCAGTCGCGTACTTGGACTGATCCGCGAACAGGTCTTTGCCGGCATGTTTGGCGCCGGCTTTGCCTATGATGCCTTTGTTGTTGCCTTCCGTATCCCCAACCTTTTACGCGATCTTTTTGCCGAGGGCGCTCTTTCCGCAGCCTTTGTTACCGTGTTTACCGAGTATAACACCAATCGCGGCGCCGAGGCTACCTGGCGACTAGCGGGTAATGTTTTGGTCTTCTTCACCCTTTTGATCAGTGCCCTCACCCTCATCGGACTCTACTGGGCCGAGCCGATCGTCAACCTGCTGGCACCTGATTTCGCCCAAATCACGGGCAAGGCCGAGCTCACCGTTCGCCTGACCCAGATCATGTTCCCCTTCCTGCTCTTTGTTTCGCTGGCCGCAGTGGTCATGGGCATGCTTAATACCAAGGGGAAATTTTTTGTGCCGGCAATGAGTTCGACCTTTTTCAATCTCGGCTCGATTGTCGGCGGCCTTTCGCTTGCCTGGATCTTGCCCAAATTCGGCCAACCGGCCATTGCCGGTATGGCTTGGGGTACATTGATCGGCGGTGCATTGCAACTGGCGATGCAATTACCCACCTTGTATAAGGTAGGATTTCGTCTGTTTCTCAGTTTCAATCCGCTTGATCCCGGCCTGCGACGGATTCTCCTCTTGATGCTGCCTGCCACCATCGGCCTTTCCGCCACCCAGATTAACATCTTCGTCAACACCAACTTTGCCGCCGGTTGTGCCGAAGGTTCGGTCTCTTGGCTCAACTATGCCTTCCGCTTGGTGCAACTGCCCATTGGGGTCTTCGGGGTTGCGCTGTCGATTGCGGTGATGCCGGTGCTGGCCAAACAGGCCGCCGAGAAAGATCTGACCAGTCTTAAACAGACCTTTACCTCCTCGCTGGTGCTGGTCTTTTCCCTGGCCGTCCCCGCCACCGCCGGTCTGGTACTACTGGCTGCGCCTATTATCCGCTTGATCTTCGAGCACGGCGCCTTTACCGCCCTGGACACGATCCAAACCGCCGATGCCCTTGCCTTTTACGCCTGCGGCCTTTTCGCCTACTCTGCAATTAAAGTGATGGTTCCGGTGTTCTACGCCATCGGTAACACCAAATATCCGGTGATCGGCAGCTTTCTTGGGGTGGGTGCCAATATCCTCACCATCACCCTGGTAATCGATCAGCTCCAACACCGGGGCATTGCCCTGTCGACCTCCTGTGCAATGATCCTCAACTTTTCCTTTTTAAGCCTGGTGCTCTACCGCAAACTTAACGGGTACCCACTGGGCTATCTGCTTAAAGGGATAGGCAAGATCGTGGTGGCTGCGGTTCTGATGGCCGGTTGGATTATCCTGCTCAAAATACCGCTGGCCGGATGGATGGCGGGGATTATGGCGATGCAAATCCTCGCGTTGGGGATATTGATCACCACTTCGGTGGGAATTTATGTGGTGGGGCTGCAGTTGCTACGCTTACCAGAATTCACTCTGCTCACTGACAAACTGGTTCAGCGCTTCCGCAGATCGTAGAGTAACTGCAATTGAGCCAAGAGACTGACCACGGCAGTATCCACATGGAGAATGCGGTTCCCCATGGTGAAGCCGTAAAAACCCTGCTCGACAAAACACTGTACTTCATAATCTGACCAGCCACCCTCCGGGCCGACGGCCAGCAAAAGGGGTTGGCCCGGCTCACCTGTTACCGGGATTCCGCCTAAGCTTCCGGAACAGCATGGGTCGGCAATCAGCCCCTGCCCCTTTAACGAAGGCAACACATCCTCGACAAAGGGTTTGAATTGGTGATGAATCTGCACCTCGGGTAGCCAGGTATCCATGGCCTGCTCCATGCCTTCCAAAAGCAGTCCACGGATTTTTTTCGGCTCCAGAACCGGACTGTGAAAAAAGGACTTTTCCACCCTGCGCGAGCGGATAAGATGAAACCGACGCACCCCGAGCACTGTGGCCTGTTTGAGGATTCGCTGAAGCATGATCGGCCGCGGCAGTGCGAGGATAAGTTCCACATGGAGATCGTTTTGCGGCTGATGAGTCAGCTCCACTGCCAGCTGAATGAAATTCTCTGCAACGGCAATCACCCGCCCCGTACCGACCTGCCCCTGCACCAGCCCTACCCGGACAATATCACCTAACGCCACCTTGAGCACTTTCCGCAGATGCTCGGCCCGACGACCGGTGAGGGTGCAAGCACCGGTTATAATCTCATGCTGATCAACTAAAAGCAGGTTCATGGGGCCTTGTGGCGTATAAAATTTATGCTAAAAGGAATACCGTAATCCTATCGACGGGAAAGTCACACCTCCTCCGTCGGGTGAGCCGATAAGTCCCCATGCTGTGCAACGATGATGCAAACGCACAAAGATATCGGTACCTTCCGTTACGGAAAATGCAACTTCTATGAAGAGAAAGTTGAGCCACTTCTCCCTCATCGGGTCGTTACGATTGCCGCCGAAATCAATTTCATACTCAGGGTAATCGGTCACAAATGAAAGGCCGTCTCCAATGGTGATCGAGTTGGGAAATTTCCATGCCCACGGAAATTTATACCACCGAAGGAAAACAGCAGCTGAAAATTCCCCAAACTCCTGTTCTTCATACCCCCAATGAAGGGAAGCATTCACCTCTCCACCAACACTGAACCGATCGTCCCAATACAAATTTTCACCGCCACACCCAAGGGTGATCATTTTGGCGTCTTTAATATCTGTGATCCTCCCCGGCTCTTGAAAAACATTTTGCAAGGACATGTCGGCCACCTGACCATAATAGCCTTGAAAAAAAACCTTATCAAAAGCAAACCCAGTCCCTGATGAGAACGACGTGAAAAACAATACAGCTAAGTACCATCGTTTTTTCATGCAATCATTCCTCTGTGTTGTTACCGGTATTTATTCCAAGTATATCCGAAGATGGTCTTGGCTCCCTGTGCAGGTGTCATTATTTTTTCTGTTTATTAATTGGTATTCGTCACAGCCTCAAGGTCTTTTCTACAAATTGTAATGTGGCGAAATAATCCTCCGGCGTCTCCTCACGGCGAATAAGACGCACGGTGCCATCCGCCCCTAACAGCAACTCCTGGGGCCGCATCTTGCCGTTGTAGTTGAATCCCATGGCATGGCCGTGCGCCCCAGAATCTTGAATAACCAGGATGTCGCCGTCGTCAATTTTAGGCAGGGACCGCTGAACCGCAAATTTGTCGTTATTCTCACAAAGAGAGCCGACCACATCGACCACCTCTGTCGCGCCCCCCTGTTTACCCAGCACCTCGATGTGATGATAGGCACCATACAGTGCGGGACGCATCAGGGCGGACATGCAGGCATCCACACCAATATAGGTGCGATAAATATCCTTGCGATTGATAGCCCGTACCACCAGTGCCCCATGCGGGCCGGTCATGAAACGACCGCTCTCCATCATCAGAGCTGGGCAGTAGCCCTGGCGATCCTTGAAATCAACAAACAGGGCGGTGATTTCCTCCCCCATGGCCTCGATGTTGAGAGGGTCGTTCTCGGGTAGATAGGGAATGCCCAGGCCGCCGCCGATGTTAATAAATTCAAAGGTAATCCCCAACTCTTGGCCGATGGTTTCCACCAACTCAAGCAACATGGCTGCGGTCTGCACCATGTAGGAATAGTGGAGCTCGTTGGAAGCGAGCATAGTGTGGAGACCGAACCGTTTTGCCCCCTTGGCCTGGGCCTGACGATAGGCATCGATGATCTGATCGTGACTGACGCCGTACTTGGCCTCTTCGGGCTTACCGATGATATCGTTGCCAGTACGCCGGTTACCCGGATTATAGCGGAAGCAGATCAGCTCGGGCATGGAAGGCACCTTGTCGATCAGGGTGATATCATCCAGATTGAGGATGCAGCCACCGTCTGCGGCCGCCATCTGAAAATCCTCAGGGCTGGTGTTGTTGGAGGTGAACATGATGTCTCCGGGTTTCGCTCCCAACTCACGGGCAAGCATCAATTCGGTAATCGAGCTGCAGTCGAACCCAAAACCCATTTCCTGCATGATGGCCAGAACAGACGGGTTAGGCAACGCTTTGACCGCATAATATTCGCGAAAAAGGGGAATGTCGGCAAAAGCTGCCTGCAACCGGCGGCCGGTTTCACGAATACCAGCCTCATCATATATATGAAAAGGGGTGCCGTAATGGGAGACAATGGCCGGCAGGTGCGGATAAAGACGATCTTTAAAGGCTTGGGACATCGGCATGGCAGGTTCCTCTATGATTCAGCCGCGAATGGGGATCCGCGCGGTTTCCTTGTAGGTTTGGAGAACGGTCGCGGTCCGGGTGGAGACGACCTCGTTGATCACAGCGATCTTTTCTCGGATGATAGTTGCCAGCTCAACCGTATCAGCAACACGGAGCTTCACCAGGTAGCCATCGTTGCCAGCCACATAATGCACCTCCTGCACTTCGGGAATGGATGCCAGCGACGCACCGGTCTGCGGGTTATCCCCCACCGAACGGGTACGGACTTCGATAAAAGCAATCTGACGACGGTTAAACTGTTGCGGATTCAGCCGAACCTCGTAACCGTCGATAATGCCCTGCCGCTCCATCTTCCGGATACGCTCCAGCACGGCGGAAGGCGCCATTTCCACCTGACGCGCCACCTCAACATTCGGAATGCGGGCCTTTTCTTGAAGAATCTTCAGTATTTTCAGGCTGATTTCATCAAGCATCCCTACTCCTTTTTTGCTCGCGCTTTAGTGACCTTGTTCCCAATCATCCAACATTTTCCGAATCTAATACCTCCACGCCAAGGCATCAAGAATAAAATTCAGCTAACATGCCTTTTAACCAATCATTTTTCACATATCCGGCTCAATACAGACAATAATTCTGTTAATATCACAAAAAAAAGAACAATATTCCATACGTGTCCACAGAAAGACGAACGCTTCTCCTTCGACAGGCGGCCCGAATCCTGGTATCAATGAGAAAGTGGTCTCATTTTATGAATTATTAACCCAAGCGTTCGTTCATGCCGATCTTCCAGCTTCTCTACACCTTGCTCAGCAGCCTGCTCCTGCTCTGCGCCCTGCCCCTGCTTCCATGGGTCGCCGGCAAGAACAAATATCGTTCCCGCATCCTGCGCCGCGTAGGCGTCGGCCTCAAGGCTCAACTGGATTTTCCCCACAGGACACCGCAAAAAAAAACCACCATCTGGATTCATGCCCTGTCGGTGGGCGAGGTCACCTCTGCCCTCCCCCTGATCCGTGGCCTTCGCCAGCAACTGCCTCAAGCCGTCTTAATTTTCTCGGCCACCACCCGATCCGGATCCGAGGTGGCCAACTCGCTGCTTGCGTCTCTGGTGGATGCAATCATCCCTGCACCGCTAGATCTCGGCCCGGTGGTCCCGTATTATTTGGACTGCATTCGCCCCGATCTCTTTATCCAGGTGGAAACCGATTTCTGGCCCCACTGGCTCTTTTGCCTACGACAGCGTCAAATCCCCCTGATGCTCGTCAACGGTCGTATCTCGGCTCGGTCCTTTCACCGCTACCAACGCTTCCCCTGGCTCTTCCGTCCCATGTTTACCGCATTCACCCTCCTTGCCATGCAGACCCAAAACGATGCCGACAAGATGAGGAAACTTGGCCTGCCGCAGGACAAGGTGTTAATCCTGGGCAACCTAAAATTCGACACCCAGGACGAACACCTGGCGAGCCGTCCTGACTCAATATCGATAACACTTCGACATAAATACGGCTTTTCTGCAATTGACCCGTTATGGATCTGCGGCTCGACCCATCCCGGAGAAGAAGAGATACTGCTTGGCATCTACTCTCGACTGCATGCACAACACCCGGGTTTGCAACTGATGCTTGCCCCGCGCAACATTGAGCGTACCGATGGAATTATGGATTTGACACGACAGATGCACCTGCCTAGCCGCCGGCGGACCAAAGCCCCAAACGCTCAAGGACCGCTGCTTGTTCTCGACACCATCGGCGAACTGGCCGGTTGTTATGCCATGGCCGATATCGCTTTTGTCGGCGGCAGCCTGCTGTCCTTTGGCGGTCACAATCCGCTTGAACCGGCAGGCGCTGGTGTACCGGTTTTGGTTGGGCCCTATATCGAAGATTTTTCAGAGATCACTCAAGGCCTGGTCGATGCCGGTGGAGTTTTCCGGGTCGGCAATAAAGAGGCCCTGGAACACCGACTCAGCCAACTACTCGCCAATCCGGTGGAGCGTCAAGCTATGGGTACACGGGCAGCCGCCTGGATTGGCGCACATCGTGGCGTGGTGGTCAATCACCTAACCATGATTGACCAGCTGCTGGCAGGTGTTCAACCGGGAACCTAGACAATGCAGGGACTGCTGCGCTTTTGTTCACACCACCTGTTGGTATTGGTCACCCTCTTTACCACTGCCGGGGCTAGCTTGACCGGCTGGTGTGAAGAAACCGGACCGACCGTCTCTCTTTTACCGTATTGCCTCCCCTTGCTCCTGTTTTTGGCTCTGCTCTCCTTTAGAGTTCCCGCCAGAGCCCGGCCATTAATCACCCTCCCCTGCTTTTTCCTTCTCGGCCTGGTGCACATGCAGCACGCCCTTGCGCCACCAACCGACCCAAGTCACATTTTTCAGCAAATCCCGGAAAAAACCAAGGCTACCGTGGTGGGAACCATCCTCACCATGCCCGAGTACAACGGTCAAGCGACCCGATTGCTTTTGCAATGCCAATCGCTGCTCAAAGCCGACGCCGCAAGCCCGGCTGCCTTCCAGACAATTCGCGGGAAATTGCAGCTCACCCTGCAGGGGCACGTGCCTCCGTCCATCCGTGCGGGAACAACAATCATGGCTATTGCCGTCATCGACCGTCTTCACCGCCACCAAACCCCAGGGGCCTTTAATTTCTCTTTGCAGATGGCCAGTAAAAAAATCTATTGTTCGGCCTGGGTTCAATCGGCAAGCGCCATTGAGCCGGTGTATCCACTTAAAAACGCAGAAACAGTGGTCGTTCGACTGCAGCAACTGCGTTTTTTCCCGGAACAGGTACGCCAACATATGGCCGGGTTTCTGGAAAAAACACTTCCCCTGGAACGAGCTGCTATCTATCAAGCCCTGCTGGTCGGTTCCCTGACCAACATCCCGTCGGAGACCCTGGAGGCCTTTAAAGCAGGCGGTATTTTTCATTTACTGGCCATATCCGGGCTTCATTTCAGTCTGCTGGGTCTGTTTGCCCTGAGCGTATTGCTTTTTGTGCTCAAACGCAGTCAGTGGCTGCTGATCCATACCCACGTGCCGTCGCTGGCCCTGTCGCTGTGCGGACCCATTTTACTTTTTTACGCCTTTGTTTCCGGGATGAACCTGCCCGCCCTACGCGCCCTGATCACCGCGCTTTTGGTCCTGGCCGCAGTACTGCTTCGTCGACAGCGTTCCCTGCTCCCATTAATTGCAGCGGCCGCCCTCCTGATCCTCGCCTGGAACCCGTTGGCCCTACTCACCGCCTCTTTTCAACTCTCCTTTACGGCGGTCTTGGCCATCAACCTTATCTATCCCCGCCTGCCTGTTTTCCATGAACGAACCGAAGAAAGCACGGGTTGGCAGATATTTTCTGATCGGGGACGACGGGCCGTTCAATCCATGTTTCTGGTCTCCCTGGCGGCGACCGCCGGCACTCTTCCAATCATGCTTACTCATTTCAACCGGGTGTCGCTCATCGGCCCGGTGATGAATCTACTGGTGGAGCCTCTGCTCTGCTTATGGACCCTGCCCTGGGGACTGGTTGCCTTTCTCCTGCACCAGCTGGCACCGGATATTGCTGCCGCCTGCCTTCATAGTGGAGAACTGGGGATAATCGCGACATTGTGGCTGACCCAATCGCTCCTGGCCATCCCGCACCTTTCCCTGTGGACCATCACCCCATCCCCACTGGAAATAGGTCTCTATTATTGCATCCTCTGGCTGGCACTACAGCGCCCAGCCATGGTTTACCGACCCTTTTTACTGGCCATGTTGATCCCAACCCTCATAGGCTCCTTTACCTTTTCCCTGTGGAATCCATGGCCAAGCCGAAAACTTACCGTGCATTATCTTGATGTCGGCCAGGGAACCGCTACCCTTGTCCAGATGCCCCAAGGAAAAAATTTGCTTATCGACAGTGGCGGTTATCAGAGTGAACGATTTGACATTGGCCGCGATCTGGTCGCGCCATTTCTCTGGAAGCAACGGATCCGCCGACTTGAGGCTGTGATTATTACCCATCCCCATGGGGATCATTACAACGGAATCCCCTTTATCCTTGATCATTTCGGTGCGCATCAACTGTTCATTAATGGCGATGCCGGAGATGAACCTGCGTATCAGCGTTTACTGACGGAGGCCCGGAAACGAGGCATTCCTTTTAAGCAACCCCAGGCAGGTTCAATTTTGTATCAGGATAACCAACTGCACCTGCGGTGTCTGGGCTTGTCCGGGCTACCAGAACCATCTGGCTGGACCACCAATGACCGCAGCCTGGTTTTTTCCTTACGTATTGGTGAGCACAGCTTCCTGTTCCCGGCGGATATCGGCAGAGCCAGCGAACAGGTTTTGCTGGGCAGCGGAGCAAACCTCCAGGCCACAGTCCTGCTCGCCCCCCATCATGGAAGCCGAGGTTCAGCCTCAAACGACTTTATTGGAGCGGTCGATCCGGCGTTGATCATTGTTTCTTCCGGCCGCAATCGACAGGGAATATTGCCGGCGCCAGAACATCTGGCACGCTGGCGAGAACAAAAAATACCCACACTAATCACGGCCCAGGATGGCACTATTACCCTAGAGAGTGACGGAGAACGCTTGTGCGCCAGAACCTTCCGCGGAAAAGAGGTACTGTATTTGCGAGACAAAGGGGGATTTCAGGAAGAAAAGTGCGACTTGAAAGGGAAGGTGAATCGCGCTATGTTCAATAATTAACAAATATTTACCGAACCGCGGAGGATAACCCGATGATGGTACTTGGCAAAAAATGTCCGTCCTGCGGAGGACGACAGCTGCTCAATCGACCGCCAGTTGCCCGACTTGCTGCTTTCCCCACTGCCCGCGCCTATGCCTGTTCGGACTGTCAACAGCAGCTGATTTTTTTATTCCCCTTTTCGATTGGAGTTGAAAACCGGCACAACGTCCGCAAACAGATGCCGCCGTTTTTTCTGGTTCGGATCAGCGGTTCCAACAATCAGTACGCACGCATCAACAATTTAAGTGAAGGCGGGATGTGTTTTCAGCAGCAATATAATGCACCGCCGCTCCCAGGCCCCAGGTTGCTTTTGGATCTCTATAACTGCAACGACGGTTCATCACTTGAGCAGCTTCCGGCGGAAATAGTAGCCACCAATGAGCGGCTCCAGGAGCAAAACGGCCACCAAAGCACCAACGTTAGTTACAGCGCCCGATTCATGCATCTGAACCAGGCGCAACGCAAGGTGCTGACTAACTGCCTGAAGCAATACGGGACCGCATGAGTCTGCCCCAGGCAAGACGCATGGTCCTAGATCTCTGTAAAATCTGAAGGCTGATGTTTTAAATATTTCACAAACCGTCCCTTCTCGTAACAGTTCATGTAGGCGTCTTCGGCGCTGATCTTTTTCTTCTCCAACAAATCAAAAATGGCATCGTCCAGGGTCTGCATACCGAATTTTTTCCCGGTCTGCATGATTGAGGGAATCTGATAGGTTTTGCCCTCGCGGACCAGGTTTCGCACCGCCGGTGTACAAATCAAAATTTCCAAAGCGGCAACACGCCCCTTGATATCGACCCGCCTGAACAAGGTCTGCGAAACCACAGCCCGCAGTGCATCAGCTAAAGTGGAACGCACCTGTCCTTGCTGGTTGGCTGGAAAGATTTCCACCACGCGGTCCACGGTCTTCATGGCATTCATGGTATGCAGTGTGCCAAACACCAGGTGGCCGGTCATGGACGCTTCCATAGCCAGGGCGATGGTTTCCAGATCGCGCATCTCCCCCACAAGGATAATATCAGGGTCCTCGCGCAGGGCTCCACGCAGAGCGGCGGAGAAGCTGCGGGTATGGGTGCCGACTTCACGGTGGTTGACTATGCAGTTCTGGCTCTTATGCACAAACTCGATCGGATCCTCAATAGTGAGAATATGATCTTTTCTGGCCTTGTTACACTCGTCAATAATGGCGGCCAGAGTGGTTGATTTACCCGAGCCTGTCGGTCCGGTGACCAAGACCAAGCCCTTGGGCAAGGAGGCGAGTCGTGACACCACCTTGGGGAGGCCCAATTGTTCACAGGTGAGGATATCACTGGGAATTTCACGAAAAACAGCCCCAATGCCGTATTTCTGCTGAAAAAAATTGCAGCGATAACGGGCCAGGCCGGGGATCTCGTAGCCAAAGTCAAGATCTCCGGTTTCCTCAAAAATTTTAATTTTGTCTTCCGGGCAGATCTCATAGAGCATACTTTTGAGGGCATCGTTATCCATCACCTTAAACTTTACCCGTTCCATATCGCCACGAATGCGAAGAACGGGTTGTTGTCCGGCCATCATATGGAGGTCTGAGGCCCCCTCGTCATTCATTAATTTAAAAAATGCATCTATTTGGGCCATAGCGAGCTGCTCCTTATTCTCTTAACTGAATCGACACACCGTTGCGGACTATTCTATCAAAAAACAGTCTCAAAAGTTGTATTGTTTTTTAAAAACAACAATGAAATAAGCTTAATGCAGGCTTAACCCGTTAAGACTGCATTCGTCATCCCCGCAAAATATAAATGAACATCCTTCCTGGATTTTGATGCGCAATTGCGCTTTCCTGCAGAGAATCAAAGTTCCGCCAAATGGAATGAAATTCGGTCGACCAGGGCTTCCGTACAGGTTTTCAGGGAGGAGGCCTGGAGAAAATATTTTTTGGCCGATTTCACCTGCCCCATGGCCTTATGAATAACCCCAAGCTGAACCATCCCGGCCGCATGATTACGCTGCAGCTGCAGACAATGCTTGCAGGCTTCCACGGCCTCTGCAAATTGGCCGGTGTGCGTATAGGCCCGCCCCAGTCGATACCAATGATCGGGGTTGAAATTATCAAGAGCTAGCGCCTTGTTGCATAACGATAAACCTAGATCACTCCCCTCGCCCTGTTCAACATACAAGAGTCCGAGCACACTGAGCGAGATGTTGTCCTGGGGAAAAAGACGCAGGGCTTTTTGACAGGCGGGAATTGCCTTATCCGCCTGACCATTTTCCAGGGCACAGAGACCGAGTAGACGAAAAAGAAGAAATTCCTGCTCGCTCCCCGGCCGTAACAACCACTGCTCAAGGACACTGATAGCCTTGGCATAGCTGCCGAAATCGGTATAGAGCCTGGCCAGCGGCAGGAACAGCTCCTGCCCCGCACTCTCATCCTCGGCATGGGCGGCAAAGGCACGTTCAAAACACTCCAATGCCCCCTCTTGCTTGCCAAACGTCTGGCGCACCTTGCCCAAATTGACCAGTGCCATATAGTTAGCCGACTCCTGCTGCAGAGCATCCTGAAAACAGTTGGCCGCAGCTCGCAGCTGGTTGCATTCAACCAGGGTTACCCCTAGACTGTTGATGAGATTGACATCTCCGGGCTGCAAACGTAGGCCACGGCGATACTCACGCAGAGCGGCTCGGTAATCACCCTCGTCAAAAAAATAATCTCCACTGATATTGAGGCTGAGGTGATCAAAATATACCAGACTACCGGGGCCAAAGAAGGCCGCATGCCGCTGGGCCTTGAGACAGTTGCCCACCACATCGCCTTTGGTAAAATCAAGACAGGGCCAGGAGGCCACACCGGCAAAAAAGGGCTCCGCGCCAAATCGCTGACGGGCATCGCCCACCAATTTCTCAACCGACTGGGCCACTGTATCTTGGGCCTGATCCGGAAAAATTAAAAGAACATTCTTACCATGTACCACCGCGGTCGCACCGCTGCCTAAAACATCCCCCTCACGCAAGGCCATCCATGATGAAACCGCATCCGTACTCATCTGATGGAAGGTAATCAAAGCAAGAGTGAAGTGGCGCAATCGTCTCCAATGTTGTTTCCCTTGCTCAAACAACTCGGCATCAACCAGGAGGAAAGGATGGGAGTGGCGCGCCTCCAGGGTATCTCTGTCGCACAGACCAAAAGGACCCCGTTTTTCGGCAAGCTCCAATGCCTGCCAATATCGATCCAATTCCTGACCGCTCTTCCCGTCCACTGATCCTCTCATGCGGGCAAAGCCTATCTGGACCTTGGTCATTCCCTCTCGGCGCAATTGCCGTTGCAGATGACGTGCTGTTTTCAAGGCTGTGTGGCGTTTAGGAAACGGGAGGTAGAGCCCAAACACACCAAACCCAAAGGAAAAATACTGTCCATGCCCAACCGTTCTCAGCAAATCTGCGGTTTCTTTAAGTTTTTGCAGATTGGCTGTTGCGGTTTTGCGAGGAAAAGCCGTATTGATCAGAAAGAGAAAACCCGTATGTTCCTCATGCGTACTCTCCATGAAATAGCTCAAAGTGCGTCTATTGTAGAGCTCTGTTGCCGGATCAGTGCCGCTGAGACGAATAATTTCGAAACGCTCCAGCAGGGCCTCGAGAATTTGCTTAAGCCAGGACCCTGACATTTTGCGCAGAAAGGAGAGATCAATATCGCCCACCACCGCGGCAGCCATTTCTCCGGAATCAAGGGGGAAAGGAAAGACCAGCTGTCCCGCATCGACCCAGGGCTGAGAAAGAGCGTGAATCTCTTCCGGCACCGAGGCCCGTTCCCCAACTAAAAATTCATCAAGAGGATGCATCGCCCCGTCGACAGACAAGGCATAAAAGTCAATGGTTGCCGGAAGGGGCAACTGGGCAGCCAAAGTCTCTGAAAAAGGTTTATAGAGCAGGAAAAAATCGTCAAGTGTGAGCATGCGACAATGTTCTTTTTAGAAGGTGGCTTGGATAGTGAGGGACTCGTCAAAAGTCCAACCCTGACAAGGTAGTCATCGTAAATACAACATGTTACCAAGCTCGAGACGTCGTTCTCGTCAAAAGCCTCGAAAACAGCCTAGAGCGATTCGATCACTCTGTTTTCATCATACCTCGGTTTCATTTTTTGGGATTATACTTGACCTTGGTATATTAAGTAGCTCCTAGACCTCCGGCAAATCCGACAAGGCCTCCCCTATACTGCCCCATAGGAGGTCTTCCTCTTGCGGAGCGATCGTTCTCAAGTCAAACAACAGTCGGTCATTCTCAACCCGTCCCATGACCGGAATGGTTGCGGCCCTAAGTCGCTGTTCCAATCGGTTGAGCTTCATCGTCTTCGGCTTAAGGGTTATAGCCCAACTGGGTAGGTTCTGTTCCGGAAGTGCACCGCCACCAACCTGGGAAAAGACTGCAAGGGGTTCAACAGTGCAGTTCTCGGCAAATGCCTGCTGCGAACGGGTACAAAAAGCCGTTACCCTTTGGCGGATTACCGATTCCGGCATGGCGATCATCTTCAAGGTGGGAATATTTTCTATAGCCTCTGATTCGTCGAGATACAGGCGCAAAACTGATTCCAGAGAGGACAGGGTAAATTTATCGATTCTGAGGGCCCGGTTCAGTGGATTCCGTTTAATTTGCTCTATATAAGATTTTGCTCCGACAATAATACCAGCCTGGGGACCACCCAGTAACTTGTCCCCACTAAAACTGACAATATCCATTCCGCAGGCTACTGCCTCCTGAACCGTTGGCTCTTTGGCCAGGCCAAAACGGGAAAGATCGAGCAAGCAACCAGAACCAAGGTCTTCCATAACCGCAATACCGTGGCGACGACCTATCTTGACCAACTCTGGCGCTTCCACTTCGCAAGTAAAACCGATTACCCGATAATTACTACAATGCACCTTAAGTAAAAGAGCCGTTTGTTCGCTGATAGCTGCGCAGTAGTCTCGTTCATGGGTTCGATTGGTTGTTCCAACTTCCACCAGCCGTGCACCACTGCGGGCCATTATATCAGGAATACGGAAAGAACCGCCTATCTCGACAAGTTGGCCCCTGGAGACAATCACGTCTTTCCCTTTTCCCAAGGTTTCCAAGGCAATCAAAACACCTGCAGCATTATTATTGACCACAAGGGCTGCTTCGGCCCCGGTAAGTTCACAAAGTAAATCTTCCACATGACTGTAGCGGGATCCTCGCCGGCCAGTAATTAAGTTGAGCTCAAGGTTTGAATAACCGGAGGCTGCAGCGACAAGGTTCTGCAGCGCCGAGTCTGGCAACAGGGATCGCCCTAGATTGGTATGCACGATAACGCCGGTGCCATTAATTACATGGGTAAAGCGTGGCCGATGGTATTGGTGAACAAAAAGAGCCAAGTCGGCAAAGAGCACTTTCGTATCCAGGTCAGTTTGGTTTCCCATTCGGGCCCCGAGAATTTCTTGTCTCATAGAGTCAAGAAAAAGACGCACACAATGTTTCAAGCGGCTAAGCGGCAATTGCGCAAGAGCCGGATCCTGGGCCAAATGAGCTAGGCAATCATTGACACAAGGAAGTTGACGAAGGAGTAAAGAGGTATCGGTATCCATCTAAGTAAGTCAAAATTGGGCTAAAGGATTGAACATAGATCATTTCCTGATTTATCGGTGCAGGATGGGACCATGTTACGATATAGACTCATACTAAGGCAAATACAAAAAAGCCTTTTGAGACAAAGAGTTGTCCATCCTTAATCAAGATGGGCTCGTAAAAAGTCTATCACGCTCTAAGGGCAGGCCAGTACCAAACCAAGTCTAAATTCAATATTTCAAGCACTGCCCAGGCACAAAAGATAGTCGAAACGCTTTCAAGTTGGCTGGCAGGAGAAAAGCAGCAATAAACCATGCCCCTGTCTTTTG
>JAQUEZ010000258.1 GCA_028684915.1 Desulfobulbus sp.
CCTATCCTTGAGGGCTGTATAGTTGGTGGTGTTCACGGTGGGGCCTCCTTGGTTGGTGTTCAAGTCGGCCACAGTATGACATCATACGATACTGGCTAAAAGATGCGGTTGTTTTGACGCTTACGTTGTTTCGGTTTATTGGGAGTAATCCTGACTTTCGGGACATTCCTTTTTTCCCGTTGCTTTATATTAAGCCCGTCAGCAGCTAGACTGAAAGGAGATATCCAGTTTCTGGTTATCCCTCAGAATTGCATGATATACAGTTAGCTAAAACTTAAAAACGCTGGCTCGTGGACGGCCTGGCTGTAAACGATGAATGGTAGCCAGAAACCGGATAATAACTTGTTAAGGAAAAAATGAGCCAACACCTGAATATATTTTTGAGCCAAGCAAAACAAAGGAGCAATGAGAATAAAAAATCATTTAAATTGCTCGTAGAGAATGAATGTTATGGCGTAGCAATCGGATTATTGAGGCAAGAATTAGACACCTTAATACGGTTATGCTACCTTTGGTCTCCAGAAACGACTAATAACCTTGCCAACTCTTTAATAGAAAAGTCAGTAAATGGGGAACAATGGAGAGTTGTAAGTCATAACGGAAAGAGCGTAAAGGTATTTGAAAGAGACATGTTAGATCTTTCAAGTAGCTTAGGTGGATGGGAAAATGTGATATATTCATTTGGCTGCAAGCTAATTCACCTGACAGATTATCATCTTTATAAAACAGAAGATCCGTTTACTAGAATTGAAGAAAAAGATAAAAAGGAAATAATAAAATACCTAAAACAATATCATGAGTACCCTAATGATGATATTAGTTTTGAGACATTGAAAGATTATTTGCCAAAAATCATGAAGAAATTGAGCAAAAATGTTGAGTTCTATATTGAAGAACTTACTGAAAAAATAATAAATCCTTAACCAATCGTTCGAGAGGGACGGCTTTTACATTGAGCATTTTCCAAGTCAACGGTATCTCTAAGGAATTTTTTTTAAGAAAGTTTACACTTAGATTTCGCCGCCCCTCAACTCCACATTAGAATGCGAAATTACAGCGAGTTGCAATACTGTTAGTGGAAGGAAGTTAAAATGAGATGAAACCGATAACTAAAGGACAAGGAAATGATGTCTTTACACTCTATTACCCATTGATGTTTTCCCGTGAGACGTTGAGCATTCAAGTGAATGACCTCATAGCTCATCTTAATGGCATTTTTCCCATCGGGATAAACATAGGAAAAGCTGAAGAATCTGAAAAAAAAGGCATAGACATCCTAAAAGTTACAGAGATTAACACTTACGAAAAAGCTGTCGAAATCTTTGATCGTTTAAATTTATTTTTCCTACATGTTTCCATTGAAAATTATATAGCTATATTTCCACATGAAGCAATTTCAAATTTCGAAGAAAGGCAGCTTCATTTTCCGTCGGATTGGCAAGCAGGCGTTGAAGCTGGTTGGAGTCAAAGAGAAGAAACAGATTTTATAATCACAGATGGTGTAGCAAGTATAGTTTATCCTGTAATTCTTCCAGAAAGAAAAAGAATTGTAGATTCTGGGGCATTCATGCTCAACGGTAAAAGGCTCATTAATTCTGAACTCATATGCAAAATCGCTGGTCTTCCTAGTGTTAATATTGCTGATAAAAAGAAATTATTAGCATCCAAATCTTACATTGTCGCATTTTCACATAATAACTTAATTCTTAGATATCTTGGATTGGTAACATGTTTAGAGCTTTTTGCAAACCAAAGGAAAAAAGATTGTTATTTCACTAAGATGGTAAAAGCTTCTCTTGATAAAATTAACCTTATAGAAACTAATAACCAAAAAGAAGCTGATGCAATTCAGGAACTTAAATCGTTAATTGGCAAACAGGCAAGGCAATCTATAAGCGAAGCTCTCGAGGCACTAATTATTCAATATAATGATAATATTTCAAACGCATTGCCAACTGACCATCCTTATAGAGCAAGCCCAAGTTTTGCTGTAAAAGAAATTTACAAAGTTCGTAGCAAAATAGCGCATTCTGGTTCTTTGGGGTCAATGCAACATGAAAAATTCCACAGAGCCTTAGAGTTTGTAAAAATAACTGCAAAAACAATTATTAAAGATAAGCTAAACCAGTAAAATATTCTAATCGGGTAAGGGCGGGTTTCTCTCCCGCCCTCCCCACACCACCTGGCATGCGGGTCCGCACCAGGCGGTTCCCAAAGAGCAGCGAACCGTAGTCGGATGAAGTATATCTGCAGATCTTTGAAAGCAAGAAGGTAGCAACTGCATAATATCCCTGAAAACAAGATAGCCCTTACGTCGCGCCCATCATTTCGCTCCCCCGGTCGGGTTCATCACGTGATGGAGCATGTAAGATCCTGCTTTCTTCTCTGAGTTCAGCCCTTCAGTGGGGTGAGACCTCCCGGCTTTTTGTCTATTCGCCGGGCTCGTTTCCAAGCACCACGCCACCTGCATGGTGATTTCCCACACCTAATATGGCCTCTGCTGACTCCTGCTCGAACACCCTGCATGTTGCCACACAGAGCGCTGCCGTAACAACGGCCGCATGTCGGACAGGTCTCCCCGGATAAGAACGTGATCTTTCACTATCCAACCGCGGCATTTACCATATCTCCCAAACCCAGGGTGTTGTCATGTGGTGCTGACTTGCCCGGAGACTTGGCCTTATATGCCATTTCTGTTCGTCGGCTCATAGCTTTGCGCTCCGGCTTCCTTCAGACGGTCCCTCGCGGTTCCGCCGTTGCCTTCGGCTAGTATTTATGGTCCTATCTCACGATAGTACCAGGGTTTACATACAGGGGACTTACACCCCATTAGATCACGCCCATGCCGGGCGTACACAAATTAATGTACCTGATAAACCGGCAATTATCGCGTCGGGCAAATAATGGGATGCAATAATGCACCTTCGTCATTGTTTTCGAAAATGAAAGTCATACCTGGCATTGCTCGTTTCATAGATGATCCATGCAGAATCCCAACAGCATGCCGAAAATAAATCAGGATGTATCTGATAACCCAGTAGGTGCATAGGGGGCACTTCATAGTAGATATCTTTCGTAGCGTCAGTTGCGGTTAAATTCAGAATCCCCATTTTTCAGGGGAAAGGAAAAAGACCATGGAAAAGAGACTTTTAGTTGCTGGAATTATGTTGTGTTGTTTTGTAACCTTAAACTCGTATTCTGCCTCAGCGCGGGAGACCAGGATAGGTGCTGAGGCCTCTGCTTCGCCTCAGGCCCTGGGTGCTGAGGCCTCTGCTTCGCCTCGGGCCCTGGTCGCAAGCAAAGGCGGGCTGTCAAAAGCAATTTTTCTTTTTGAGACAGCTGAAATAGCAAACGGGAGCATAACAGCATGGGTGAATGCCTTTAATAGAAATGTGACTCTTGCCGGTACGACCCCTCAGTGTATTGAAATGAGATATTCCGGAGAGGCGCAGGTGTCGAGTGTTGAGGCCCCGTCGTACCCTATGCAGTTCAGGGCCTTGGTGGACGGAGTTCTTGCTAAAGGTGGCGCCCCGTTCTTTGATGTGAGCGTTCCAGATTCCTACACGACAGCGGCCATGAACTGGTGGGTCTGCGGATTAATCCCAGGCACACATAATGTCAAGATCCAGTTCGGGCCATATTTCGCCAGCGATACATCTTTTGTAAGAAACAGAACACTGATAATAGAGTATAGGCAATAGGCGCTGAGGCGTGCCCTGATTGCAATGAAGCTTCCCCATGGGCAAAGGAGATAACGCTGGTGCAAAACAATCTTTATCAACAAATAGCAGTTGATACGAGTGGATGCTTCTAATGGTTTAGGTCCTTCAGAGAAAAGCCAAGGGTCAGGTCTTGAAATTTGACTTTGTCAAAAAAATGATATTTCAAGCCTGACCCTCGGAACAATAGGGGACGTACCACGTTTTTGAATTGATGAGGGAAGTTCCGCATAACAATAGGGGACAGACCACGATTTAGGGAAAATTACGGGAACATAATACTCAATTCCAACAATAACATCCTGCGGGCAAGCCGCATGTTGTTTCACGTTAAATCCAGTAATGAACAGTATTGTAACAATACTGGGCAAATCACGGTTTATCCATGACGCTATCCCGCATGTGTCCAGATGCACCCGGAATGCATTGAGTCCTCGACAGGGAGACTCTGGGTTCAGTAACTCCGAGGATAATTTATAGACTACGAGGCAATCTATTGAACACCTCAGCGCTAATTTTGAGTGTATTATTTAGCTCGATTGGGCTCGGTTATTTTGTTTATGGGAAGAAGCAACGAGCTGTTGTGCCTTTATTTAGTGGTCTTATGCTTATGATTTTCCCTTATTTTATCTCAAACACAATACTTCTTGTTGTGACCGGTATTCTTTTGTCGCTTGTACCAATTTTTATAAAAAATTAAAAAAATAGGGACGGATGTGGCTCCTCGCTGTTTCAAAAAACAAGGGGACGTACCACGTTTTCTGCGGAGTGCACATATCCCAGGAAGATGCAGACTTTTGGGCGTCAGATTTGATGGTCTCGTAAAAAGTCGAAAATTAAACGCCAACATACGCTATGCAGATATGGCTTGCGCATAAGGCTACAATATATTGAGTGCAAATCTTCGCACTGAGACTTTTTACGACTTCGTCAGATTTTAAGTCCCTCTAAAACACCATTGCATTTGGGAAAAATATTGTAAAATATCAGCTGACCCTTCCGCGTACACTACTCTTTCCTCTCAGCGACTAACAAGATTCAGTCAATGGACCCAAGAGACGAAAAAATAATCCGTCAACTCTTTGACGACTACCTGCGAATGTATTCATCTCGCGATGACCGACTCACTACGCATTTTAGCGAGGATTTTTCGGGTTTTACTGGAGGTGGGGATGTCCTTGTCAAGAATAGGGAAGAATGGGTTGCCATTACTCGTCAGGATTTCGCCCAGATTAAAAATCCGATCCGCATTGAACTGAAGGATCTTGCCATCCAGTCACTGGCGGATACGGTCGCTGTTGCGACCGGTTTTTTCACTATACATCTCCCCCTCGAAGACCATATTCTCTCAAAAGAGGTCGCACGTCTTGTATTGATTTTCCGTTTGGAATCAAGTGGGTGGAAGATATCGCACAGCAGTATCTCCATTCCTTACCATCTGGTTCGTGAGGGTGAAATCTATCCAATGCAGGAACTGGAGAACCGAAATCAGTTCCTGGAAAATTTAGTCGCCGAACGGACGGATCAGCTTTCCCACGCAAACGATAACCTGCAACAGGCAAATGAAAAACTTGCCCGCGAGATTGAAAATCATAAGCAGACCGAGAGCGCTCTGCGGCAGGAGCAACTCCTTTCGAAATCAATAATCGATAGCCTGCCTGGCATTTTCTACCTCTACACATATCCCGAGTTGAAATTGATTCTTTGGAACAGGGAACACGAATCGCTCTTCGGTTATGAGATTGGAGAAATTGAGGGCCGTCATGTTACGGATTGGCATGCGCCCGAATCTGAAGACGCCGTATTGGGGGCCATTGAAGATGTAATGGCCAAAGGCAGAGCTTCGATTGAAGCTCATCTTCTCACAAAAGATGGCCGATCTGTGCCTCTCATCCTCACTGGTATCAGATTTGAGACGCAAGGGCAGCTTTATTTGATGGGGATTGGGATTGACATCACAGAACGTAAGCGGGCGGAGGCGGAAGCCGAGAAACTGCAAAATCAGTTAATACAGTCGCAGAAAATGGAATCGGTTGGCCGATTGGCAGGCGGTGTCGCCCATGACTTCAATAATATGTTGGGAGTAATTCTGGGTTACACGGAAATAGTTCTTAAGAAGGAGACGGCAGATCAGCCTATGTCTTCTGCTCTTCGAGGGATTCAACAGGCCGCACAGCGCTCAGCCGATCTGACTCGACAACTGTTGGCATTTGCCAGGAAGCAAACCGTGGCGCCCAAAGTACTCGACCTCAACGAAACTGTGGCAAGCATGCTTATTATGCTGCGACGGCTCATTGGCGAGAATATCGATCTTGTGTGGCTTCCGGACGAGAATCTGGGTGCAATCAAAATGGACTACACGCAGATAGACCAGATTCTTGCCAACCTGTGTGTCAACGCCCGTGATGCTATCGGAGATACAGGCAGGATCACTATTGAAACGGGTAACGTAATTCTTGATGAAGCCTACTGCGCCTCACATGTAGGCTTTGCCCCCGGTGAATATGTATTGCTGATGCTGAGCGACAATGGTTGCGGCATGGACCGCGAGACGATTTCGCACTTATTCGAACCATTTTTCACCACCAAGGAGATGGGGAAGGGAACCGGTTTGGGGTTGGCCACTGTCTATGGCATAGTCAAGCAAAACGATGGTTTTATCTATGTCTACAGCGAGTTGGGTTTGGGGACAACTTTCAAGGTTTACCTGCCCCGGCACAAGGCCAAGGATGAGAAGCTACCTGAGCCAGAGGAAACCGAACTAGTCACAACCGAGCATGAGACTATTCTCTTGGTAGAAGATGAGCCTATGATTCTGGAAATGACCACGGTGATGCTAGAGCTCCAAGGGTACACTGTCTTGCCCGCAAATTCAGCAGTCGAAGCCATCAGCTTGGCTCGGGAGTATGCTGGCAAAATTCATCTGCTCATGACCGATGTGGTTATGCCAGAGATGAACGGCCGTGACCTAGCCAGAAATTTGTTACCCCTCTATCCTCATCTCAAACGCTTATTCATGTCTGGCTACACAGCCAACGTCATTGCTCATCACGGTGTGTTAGATGAAGGGGTGCATTTCCTGCAGAAGCCGTTCACCATGCAGGACCTTGCCACCAAAATTAGGGCAGTAATGGGAGAAAATGATCCGGGGCAAGTGTGATGGTCTCGTAAAAACTTCGATCTACTGCGTTGCAGCGTTTTTTCCCGACGCTCGACATACTTTATGTATGCCTTTCGAGCCGGGGAAAACACAGCTCCTTGTATCTCTGTGTTTTTACCTAGCCATCTCTTAGAGTGTGATCGACTTTTTACGAGTCCATCAAAATTTACTTAGGGACTCGCATCAATATTTGGACAGCCTTGAAGAGTACCGTTATAATCGCGCTATCATTTCAATCTATTAACAGAAGTGCTTACTCTTTCTATTTCAGGAGAAAACGCGATGAAACGGATTATTGCTACTGCTTCTCTACTGACGATGATGTGGTGTGGAACCTCTGCATGGGCTGAGGATGCGGAAAACTGCAAGGATCATCCTATGTTTTCCCGTATGCCCAACTTTGAAATTTATAGTTGTGCGGCTCGGGAGTTCGATGCGGTTGCATTTCCAAAACAAGAACTTCAGCAATGGTCAACCCCTAAAGATTACACGAATATTGAAGGCAAGGTTGTAGCGATTAGTTATAAGCTGAAAGAAGGGGCCATGCCTGCTAGTTCGATCCAGGTCATCCGCAATTTTCAAAATGCGGTGAAAAGTGATGGTGGCACCATCTTGGGTGATTATCACGCCGACCTTTATCCAGCTTTTCCCGACACCGCAAATAAGTATTTGGGTGAGTCACCCAGTGGTACCTCCTATGACCGGTACACCACCATGACCCTGAAAAAAGGCCAAAGTGAATACTGGGTTTATCTCTGCGCCAATGAAAACGACCATGATTACATACTGCTTACGGTGGAAAAACAGGAGATGAAGCAAGATGTAAATATTAAAAAAATAGACTGACTCAAACCTCGATTGCGCCATTGTTTCATGAGCATCAGCAATGGTCTACTCACTATTATTAGTGGAAAAGGCTGTAATTATCATGTTCAATGACATGGGCTATCATGGCACTTTGCTGTGATGGCCTTTTTCATCCATTAACACCAAATGTTCCGCAAATTGATTTATTCGCCAAAAACAGGCACCCCCAATATGAATGCGTCCTGCAGGTGGAAATCGACCGCTTGGGAAACTTTCATGGTGCACCTCCCCTGTGGTTGGGGGGCATGAGCGAAATGCCTTCTATGATGAATACACCATGATGAGATAGGCCATGGGGTCCTCAGGGATAAGCTCAAATCTTTCCTTCGTAGAACAAATTGAGACTGCCAATCCCCACCTTAATCATCCACTGATTCTGTCCAGAAAATCGGAGCCACTTCTCTTCATAATTCAATTTCTCGGCACAGTTCCTGCCAATGGTCAAAACGGTTGTTCAATCCTATTTGTTCGAGGTAAGGGACGTTGAGTAAAGTGGACCCTTGGGTCAAGACAAATATCCCTTGAGTTTAAGCTGTGCATTCAATTTCAATCGCAGCTGCACGGCGCTGCCCCGATTGTGTCTCTGCTGAGTGGTGGTCCGAGTTGGTGGGATC